>NZ_JBSQBM010000003.1:0-428539 GCF_059417685.1 Paenibacillus sp. LT-B23 | reverse complement strand
CGTTTATGTCTGATTACGCCGCGCCGTTTTCGATTTCAATCCACGCACTCCATACAGAGTGCGACGGTGGCGCTCGTCGCAGTATCCTTAAAGGTGGTGATATTTCAATCCACGCACTCCATACAGAGTGCGACTAAATCTCTGCCCATAAGAACTGGCTTTTAAAATATTTCAATCCACGCACTCCATACAGAGTGCGACTTATAATCGCGAAGCTAAACAGTTAGAGTCTACAATTTCAATCCACGCACTCCATACAGAGTGCGACCGGAATAAGCAAAGCAGTCATGCACTCTCGGGGAATTTCAATCCACGCACTCCATACAGAGTGCGACATGACCGCAACTGAGCGTCTTGAGGCGGAAAAAGCAATTTCAATCCACGCACTCCATACAGAGTGCGACGAGGGTTTAACGTGCCAAAAACACATTTTGATGCAATTATTTCAATCCACGCACTCCATACAGAGTGCGACGCTTTCCATCACAGGGCAAGAAAGTCAAATCTGATATTTCAATCCACGCACTCCATACAGAGTGCGACCGGCTTAATTTGACTAGGTAAGCCGTCAAGACTAGAATTTCAATCCACGCACTCCATACAGAGTGCGACCTTATTAGCATTCATGCGGTTTACCTCATCACGATAATTTCAATCCACGCACTCCATACAGAGTGCGACTGGTATGGATTGCTGCGCTGATAAGTAAGCCTTAAGATTTCAATCCACGCACTCCATACAGAGTGCGACTAATACGGAGGTGACAACTCACCATGTTTAAAATATTTCAATCCACGCACTCCATACAGAGTGCGACTATATAGTGTCCGCTATGCCCTTACCCTGATGTTCTATTTCAATCCACGCACTCCATACAGAGTGCGACAGCGAAAATACAGAAATTGATACCCTAATGATATCAATTCCATACATTTTCGCAAAAAATGATGCTAAAAAAGTTTGAATCCACCCTTGACTTCTATTATAGAAAGTGGATTCTAATCCTTTTCGACAAATTTCGAGGTGCGAAGGATCCGGGGTTTTTATGTGAGCTTCACATTCGCACCTTACAGAATCAGCGGGCTTTCCATATCGTAAGCTTCTTTTGCACCCATATGCTCTACTTTCTTTTTATAGTTATCTCCTAAATTGTAGAAACGCAGGCTGTCTTCTTTTTTGTCGATCAATTCTTCTAATTCATACTTCAAACGGCGAAACTGGGCCGAATCCAAAATGCACTCAAACACGGAATTTTGCACCCTTTGTCCGTGATCTACACACTTTTTCGCAACCTTGGCCAGTCTTTTTCTGCCTTCCCTGTCCACTGTGCTTACATCATACGTAATTAGGATTAGCAAGATCACACCTACTTCCACAAAAATGGAGGGTACTCGTCCAAATCTCCTCGAATATATCTAGCCAAGAGCAAAGCCTGTGAATAGGGCACAAGCCCCCAAGACATTTTCTCATTCAAATAAGGATGAATAATCTTTTCCTGTTTGCGTTCCTGCCATGCCTTCAATACTATTTTTCTCGTGTCATCGTCCATAATCACAGCGCCATTTTCTTTTTTGTAAAATCCTTTGCCATGAATCAACTTTTTGTTAATCAATGTAAGGACAAAACGGTCTGCATATACTCCACGAAGTTCTTCCATAACATCCAGTGCCAATGAAGCTCGCCCCGGACGATCTCTATGCAGAAAACCTACATAAGCATCCAATCCGACAGCTTCCAGTGCAGATTTCATATCGTTGGACAGAAGTGTATAGGCAAAAGATAATAAAGCATTGACATTATCCAACGGCGGACGTTTATTGCGTCCATGGAAGTAAAAATCCTTCTTTTGCTGCAAAATCAGCTCATCAAAAACCGAATTGTACTGTACAGCCGCCGCACCCTCCAAACCACGCAAAATGTCCAGGTCCTCCACTTCACGGACTTGCTGCATGGCCCCTGCTAAAGAAGCAGTCACCTTTTTCATTCGATCAGCGTCAATACGTAGGGGATAGTCCCTTGTCGCTCGCTCCAAAATCCATTTATTATTATATATCTTGCCTATAATCATATTTCTGGCTACAAGAGCACTTCTTTGGTCATCATCGGAAATCCGATACTGTTCTTTTCGGAGTACCACATTTCCACGGCTCTCTCCGATCACACGTGCCAAGAAGCGTCCAGTTCGCGTCATAAAGGTTAAATCTATATTGCGTGATGCACAAGCACCCATCAGTCCCGGACTTACCCCTGCATAGCCAAAAGTACATACAGCTTCCAGGTTATGCAACGGGTAGCGTGCCAGAATGGCCTCTTCTTGTTTGATAACGATATTGTCCCCATCCAGTGACAAGTACGTATCCGGCAAGGTAACAAACAACGTATTCAGTAATTTTTTCATTCAGCTATCCTGCTTTCAATGAAACTGGAAACAGACCTTTTATTCAAAATTTCCGGCACACATATGTGCTGAAGCGAGCAGCTTTGGCAATGTGGCCCTGCTTTGGCTTTAGGTGTATGGTTTCGCTCAAAATAATGCCGCATTTCCTGCAAGCTTGTTCGCACCCGTTCACGGTCAGCAGCAGTGATCATGACCTCTACCCGATGCTTGATCTCATCGTAATAAAAGTAGCCTTTTGAAATATCACACACGAGCATTTCTTCAAGACACATCACTTGTGCGACTAACTGAGAATGATCTGAATCATTTCGTTTGGGTTTGCCACGCTTGTACTCCACAGGAAAAGGAAGGTACGTACCTTCCTCCCCTGCCAGCGGAACCCCATGACCATCACGTACAAACTCTACGACGTCACAGATTCCAGTAATACCAAGCTCTCTGGAATGTACGGGTAATGCGCGCACGACGAGTTTATCGCCTCTTTTTTCACGAATCATGGGCTGATCGGCTTTTCGGTGTAAATGATCTCCCTCGATCGTCCGCACATTTTCTTCCCATTGCTGCTCAATGTGAATTAACGCCCACTGCCTTCTACAGAAATTAAAATGCTGAATACCGGATAGCAGCAAATAATCCTCTTCGTTATAGCCCTGCATACTCTTGAACCGTTAAGTCCTCCAGCGGTTGAACCGTGCATACGTAATCCTCAAAAGACCTCGCTTCGCTCACATCTTTATTTAGCTGAATTTGTAGTGAACGATGGACTTTAGCCGAAGAATATTGCCCTAATTTGGAATTATGCTCCCACCAGTACAGATGATGAACTTCCATACTCCCATCAGGACGTGCGGAAGAGGTATCATTTTCGAACAGTGTTCTTAAAGCTTCCCGAATTTTCTCTGCATCCTCATAGGTAAATCCGGTTTTTTCCGCCAATTGTGTATTTATACTTCCATAAAAAACATAGACGCCAAAATCAACCCTGTGCTTCATCCCCATCGTATCAGAGCTTTTCTTATTAGGGTCCTTCGGGGTTACTGCGTTGACGCTCTTGGTAATTTGCATACTGGAAATATCAATAGGAGCAAGGCTTACCGCCGTATGTATGGACACAGGTCCACGAATGCCCAGGGATATATCCTCTTTGGTAAAAGCAAATACTTGCCCAAAACTTCGTACATCAATCCAAGACTTGCAGGCTGCTTGGGCGTAAAGCTCATTGTTTTGCTTTTTGCCCTTACCAAATTCCTGTACTTCCGCATTAGCGTCTACACGTTCTTTAATGCTGCGGTAAGCATCCACACGTCTCTCATCGGATTGTACAAGAATGGATTCCCCCATATCTTGTAGACGATTACGGATTTTGCGTTTGATACATACATCGGAAATTTCACCGTAACCGTCATAATTTTGGCGCGGACGATTGCCATTCAACGGATCACCGTTCGGGTTAGCATTACGGACTGACAGTACAACGGCAAAATCAATTTTATGGTCAAGTACACTCATTTATATAATCTCTCCTAGTCGTGACTTTTTTGATCTTGATCTTCGTCTTGATCTGCATTATTCGTTGCTTCCTTGTCTTTCTTACTTGTGTACAAATCGTGGCGTTGATTAGAAAATCCAAGCAGGTATTTACCACTTAATTGTTTATCTGAAAAATCATTTGGCTTGAACTGAATACATACCTCGTCTAACAGACGATTATAAAACTCTGCTTTTCCACCCAGTTTAACCATATATGGCTGAATATTAGCTTGAATAATAGCCCATGTTCGTTTCGGACGCTGAGCAAAAACATTCATATAACGTATGGCGTTTGTAGCACGTCTATTTTCTCTACCTGCTGCTCTTTTCTCGCGCTCCAGCTCTCTGCTTTCCAGCACATCGGCAATTGCCAGAAGTCTTCCAAATAAATAACTTCGATCATCATTTTCAATATTCAAATCCAATCCGAATTCCTCCTCACATGTTTTATTCACTAAAGCGCAGGTGATACTCAACGTCTTCTCCCACTCCCATTCATCCAAGCCCACTGGATTCGAGGCACGATTAACCGCACTGCGTACAATATCAAGCGGAATTTTTCGTCCGTCAACAATGCATGGAAGCATCCGTTCAATTAAACCTTTGACAATCTTATCATTCGCTCGTGGACCGTAGGCTGCAAAGGCAATATCTCCCGTTGCAGGTGCTCCAATAAAGGTAATGTTCTTGTTATCTGCACTTTTCCGATACCGATGTTGCCAGTAACAGGTTTCGTGCCAAGCTTGTAACCGATCCAGAAACATCTCCTTGTTCAGATCACGGTAATATACCATTGCCAGCCGCCCCGGTGTCGCCGCATCCAATACCATAATGATGACATTGGAGGCATAATCGCCATCATAACGATAACCGCCAATGGCGCGACGCACTTGATTAGCAAATTCCTTATGAGTGCTGTCTCCTCCTGTCGGCTCTTCATCCTCATCTTGATACAGGCTGAACGTATCACCGAGCGGATCAGGCACATCCAGACTTTCTATTCCCCACACAAGGAAAACTCTACCGTCCACAGTAATCCCTTGGCGTTCGATCAGCCACTTTAAGGCATTGTGAGCCTTCTGGGATACTTCGTAGCTTACCGTCGCCGCATCGCGGCTGCTACGAAATCGTCCCCGATAGGTGAAGCCGTCAGAATCATTCGCTGAAATCAGCTTGGATTTGTCAGCGGAGTTGCGGATGCGCGAAGTATGTTTGTCTGCATAGGGCAACAGTTCACCCGATACATAGCATAAGTCTATTTCCTTTAAGCTCATCTCATAAAACTGGATAAAAGATTGCTGAACAGATGGGTCACGCCATAGTCTGGATTCTACTTCCCCTGGCACCTGAACGGCGAAGCGAACAAAAGCAGCGCTTTGATCGGAGACGATTACTTTGAAAATCTCAGGCTTTTCCCCACGCTCCGCTTCCAGCGCTGCCGTCCATTTTTCAATTAACTTTCCCTGATCGTCAACCGAGAGCACTTTGTCCCGAATGAGATCGGTTATCAGATTTCCTTTAGCGAGATATTCATGAACACACTTTACCTTCGGGTGCCCATAAGGAGATTCGCACCAGGAACGCAATTGCTTCATATAATCCTTGTGTGGCGTTCCTTTTACTTCGCCGCAATATTGTACAAAGTCGCCTGCCACATAGACGAGCTTGTCAAAGAGCGGATACGGAACTGGAGCGCTTGTCCGACTAGCAGAAGCTTCCGTACATGGAATAATAGTGCTTCCCTCGTTTTTGTCTAGGACTCTGGCTGAAAGATAATTGCCCTTTCCGTCCAAATTAACCTCAATGTGAGCGCTCTGTGTCGTATGAGATACCGGGATTAACGCGTATTCGCGATCATTTTTCTTTTTCTCAAATTGCCCGACAGCATGCGTATGATTTTCATACGTTTTATATAAATTCGCTAGCCAGCTCATTCACTTCCCCCATCCACGAACATTTCTTCGTACAGGCTGTCCACACCTTGCAGGTTGGCAGAGCTGAACGCTTTCACTGCCCCCTCACCTGTCTTACGTATCAGTGTGCACTCCTCAGGACGAATAAAGCGGATTACGCCATGTTGCATTTTGGCCCTCCAAAGTCGGGTTTCCCGTTCTTTTCGACCGGTTTCATCCGGATAGCTGATTCCATGCACCATTGTGCCGAAATCAATTTCAGGAACCTCATCGTAGTCACCCGCTCCTTCGCCGAAAACACAGGGTTCAACGTAGCCTTGGCATTCACGGGTACCCAGAAAAATATCTCTGCGTCCTCCGGCCTTGACTGCTCGTTTAGCGATGTTGTGATGTTTAAATTCGTTGCGGTCGTAAATGAGATCTTCACGATGAGGGTTAAATT
This sequence comes from Paenibacillus sp. LT-B23, assembly GCF_059417685.1. Taxonomy (NCBI): domain Bacteria; kingdom Bacillati; phylum Bacillota; class Bacilli; order Caryophanales; family Paenibacillaceae; genus Paenibacillus; species Paenibacillus sp. LT-B23. The sequence continues at coordinate 422,256 of NZ_JBSQBM010000003.1, read as the reverse complement.
CGAAATGCGCCCGGACCTGATAACGAACGTCTTTTAGATAGGTGTAGTAGGCCAAGGTATTTCCCCCACTATATTCAATAGGGCGAACCCCTTTCGATTCGGTCTGGAAAACATTCATAACTCGAACCTCGTCAACAACCCACGTTAATGTCGGCTTCCAGTAGATACTTTCCACAATCCCCTTTAAGCTCTGATAGCTAGGAACCTGATATGAAAATTTTTCGCCCCCGAGCTTGGTTAATGGGTCTGTGAAAAGGCCGTATCTCCCGAACACCTCAAATTCAATTTGATTTCGCATTTTCATCCTCCCTTCTTATAAAGGATCATTTATAAAATAAAAATTCACATTCTCAACATATACTATATTCCAAATAAATACAAGCAACATTTTGCAGATTGATTGTATTTCTCATCCTGTGCTACACTTAATTTGTCGCTGAGAAGTGTGGATTGAAAATTATAGAGGATTATTTGAATGCCCGCCTTTGGCGGGTTTTCTCTTTCTATCTTAAAATATAGCATCCGGCCATTTGCCTTCACCCTCTGTTTCAACTCCAAATTGCTGCGAATAAGCCGGTTTTCGTAATGCCAGCACATGACCGTGTAATAAAGGATACAGATCACCGCTTTTCTCCAGCTTCCTTAGTTCAGGGTCATAGATGTTAATCACATAGGGTTGCAGCTTCCGTAATAGCCCCCCTAATTCGCTGCTATCCAGTTCGCCATTAAAATCCAGAATTAACTCTTCTGCTTCGTCATTATAGGGCGCCAACACTGATGTAGTCTTGTTACTGATGACCTCAAAATATTGCTCGGCAGTCGCTAAGGATGGGCGACTTAGAATCTCGGGATTTTTACGGCACTTTTTCTTATATGCTCCATAATAGTCCTTGTTTGCGCTCAACAAGTCGAACAAATTTTTTTCCAGCTTGGAGATGGGATAATCCATTTCTTCTTTAATATAGTGGTAGTAATATTCAAAATAGGCTTTCATCGCTGATGTAGATAATAAATTATGGTCAAATCTTTGCGGCTCCTGCTCAAACTCATTTAATATACGCTCTGTCTGTTCCTTGCCGATCCGAATTTCAGGCAACCTTGAAAGATCCTCGTCGGCCGATTTAATGATGTACACATACCGTAGCTCATCTTTGCCATGTCGGTTGCATCTGCCTGCTGCCTGCGCAATGGAGTCCAGCCCGGACAGTGATCGAATAACGCATTCAAAGCTGATATTCACGCCCGCTTCAATAAGCTGCGTGCTGACGCAGATGACACGCTCTTTTGCCTCAAGGGCCCGTTTTAGTTCAGACAACACATCTTTACGATGAGCCGCGCACATATTCGTACTCAAATGAAATAACCTTACACCACCTTCTCCCAATCCCTCACGTTGGTGTAGTTGGTCAAATAGCTTGCGTACAGCCGTTTTGGTGTTCAGAATCACAAGTAAACTGTTAACTTCCTCCATCTGTTCTTGAACAAAGTCCGCCAGTTCCTCGGCTCCCCACCCTAATGTCGTTGTGCGATTCACCACCTCTACCCGTTTGAAGCTTTTGCCCACATCATCCAGATTTTCGATGATCTCGGCATGTTCGGAAAAATGAAGTTTATGCTTTACAAAATCAAGGGCAGGCTGCGTTGCTGTACAAAGCAACAAACTGGATCCACCCAAAATGTGCAAAAAATTTAGTGCCGCGTTGAATAAAGAAATACATTTCACAGGTACCGACTGAACTTCGTCAAAAATAATGACTGAATTCGACAACTGATGCAATCTTCGTACATTACGCGTACCTTTCGCATAGAAGGTATTCAGAAACTGAACCATAGTCGTGAAAACAATCGGACGATCCCAAGTATCTCTTGCTAACTTTATCTTTTTCTGATGCGCGTCATAGTCTTCGTTCTCAAGCTCATCTTCTCCCTCAATTACGTTAGAGTGATGCTCCAAAATCATGTCGTCTTCCTGCAAAATACCTCTGATTTCCGCAGCATTTTGCTCAATGATTGTTGTGTAAGGGACAATGTAAATGATTCGATCTTTGTTAAAGGTCATCGCATGTTTAAGCGCATACCGCAAGCTCGCCAGTGTTTTGCCCCCGCCTGTAGGAATGGATAGCGTGTATATACCAGATGGTCGTAGTGCAAAAGCGTCACATTGCCGGGACATCTCACGTCTTAAGCGATTAATTGGCTCTTCCGAGTCACTATCGTTCTCAAGTGTCTCTAGCATGTTTGTCAAAGCACCATAACTTCTTTTAAAAAACGAATGACTATCCAGAGGTTGCTCCGGTTCTTCATCCTCTTCAAACTGCCGGGTATTGGTTCGGTCCGCATCAATGAGGCAACTAAATGTGTACTTCATAAGAAGTGAAGCAGCAATAGAAGGAAGTTTATGCTGTTTAATAAGGCCTAAATAATGTTCTAGTTCCTTCTTAGCTTCAGAAAAGTATTGATCCAGCTCATGTTGTGGAACATGCTCAAAAAATTCAGATACTGTTTGCTCAAACTCTTCCAAGTCTTTGGAAACGCGTTTAAAAAAGGGAGAATTCAGTTCGGGATCAATAAAGTCCCGTAACCCTTGGTGATGTGAAATGATACAATTTCCGATCCATTCTGCGGCAACCTTGTCATGAATGGAAGAGGAATGATGATAACGGTCAAAGAGTAATTTACCACCAGCTGTTGAATGATCTACAGAACCTCTATGTGGAGGTGCATCCGGATTAGCCACAGCTTCTTGAATATACGTTTTGAATTCGTTTGTATTTTTCCCTAAATCATGTAGCCAACCCGCCAGTCCAGCCAGATGACCGACACCAATTTTCCCTCCATAACGCTCACAACTCTCTTTCACTTCCTGTAAATGATCTCTCACTGTCTGAATACGTCCGTCTTTCTGACGAATGTGAGCTATATATTTCATTTAAAGCGCCTCCTGAACCAAGTCTTTTATACTAATTAAACAATAAAGAAGGCACAAAGACTTATTTACTTTTACCTTTATTTCGACATTGATTGGCAAAAACCTCCCAATAAAATCAAATTTCCCAATAAAATTCACCAATACAAGAAATCATTGTATCAGAGCAAAAGACTATGCAGAGAGGTCGGACATGTACAACAGGCTTTCATTCATCCTGTATAAAACAAGAAATCCCCAGAGCTTTCCTCTGAGGATTCATAAAATATAGACCGAACTTAAATGTAAGATGCGAGTTCCCCTCGCTGTTATCTTGAGCTTCCTGAATTGTCGATTGAATCTGCCCGGTCCTTGCTTTTGAAGCTGACAGACTTTTTCTATGTTTAATCCACGCACTCATATAGAGTGCGACTCTTCAAGCAAATCCTATAGACCAGTCCTTTTATATTTCAATCCACGCATTCATATAGAGTGCGACATTTTTTCTTTCCGCCAGTAACGGCACCTGGATAATTTCAATCCACGCACTCATACAGAGTGCGACCTCGGTGTGAGCGTGTTTCTTTACGTGATCGAGATTTCAATCCACGCACTCATACAGAGTGCGACTGGAACGGCAGTGGTGAGACAGTTGGTATATCTAGGAATTTCAATCCACGCACTCATATAGAGTGCGACGGGATGCTCTGTATGTAGAAATTGAGCGTCTACGTAAAATTTCAATCCACGCACTCATATAGAGTGCGACTGATTGAGCAATTTAAAGCCGAGGGTCGTGACCATTTCAATCCACGCACTCATATAGAGTGCGACTGTAGATGTTTCAGAGCAGCTTGCACGAATTCGAATTTCAATCCACGCACTCATATAGAGTGCGACGACGTTTCAAGCGAAAATAATTAAACAATATTCGCAATTTCAATCCACGCACTCATATAGAGTGCGACACAGGCGCAACCCTCGTGCCTGCCGGGATTATAATTTCAATCCACGCACTCATATAGAGTGCGACGACGATGTAACTTTAGCAATCATAGACATACCCGATTATTTCAATCCACGCACTCATATAGAGTGCGACTGTCAAGGTTATTATACCCGGAGGTGTTTAAAATATTTCAATCCACGCACTCATATAGAGTGCGACGTTGGTAATCTACAACTTTACCTGATGCGCTAACAATTTCAATCCACGCACTCATATAGAGTGCGACGTGAACATTGTACTGTAACCATGCAACAACGTATTGATTTCAATCCACGCACTCATATAGAGTGCGACCAGGTAGTTGCATGACTCCTGGATCACCTTTAATATTTCAATCCACGCACTCATATAGAGTGCGACGTGAGATTGCAGTAGCTGCGGCAGAAAACGAACTGATTTCAATCCACGCACTCATATAGAGTGCGACGGAGAGCGCCCGTATTACTCCTAGTCAACCAAAGGGATTTCAATCCACGCACTCATATAGAGTGCGACTCTGTGCCAATCTCGACTATCATCCATACCATCGATTTCAATCCACGCACTCATATAGAGTGCGACCCACTGCGTTGGTTGATTCAGGACGTTTAAACGGATTTCAATCCACGCACTCATATAGAGTGCGACCATGTTCCAGTATATCACCAGGCTGGCATCCAAAATTTCAATCCACGCACTCATATAGAGTGCGACGTGAAGGACAGACTTCAATCTTCGATTTTATGTATTTCAATCCACGCACTCATATAGAGTGCGACAGGCCGTCACGGTTCGCAAATACGCTACGGCTTTAGAATTTCAATCCACGCACTCATATAGAGTGCGACCGGTGCCTGAATTTGGCGGTCAGGCGGCTCAGGCATTTCAATCCACGCACTCATATAGAGTGCGACTGATGAATTTTTATCCGATGTTAACCCCAACTGGAATTTCAATCCACGCACTCATATAGAGTGCGACTACATCTTTTTTTGTCAGACTTGCGTCCATTGCGATTTCAATCCACGCACTCATATAGAGTGCGACCATGCGAGGTGATCAGAGCACCATGCTATCGCGTTGATTTCAATCCACGCACTCATATAGAGTGCGACATTCTCTCTCCTCGCTCTCTAAGATTACACTTTGCTATTTCAATCCACGCACTCATATAGAGTGCGACCGTAAAGGAGGTGAGTAATACGGCACATCAAACGATTTCAATCCACGCACTCATATAGAGTGCGACTTACAAATAGGAGTTTATGGTATTAAATGATCACATATTTCAATCCACGCACTCATATAGAGTGCGACTCAATTTTTCGCAAATAACTGCAATTAGTAACATATTTCAATCCACGCACTCATATAGAGTGCGACAGAATAAGGGAGCTCATAAAAATGCGGCTATTCGATTTCAATCCACGCACTCATATAGAGTGCGACTTGCCACGGACGGAGCGCGAAGCCGAAACATTTTTAATTTCAATCCACGCACTCATATAGAGTGCGACTAGTCGGGATAATGCAGTTGCAATCACAAAGCTGATTTCAATCCACGCACTCATATAGAGTGCGACAACGAATTTTTCCGCGCTGCCATCGGAATGAATAGATTTCAATCCACGCACTCATATAGAGTGCGACCGTACACCTTCCGATTAAGGGGCGTATTAGCAGTACGATTTCAATCCACGCACTCATATAGAGTGCGACTGGTATGGATTGCTGCGCTGATAAGTAAGCCTTAAGATTTCAATCCACGCACTCATATAGAGTGCGACAGCGAAAATACAGCAATTCATACTCTAATGATATCAATTCCATACATTTTAGCAAAAAACGATGCTAAAAAAGCTCCAATCAACCATTGACTTCTACCGAAGAAATCTGATTTGAATGATTTTCGACAAATTTCGAGGTGCGAAGGACCCGGGGTTTTTATGTGAGCTTCACATTCGCACCTTAACCAAGACGTTACACTCAGGATACCACAAAACATTTTTCCCTCACAGAGAATTCTCTAGCACTAAAATAATAAGGATTCCGCCCCGTCAATCACAATTTGCGCACCAGTAATATGACGCGAATGATCGGAAGCCAAGAATGTCACCAAATCAGCTACCTGCTCGGGTTGACCGGGCCCATCAGCCAACGGCTGCCCTCCTTCGGGAAACTGAACGGGGATGGTAATCTGTTTTAACCTTTCGGATTTCTCCGTTGTTTCATCAATATTTGTCGAAATGGCTCCGGGATAGATGACATTGACACGAATACGAAACTTGGCTAGCTCCAGCGCAGCCATTTTAGCAAACCCGGTTTGGCCTGCCTTAGATGTACTGTAGGCTGACATCCCAAAGCTGGTAAAGCGCTGATTTCCATTAATGGAGCTGGTAATGATAATGCTGCCGCCACCGTTTTTTTTCAAATGCGGTACGGTATACTTCACCGTCAGGAAAGTACCATCCAGATTCGTAGACAGCGTCTGCCGCCAATCCTCGATGCTCAAATCCTCAATCGGTCCGACCACCCCGTTAATCCCCGCATTGGCAAAAATGATATGCAGCCCGCCAAACAGCTCAACCGCTTCCAAAACGGCTTTTTCCACACGCACCGGATCGGCAATATCCACGTCAAAAGCCCGAGCGGCACCTTCACGTATGGCATTAATCTCTCTCTCCGTCTCTACAATCCGTTCATTACTGACATCAAAAAGTGCGACATTTGCTCCCTCTCTGGCCATTTGAATAGCCGTTGCCTTGCCAATACCAGAACCGGCCCCCGTGATCAGAGCCGTTTTGCCTTCAAAGCGCGCGCCTCCTGCCAATGTGTAGCTCATATGTATCGCTCCCTTTCAGTATCCTGTATAATCACAAGATTACCCAAAAAGGTATACTTTATAATCACCATTTTTGCGCATTTTTTGCTATTCCTTTGCGATATTCGAGAAAAGGACCAATCATACACCCATTATCGCACCTTTTCTTCTCCTTTCTTGTTGACCTTTAGTTTCTTTCTATGTATTCATCAAAAAAGGACGTTATACAGCCATCAGTATATGGATGCATACGTCCTTTCCTTATTCCGTTTACCACTGCAATTCAATAAATGCAGCATCATCATCAAGCCCTCCGGTATGGGAGGCGTCCAGCAAAACCTGTATCTGCTCATCAGGGACAGGCTCACGAATAGGGTCCAAATCGGATAACCCGTCACTGTATACCTGTAATCTCATCGACATATCTGCGGGTATGCTTCTTTCGTACCAATGAGGTTTACCTCCAATCGGCCCACGGCTTGTGGACCAGCGTTCCGCTGTAGAGAAGGTATGATCAAATAATTGGCTGATCTCCTCCGAACCGTTCCATAGCCGCAATCGTGAATCTCCTTGCCAGGCAAGTCTGAGACGCCCGTGGGTACCGCGCTTCGGTAGCTCGATTTTACCGCAAATATACATCGACTGGCTTCCCTGACGGCGTTTATCCTCTAGCACCGAACGCATCAACCCCGATTCATGATGCAGAGGCTGCCGATCCAGTTCCTCCGCAGCCGTGCCTGCCAAACGTTCGAGGTACAGCCCCAGCTTATCGGCAGACAGATCCTGCCCCTGTTCCATCCAATCCAGCAAAGAGGAACCCAAATAGCGTGCTGCAAAATCTCCCTGGTAACTAAGTCCGACACCATCACACAGAACAAAACAACAGACAGATTTATGAATGCTCACTGCGGCGAAATCCTGTCCGCTTTCACCCATACTGGCAGATTCGGCAGACCTTCCGTAACCATAACGGCACATAAAGCGGCTATGATGCGTCGATAGTGGCTGATCGCCCGTCTGAGAGCTGATGTAGGCAAAATGCTGTGCCAGCCGTGCATTCATTCCCTTCCTTTTGCTCGTAGGGAGCAGAGACAGCAGTGGATTCATGCGTTTACCTCCTTACCGTACAGGCGTTGCGGCCGACATTTGAAAACCGATGGACACCAGTTCCGGACAGGTTCCGGGCAGCATCATAACTGCTCCCTCACCTAGCTGATAATCTGCCTCAAACAGCATTTCCCGATAGCTTTCAGGAAGTACAGAAGACATATTACGCAATTTCACAGCATGTTCATCCTGTAACGGCGTATTATGCGTAAGACCTTTCCAGCGGCGGGGGTCCTGAATAGGCGTTTCCAGTAATCTGTCCGATAAAAATATATTTTCCACCAGTACATTGCCGTCCGGTACGCTCATGCTCATAATACGCTTCGCAATCGGTTCCGGATCATCACCTGTGGAAACACCATCTGTCATATGACAAACCAAAGGCGCAGGACAATCCTGCATCCCCGGCAGCTCCGCCTGTAAAATACGTTCGGCTTGCAAGAAAGCTTTTGCTGAATCTGAAAACCGTTTGGGTGTCAAATCGGGCAACGAGCCAATCGCCGCAATTTCATCAATCCCCTTCACACCGTTGAGCAGATCATATACGTCGTCACTATAGGCCAAAATCGCAATCCGGTAGCGTGCAGTCAGCCGATTCCCTTTAGTTGAACGGAAAACCATCTGCCGGATCGCCAGTGATATGGCTTCATAGACAACATCAATTCGCCGCCGCCCCTCCATGAGCATGTTCATTGACGCGCTAATGTCAATCAGGTAAATGATCAGGGCGGGGGTACGCTGAGAAGCCTGTATGGTATAATTCATCGTTTGCACACGCTCCCCTCAGTTACCTTTTATCATCTTGTGCCACTTCATCCAAGATATGAAAATATGAAAAAAATTAAATTTTAGGCAGTCTAAAATTCGTATCGCTTAAAAAGTTATAGATAGAGGAAGCCCGGTACCCGACTTCGCCTACCGAACGATAATAGGAAGAATTACTTTCGTACAACGCTCTAAAACGATTGGCAAAACCCTTCGCCTTCGCCGTGCTTCCGCCCTCCTGAGAAGCATAAGCCTTGTTATACAGGGAAATAAGCTGGAGAACATTTTGTTTGTTACTTGCATGAATTGATGCTTTTTGCTTTTGCTTCGCCTCTGCCGCCGCCTTACGTGCTGCCTCTTCCTGCGCTGCGCGGGCAGCCTCGTTCTTTTTCCAGGCTAAATATTTTTCGTATTTCGCCTGCTGATCATACGCTTTCTGCTTTGCCAGCTTGGCGGCCGCCTGCTTGTTTTGTTCCTTTTGAGCAAGGTAGGCTTCATATTTGACTTGCTGAGCTACAATGGCCTGTTGTTTTTTCTGCTCTTCCTGCTGCTTTTGGGCAGCAAGAGCCTGTTGTTTGGCCTGCTGCTCAGCTTCCTGCCGCTGCTTCTCCGTCAGTGCCTTTTGAGAGGCCTCCTGCTCGGCAGCCAGCTTCGCTTTCGCCGCCTTTGCGGCTTCTTCCTGCTTGGTTGCCTCGATTTGCCGCTGATTGGACTGATCAGCCAGAATATTCACGGCTGGAATGCCAACAGCCAGCAGAACGACAGCCGCCGCCGTTGTCACAATGAACGTTTTGGAGCGGAACCAGGCTGCTGATTTTTCAGGCTGCTCAGGCGGCTTGGGGTTCAACTGCTCCTCCAGCCCCATAATGGCAGCCGATACCTCCACATGCAGAGGGCTGCCGTCTTCTACAAAATGATACAATGACCGATATACCTCTAGGGCCGCAGCAGGCTTGTTTTGCTTCTCCAGTTCACGCGCCTGCCGGAACAGCTTGTCCGTCACCCCGCGCTCTCCTTGCTCCTCGACCGCCTGGTTCAGTATCGCAGCTTGTTCCGCTTGGAGCGGTGCAACCAAGGAGGATGCGGCTTCCCCGGACTCGCCAGTAGCTAATGCTGCTGCCTCTGTCGCCTCGGGTTCCACCGTCTCTACTTCAACAGGAATCTCTTGCTCGGTAAGTGCATTGAGTACAACCAGCCATTCACCAAAGGTAGGGCAACTGCTCAGATCCTGACTGTCCCAGGCACGGCTAAACAGCTCCACCACTTTGCTTCCCCAACGGGCTTCCAGCGACTTGCGTAAAATATAATAACGTTCGCAAGGCGTCTGCATTTCATGCTGGTCAAAATAACTTTCGCCCCACGCTTTATCGACCACCACACGGTCTGACCATCCCAGCATTTCGCCGATAATAATGGCCCCTGCAAAACGATCCGCATACGCGCTCCATAATCCGCTGTGAACGGTTCGGTGCGCAGCATACCCCGGCGAACCCGCCAATAGAGCATCCGGACGATCCATTTTGGTACTGTACATTTGTTCCACATCGACCAATTCTACAGCTGATGTGCCTTCAGGCAGTTCCACTTCAGAAAAAAACGGAAGCATGACATTCGGCGCAGATAAATCACAGTGCGCTAGTCCTTTTTGCTCCATAGCTGAACCGATCCCTGCCAGCGCCCGGGCCAAAGCCAGACTATCGGAAGCCTCAAGCTGCTGCTGAGCTGTGAGACAATCGAACCATGTCGTCCCATGAATCCATGGCATCAGCACTGCATATAACAAATCAGGCTGCTCGGCGATCAGACTTCCGTTTCTTTCTGGAGTGAGCACATCACGCTTGCATACCTGCAAACCGGGAATATCCCCGTACGCTTCCATATGCTCAGATTGATAAACCATAGCCGGGATACGGAACTTTGGAAAAAACACTTTAAGGGCTTTAGCCTCATGCGGCGCTCCGCTTTTGGCATTGAGCTGGTATACGATCCCCTGCCGCCCTGCTTGAGCATAAGCCAAACCGGGTGCAACAGGATGTCGCCCAATCACATAGGCTGAGCCGTTTATGATCAATTCGTCTCCCGGATTCGGTTGAAAAGACATGCAACATCCCTCTCCTTACATCGTTCAGTATGCTAGTTTCCTCACCCTATTATATATAATCTGTGGATGGCAAGAAAACCGGGTGTCCGAAGATCGCCCGGTTTTTCCTGATAACCACTATACCAAATGTACAAACCATAAGAAATGGTTCAACCATATTGCTTCTTCATAGAGTGGTATATTATAAGGTGATGCTTATCACGCATCTTACTTCGTTTGGTCAACAGTACGGAATTTGTTAGCGATAGCCGTCAGTTCCTGGCTGATGCTGTTCAAAGTCGTTACGAAAGCTTGCATTTGTTTGCTGGCTTCCTGAAACTCTTGAAAGAAGCGTTGTTTGGTCATACCTTCCCATTGACCTTCCATACCTGAGATGGATTGTGTCAAGCTGGAAACGATCTGCTGGCTTTGTTCACCGCTTTGTTTAAATTGGTTAGCTACCTGATCAACCTGTTCCGGGGTAATTAAAATACGTCCTGCCATATTATGAATCCTCCTTGATGATAACTAAATGTTTTGTTTAACTTGTTCAAATTGTACTATGTTTATTTAATTTCCTACAAAAGGCGAAGGTCCTAATTGTATCAACCCCACTTTTTGACTATAAAACAGCACCTAACAGCATAATATCAATTGAAGTAGCACCCAATAAGTCCCAAGAAATCAGGATTCTATGAACTGAATGTATAGGAACCTCACATCTAAACATGAGAGTCCCGGGAATCTACTAAGCGACAGGCTGATCCCTAACTATAGCCGGGTCAGCAAAATACCATTCCTGAGGGTTGCTGGAAGATGCCTGCTTCAAAATATCCTGATTCAGTGTACCTGCATCCGACGACTGTACACCAGCAATGGCATGCACGACAGACAGCGGGTCCGAAATCGGACCACTTCCTTCCGAAGGTTGCCCGGGCAAAATAGACGGTGACTGCTGATTCGACCAATCAAGCATCGTGACTGGCCGTCCTAATGGTTGGCTGGCAAATGACAGAATCGTATGATAGTTGTGGTCAACAGACTGAAACTGTTCTGCCTTTCGATTCAGTTGTGTACCTGATGTATGGAGATAAGCATGAATCTGCTCCGACATCCGTTTGGCCTGCATCCAATGATTCAAGACCGACTCACGCGCAGATACATCCCAATCAAGCGATTGTAACGCCTGCTCCAACCCTGCTGTTAACTGTTGAATTTGCTCCGCCGCATGCTGTAGCTGCCCGCTAAGCCCCCGAAGCACATCCGGTTCAACTCGAATGCGCATATCCATCACCCTTCTTCTGTCACTTCTTCTGTCACTGCCGACTGTCTCAACCAATTCAATAATAAATCCACAAACTGATCTCTTGATGCCATGGCTGCAATAAGCCAATCTCCGTTGCCATTAGAGCTCATACGAAATATCCAGTTCATCGTTGGACACAGGACAAAGGCAACCCGCTGTGATTCCCACTCCCTGCCGTTCCAGACCAGTAATTGCAGTTCTCCTTCGGCCATACGGGAACTCAATGACTGGGCAAGTCTCGCAGAACCTTCTGCATCTCCACTCGCCTCGGTCAGTTTGCTGTTAATCTGAGAAACACTGTCTCCTGCAGATTGCTTGTAAATTTCATTAAATGCCTGCTTGGAGAACATGAGCGCAGGAGATTCAGGCACGAGCCGATCTACCCAGCCCATTTTATCAATCAATGTCTCGCAAGCCTTCTCCACGTTACCCAGATCATACAGGCGGTACTCATCGGGTTCATCAACGGATTTTACTAGCTCCACGACACGCTCGTTCGTGCAATGGAGGTAACCTTCGAACTGCTTGCCGCCCCGCGCATAGCGTATGCGGCAAGCACGGTTAGATAATCCCGCGATAGCAACCCTCGAAAAAACGGTAGGGGGCATTGCCAACTCAGTACCCTCATCTACTCGCTTTAGATAACCCTTTTCCAGAAGAGAGGCTTTTACCTGCTCCCACTCTTCCGCCAACTCTTCTGCCAGATAGCCCTTAAACGGATCTTCCACCCCAAGCAGCCTGTCAGAACCCAATACGCCTGCCAGGAAAAACAGTTCCTTCGACTTGAGGGTTATTAACTTCTGCTTGGAAGCTTGAAACGTTAACATTATGAGCCACCTCCCTTCAAACTACAACATGCCATCGGTCACGAATTTTCGTTATCCAATCCTCACAGCTCACTTGCTCTGAGAAGGGAATTGCCGCTTTTATCCTGGTAAATTTGCGCCGTACGTAGTATCCCTGCCCAGGGGGCAGGACTTTTAGGCCACCAGCGGCGGCATTCGCTTCTGAATAGGGGATACGAAAGAACGATAAATCATTCGAATCCAGTGTTCCGAAAAGCATGCCGCTTTGACTTGCCTTAACATCATTAAACCAGTCCACGCCAAAGGTTGGGAAATCAGATGGCACGCCCGAGAGCACGACATGCACGTTGCGATCACGTCCCAACCGCACAATGGCAGAAAGCTGATCCTTTATCGTAAAATCGTTCAATTGCTTGCTTAGCATATCCGCATCATCAATGACCAGCAGCAATTCGGGATCATTTCCGTCCTTGTTCCTCTGTTGAACGATATCATAAATTTGCTGTACCAAAGGTCCAAGCTCTTCCTCGCTTTCAGCAGCAGCTTTGACATGAGGAAGATGTCGCAATCGGGATAATCCCCCGCCTCCATAGCGGGTGTCAACTGTATAGACTTCCAATTGACTCGGCGATGTGTAATAAGCCAGCGAAATGATCCAGCTCATGAGGAAAGAGGTTTTCCCTCCCTCCATAGGACTGCCCACGATAAAATTAGGACCTTCCTTGAGATTCAGTAAGAAAGGCTCCAGATCGTCGCTCTGTAGCCCTACAGGCACCTCATAAGGAAGCGCGCCCGAAGGCCCACTCGTCCCGTCCCACTGCTGAAGCAGTTCCGCCAACGGGATTCGCTCGGGCAACGGAAGAATGGCTGGGGCGTTCTTGCCCTTCCATTCCTGTACGATGCCCGCGATATTGCGGCGCAACCGCGCTGAACGCTCCGTTTCATCTTCTCCGGGTGAAGGCAACGCCGTCTGGAACTCCAGCGGCGGGATATGCCCTTTAACCAAAGCCCGGCCCGGGATTAGAGGCCCTGGTGTTTTGGCTGGTCGTCCTACCGCATAATAATAATCACTCGGATCAGACATTTCAAAGGAAACGGCGTTCGGAATATTACTTCGGAACTTCTCAAACACATCGGTAATCCGATTCGCTGTAATAATAAATGTAATGCCGAGACTTCCACCTTCACGCAAAAGAGATTCCAGCAACTCATTTTCATCTGGATAAGCATTACGGAAATTAAGGTAGCCGTCAATGACCACGATAATTTGCGGCACATCCTCAACAACAGAATGTCGATAAGAGCTTATCGTTTTGACACCAGCTTCGGAGATCATGTCCTTGCGTACAGCCACCAGCTTGAAAAGATAGCGGAACAACCGCTTGATTCGGTCATCCTCCTCTGCCATCATAACAGCACCGATCTGGGGAAGTTCCCCAAAGTCGCGCATCGTTCGACCCATATCAATGATATAACCGTTCCAACGATTCGCATGAAAACGCTGAGCCATTGACATCAGCATTGTCTGCAAAAAGGTCGTTTTACCCATGCCCGGCATACCGTACACTGCCCAATGACCATGATCCAGCGATGCATAAATCGGCTCCTGTCGCTGGTTCGGCAAATCATCAACCAGACCCATGACCGCCTTCAGCTCTCGAGGCGCTGTTGTACTGTCCGTTTCGGCGCATGGAGACAAATCAGTTAAATCCAGCAATTCAGGCAGCGGCGGAAGCCACGGTCCCTGAAGCCGTTCGATCCCTGCCTTGGCAGCTTCTTCTGCAATATAATCAATGAATATCTGGAGCTGTTTGGGAGCTTCTTCTCCTTTTAAGCCTGAGCTTGCCCGTTCGCCGCCAGTCAGCAGTGCTTCACGCTTGCCGTTCAGTCTAACCTCATGCACAGGAAGTGCGGAAGAAATATCGCTGTTGCCTACATACGGCGCACCGCTCCAGGCAAACTGCATCTCTTCAAACACCTCATCACTACCGACCTGAAAATACCCTCGTCCCGGCTTCGTGATCCACGCAGCATTCGGTATTTTCAACATATCACGGCTGTCGCCTTCGCTCTGCACCCGTAAGCAGATACGGAATCTGGAGTTACTCCAGATTTTATCGTCCACCACGCCGGCAGGCTTTTGAGTCGCCAAAATCAGATGGACACCCAATGTCCGCCCAATGGCGGCAATACTGATTAGCTCATCCATGAACTCAGGCTGATCCCGTTTTAATTGTGCAAATTCATCAATAATAATAACCAGATGAGGCAGCGGTTGTGCGTGCCGCTGCCGGAGCAATCTGTAATATTCATCAATATGCTGCAAATTGCCTGCATCGTTTAATATTTTCTGTCGGCGAACCAGTTCTGCTTTTAATGAAATTTTGGCGCGTTCGATCAAGTTATTATCCAAATTCGTAATCGTGCCTACTACATGAGGCAAATTAACGAACGTATTGGACATGCCGCCGCCCTTGTAGTCAATCAGCATAAATGCAAGATCATGCGGGTGAAACTCAGCAGCAAGGGAGGCTACGATAGACTGAATAACCTCACTTTTCCCCGAACCTGTCGTACCTGCGATCAAGCCGTGGGGACCGTGTCCCTGGCGCTCGATTTTATCATGCAGATTAATCATGATCTTCTTGCCGCCTGCCCGCACTCCCATAGGCACAGGCAAGGTATCAGGATGACGATTACGACGCCAACGCTCTGTCACGTCCAGTTCTTCCACACCCGCTACGCTCATCATATCGAACAGAGGCAGCACAGAGGGAATATCCGAAGCCGAGGAACGCTTCAAGCGAATAGGAGCCATATATCGTGCCAATGCATCTGCTTCTTCTCTCGACAGACGATCCGGTTTAAAGCTTTGCTGTTCAACCTCCGGTGACTCGGATTTGCGAGCATATACGCCCTGGTCCCTGGAAGCCTCCACGATTAGCTGACACTGCATCGGCAAAGCTTCCTTACGGGAAGCCAGCACGATGGTACACGCATCAATTGCTCGTCCGTCCTCCAACAGCAACGGAAGCAGCGGCTCTTCCTCAATTAGCTGGCTATCTGATAAAACAACAACATAACACGGGATTTCCATCCCTTTTCCATTACGTTCGTTGCGGTTGTTTTTACGGCGGTTCAATCTGGCAAACAGAAAGTCGGCCAATTGATGGGCACTGCTGCTGCGGTCTGACATCATCCGCCCGGTTCTGTCATCGTCCCACACATGCGGAAGCCAACGCATCCAATTCCATTCATTTTCTTCCCGCTCATCATAAAAGGAAGCCATTTTCACTTCATCCGGCGAGTGACGAACAGCCACCTGTGCCAGAATCACTCTTAATGCTGCCAGAGTGTGCTCTCGCTCTCCAACCAGCCCAACCACCTTGGATTGGAACAGCGGCAGGGCAATGGACGCAGCGTCCACCAGACGAAACTCTTCCCCAAGTTCATCTGCAGCCCCTAGCAATGGGTCTCGGTCATAGCCGTCCGGACGCGGGATTTGCAGCTTGATATGAAACGGAACTTGTCCGGTTCCAATACGCACTTGCAAAAAATCCTCGTCCTCCGGCGAGCGCTCCCAGAGAGAGCTATTACGGTTTTTGACGATTTGAGCGCAGATTTGCGGGTCACCGTGAATTTCATATAGCGTGCGAATTTGCTCTTCGCGTTTCAATTCAAGCTCTTCCCGATGCTTCTGGAGCTGTTCCCGATACATCCGATCACGTTCCTCCAGCTTGCGCTTGTATTCCTTCTTATTGTTCAAATACACGAAAAAAGGAATGGTATAGGATGTAAGCATCATGACCACAGTAACCATCTGAAACATCAGATAGTTACTGTTGCCCATCTTGCCTGTTTTGCTCATATATACGTAAAAACCAATCGTTACCAACGTCATCATTAACGGAATAAGTATAGATATAATGGAAAAAGACGGCTTGCTCGGCTCAGCCGGAGGCCGTAAAATCTCCAGCTTCTCCTCTCGGAGCGCCGGTCTTAATCTCGGGGAGCGCTGGTATAATACATTCAAGACAAAAGTCCCCCTTTTTGCTTACTATTTCATTTTACCAAGGTTTCATATAATTTCATGTGTGTATTTACCCATTTTTTTCACTTTGAAACAGCGAACGACGTCCATATACAGGAGCTTCGTCCCGGGTTGTCGAAAAAGCGCGCTGAATACGCACCGTACAGCCTTCCCGCAGACCCGCTCCTATCAACAGTTGGTCGTCATCCACTCTGAACCAAAGACCCTCCGGGAATTTTGCTTCCATAATATATTGCATTCCTTCCGCAGGAGGCTCACCAAAAATACGCACACCCAGCATCAGCTTCAAATGATCCACCGAGTATTCATCAGCCACCTCGATGTCAAACCACTCTGTTTCCTGTCGTCCCGAAAGCACGGTCAGGATCATCTGTCATCCCTCCCGATCCTTAATATATACAGTAAAGCTCACAAACAGCCTATTTTCTATGGAAATATGGCTATCGTAACTGTAGCATCCGCCTATTAGACTGTCAATTTGTTACAAACTACCCACTCGAGCTATAAAATCAAGACTTTAGTTTTATTTTTATATCTTAAAAGAGTCATATGAATCAATATATTATATTTTCATAGTTTTGCAGTATTCGCATATACGCCATTTTGTCGATGGATTAGAAGCAAATCTGATTGTTTGTAGAGTATTGTGAACACTTTGTAAATTTTTCAGACCTTTATGTTTTTATAAGGTGTTTTTAAGGTAATTTTAAGAAACGGGCTCTACAATAAAGCCATGAAATAACTCAAGCGAGGTGATTTTTGTGAGAACATTAATTACATTTCAAAACAAACGTATTCCCGTATACTTCAACCAAGAAAACAAACAACCTGTACAAAAAACATTAAAACTTCTAAGCAACACTTTGGAGAACAAAATCTCCAGAGGCAAGCGTGCCCTTCAAAAATGTCTTAACTCTTTGATCAGTATAGAAATTGTCGGTTGTGAAGCCATCCTGCATAGCGTTAGTGAAAATGATTCATTGGCACTGTCCCTCTACTAAGAGGGACTTTTTTTTGTTCCGAAATCATAGCAAAAAAGAGAGAGTGACTAGGCACTCTCTCCGTATCAGCGGCTTTGAAACATGATACATGTAACTAGCCGAACCTATCATTTTATAACAATCTGCTTATAGTATTCTTTTGCGATAACCTTTTTTGCCGCCTCGTTCCAACTTCTGCGCCTTCTCAATTCGTATTCTAAACAGTTCCAGTAAATTAGCGCGTGTATGCTCTTCCCGGCAGTTGTCCAGCTTTTTCAGGATAAAACGGTCAATGGACATATGACTCAGGCTCCTTTACAACATGCTGCCCCTGCTTTCCAAGGGGATGATCAGGCTATCCATTTTTAACCATTCTGCTTGTAGTTTAAACACGTAGGCACCCTGTTGGATAAAACAGGCAGGATTACACAACCTTTAAAAAGGGTAAATACATAAAGTTTCAAAGGATTGACCGCTTTAAATCTGGAAGCTATGAACAAGGAGCGAGCAGAAACTATGGAAAAGCACAGATTGGCTAAAATAGGCTGGATATTTTTATACACTTTGTTGTTGCTGACAATTCTGTCTGCATGTAGCAGAGAAAAAGCCTCTACTCGCAGTATGGCCCAACATGAGGCTGAGGCCCGCGCCTACACTGTTACTGGCAACCCAAACCAGAATACGTCCTCCCTAGATGAACGAGCTGCCAATCGCACTCCTGTACACCAACAAGGCAGCAGTTATGTCGAAATTTCAGGCGACGTAAATATAGACAGAAAAACCGTAAAGGTCACAGGGCGCTCCAACCTCCCCGCCGGAGCGCGGATTAAGGGTAATCTCGCGGTCAAAAACTCCCTGCTCACCGGGTACACGGACGAAGCAACTGTTCAAAAGGACGGAAGCTTTGTACTTCGTGTGCAACGGCCAGGCATACAGGGCAGCATGGATCTGACGGTTTTGTTCCGTCCGGCTGACCAAGACGACCCGATACGCAATCTTTACGGCAGCGGTGGTGAGAAATTGGAAGGCCCCTATGTATATCAATACGAAGAAAAGGAACAGCTTCGGCAAGAAGTCCGAATTGGCACTGAGTTTGATCCTGAGCAGGAACAAAGCACCCCGCTGGTTAAGCCTGTCTGGAACAAACCAAAGGATTACGGTAGCCCCAAAGTGTGGATCAAGCCGGATGTGAAGCAGGAAGGCAACTATTATCATGTATATGCACGCAGTAATTTGCTGGAAGGATCAGATGTCAAGCTCACTATTGATTTCCCGGGACGCTGGCAGTTCGGCTATGATGATCAAACCAAAGTCATGCCTGACGGCTCTTTCAGCATGAGGGTCAAAAAACCGAGCCTGGCTAATCGTTACACCATGGTTATAAGCTTCGAGCCTAACGAAGACATATGGGCGAATGCGAAACGAGTGTACGGAGCAAGCGGAGAACGCCTTTCGGGCACGCTAGTTAAATCCGCAGACGACAAAGAGGGCTCCAAACGGGTTGAAGCCCGTATCCCTATTCAACCCAAATCATAATTGGACAACACATGGCTTGCAGGGTAGTGTAACTTGTCGGTCACTAAGGCTGTATGGTGACCGGCGTGCCGATGCTAACCTTTTCCTGAAGCTCCAGCACATCCTTGTTCTGCATACGTATGCAACCATGCGACACCAGCTTGCCAATGGACCAAGGCGCATTGGTGCCGTGGATGCCATAATGTGGCTTGGACAGCCCCATCCAGAACGCTCCGAAGGGGCCGCCGGGATTGGGCTGTTTATTGATGATGGTAAATTGTCCGTGCGGTGTCTGTGTAGCGATTTTACCGATACCGACCGGATAACTAAGTACAGTCTGATCGCCATCTTTTAAATACAGACGACGATCCGACAAACTCACCACGATACTATAATTCGGCATATACTCACCCCTCTACAGGATATGCCGACCACACCGCAGATTCTCTTGTGATTTTTACAAATAACCTTTCTTCATCTCACCACTCCACATCACGTCTCCAGCCACTTCGATTACCGCCTCGGCTCTGATTTGTGCTTGAACGTTGATCCTTTTTCCGCCGATCTGCTTCTTTACGTGCCTGATACTCCAGCTCCCGCTGCATTTTGCGATAGTTGTTCACTCTGGATTCAGATAGCTCACCACGTTGCACAGCTTCCTCTACCGCACATCCCGCTTCTCCCTGATGCTTGCAGTCTGCAAAACGGCAATTTTGTGCCATTTCAGTAATATCCGCGAAGGTATTGGCGACCCCGGTGGAATCATCCCACAGATTCAGTTCACGCATTCCCGGCGTATCCAGCAGAACGGCTTGCTTCAATATGGGGAACAACTGTCGGTGGGTTGTCGTATGACGCCCTCGACTGTCCTCTTCCCTCACATCCTGTGTAAGCTGAACTTCGGCCCCGGACAGCCAGTTCACAATCGTTGATTTTCCGCTGCCGGATGAGCCTGTTAAGGCAACTGTACGCCCGGGTTGAAGAAACGCCTCCAGTTGCTCTCTCCCTTCGTTCTGCAAGGCAGAAATAACGATGACTGGCACACCGGGGGCCACCCCCTCCGCTTCGGCCACCCGCTCTTCCACATCGAGACAAAGATCGCTTTTGCTCAACACAACGACCGGATCGACTCCGCTGTTCCACGCCATAATTAAATACCGCTCCAGCCTGCGCACATTAAAATCGTGATTCAGCGCATTGACGAGAAAGAGCGTATCTACATTTGTCGCAATCAATTGCTCCTTCGTCTCAAAGCCCGCAGCCTGCCGGGATATCCGACTTTTACGTGGCAGCACGGCATGAATGACTGCATCCGAGACTCCATCTGGCACGGTGACAGCCACCCAATCCCCCACAGCCGGCATTTCCGCCGGATCTACGATAGCATGTCTCAGCTTGCCGGAAGCAGCTCCCCAGCGTTCTCCATCCATAGTCATAAGCTTTACTTTTTGACCGTAATCGGCAATCAGACGGGCAGGGCGTACCTGTGTATTTTCTGCTCGTTCTTCAAAGCTTTGTTTCCATTGATCCCAAAAGCCGTTCCAGTAATCAGACCAGCCGTATTCATGTATACTCATTGTTTTCCTCCTGTGAATCATCGTTTATTGCTGATGTTAAAAAGTTGATACTTTTTTTATTTTCGTGTTTCTCGGTGCTTGTAAATGTTCTCTCCCGCGAGCAAAAAACGCAAAAAATCCGCAAGGAAACCCCTGCGGAGGGTGTATAATTAAGGCCAAGGCTATCCCAAGACCCTAATCATAAAAAAATCCGCAGGGAATCGCTCCCCGCGGATTTCATCGGTTCTAGTGCTCAACCGAATGCCATGTAAAAACTATACTTATTTCATATAGTCTTCAACTATGCATCATCCGTGCGGGAGACAACGTCATACTGCTGCTGAACCAATCCATTCATGTTCGTACGCATATAACATCGCCTCCTCCTAAAATTTTCTTAATCATACAAGGTCCACAATTCGTCTGTCAAGTCTGCCGCAAACCTTTTTTTAAATCTTTTCAAGTTTCTTTTAGCGCACTTGATCCCAACGCGTCCACATCTCACGTGGATTCAATTCATACATTTCACGTTCCCTGTACATAAACTGATGCATAATCAGCTCACGCCGAATTGTCGCAAAATCCTCATGATACTGCTTAATCCACTCGTTTAGATCACGTTCAGGATACACGCGGCCCGGCTCCAGCTTTTCTGCCAGCATTTGAAGCACGATCAGCTTTTTCTTGTATTGCGAGGGAATTTGACGCAGCTTGCCGTCCTTGGAAAAAAAATTACGCAAGACTGTCGCTTCCAGCGTTTCATTAACCTCTGACATTTCTTCCTCCCCTTCTCCTTTTTCAAAAATAAACCGCACTGTCGCCTCGGCATGCTGCCTGATCAGTTCAGGATTTAGTGTGAAATATACCGTATTCTTATCACGCCGCTCCTTGATTAACCCGGCCTCACGAAGCTTGGAAGCATGATGCGTGACAGTCGGTTGGGATAAATTCAGTTTTTCCGCTAACGCCTGACCATGCATCTCTCCACGTGACAAGAGCAGCAATATACGCATACGCGTAGGATCAGCAAGCGCTTTATGATAGTTGACCATTTTATCCAGTTGCATCGTTAACGCCTCTTTTCATCACTAACTACTCTCCGTATACTTTGCGTGAAAAATTAAATTCTACACATAACAATAGATATACATCTAATTATATGATTGTTAAAAATAGTTGTCAATCGTATCATTCTTTTACTTCTTTCTGAAAACGGCTGGATATTGTGTACGCATTGCGGTAGGATGATATTACTTGACTTTTGTGCAGAGATTGCATATATTCAATTGTTTCGCCTTTTCAAATTTTTATGAATTAGCGCTTTGAAACGTCTACCATACTACTGCAAAACAGGCGCAACAGACCAATATAACGGGAGGTTCATCGAGATGCACGACGTAGTTATTATCGGAGGCGGGCCTTGCGGGCTGTCCGCTGCAATCGAATGCAGCCGCAGAGGCTTGCAAACTGTCATTATCGAAAAAAGCAACATTGTTCACTCTATTTTTCTGTACCCGACGAACATGCAGTTTTTCAGCACGGCTGAACTGCTGGAAATTGGCGATGTTCCGTTCAGTACGCCTAATGACAAGCCTTACCGTCATGAAGCACTGGCGTATTACCGCAAGGTAGCTGCACATTATAACCTGAACATCCGTCATTATGAGGAAGCAAAAACGATCACACGACAGGATGATGCTACATTTACTGTACATACGGTGAGCAAGCAGGGAATAGCCAAAACGTATTCGTCACGCTATGTCGTCGTGGCTACAGGATATTTTGATCATCCGAACTATTTGGGCATTCCCGGGGAACAATTAGATAAAGTTACTCATTATTTCAGTGAAGCCCATCCCTATACCGGCACGCGGGTCGCAATCATCGGCGGCAGCAATTCTGCGGTGGATGCAGCGATGGAACTCGTACGTGTCGGGGCTACCATTGACATGGTGTATCGCCGAACCGAACTGTCTGAATACATTAAGCCGTGGGTTCGCCCACTGTTCGACAGTATGGTGCAAAAAGGAAAAATTACGCTCCATCTGGGCGCGCGCATCACTGAAATTCATCCGGATTATGTATTGGTCACCCCGTTGGAGGCAGAAGCTTTCCGGCTCGAAAATGATTTTGTACTGGCACTGACCGGGTTTCACCCGGAACGGAAGCTGTTGGAGTCTGTAGGTGTCCACATGGCTGAGGGTCTGGACAAACCGGAATATGATCCTTCCACGATGGAGACCAATATACCGGGTATATATGTGGCGGGTGTCATCGCTTCTGGCAGCAATGCCAATGAGGTGTTCATTGAAACAGGCCGCTGGCACGGTCGCCAAATCGCTGAACATATTCAAAGCTAAATGAACTAAGGAGAACACATATATGGATTACAGTTCACTCATCCTGCTGGTACTGGCTGGTCTTGGAATTGTCAGCGGCAACTCCACCGTCACCATTGCCATGGTCGTACTACTGCTACTTCGGGTAACCCATTTTCATACTGCTTTCCCCTGGCTTGAAAAGTATGGATTGACGATCGGGATCATCATTCTAACCATTGGTGTGATGACCCCACTGGCCAGCGGTAAAATCAGCATTAGCCAGGTGATGGAGTCCTTCCTTCACTGGAAGTCGCTGCTCGCTATTGCTATTGGCATCCTGGTAGCCTACCTTGGCGGCCGCGGAGTAACCCTGATGTCTGGACAGCCCATCATAGTGACGGGTTTGCTTATCGGAACTGTGATGGGTGTGGCCTTCTTCAAAGGCGTTCCTGTAGGACCGCTCATCGCCGCCGGGCTGCTATCGCTGTTAATCGGACGCACCTAGACTTCCCCGCTTGTCCTTCGTCTGGCGCTGGCAGATGCTGTCCATAAAAAAACGTATTTGACCAGCGTCAGACATAAAATTGAAAAGGCAGTCAATGCAAAAGACGAATGAACCTGAGCAATCTGCATGACGGGCTGAATTCAGTCCCGCTTTGTGTTATACTCTTATCGCATAATTTGGTAAATGCAGGAGGCTTGACCGATGTCCCGACAATTTGTAACGGAAGCTGTAATGGTTGCCATATATGGCCAACTGCTTACAACTCCCGCCCCTGTGGAATATATAGTGCCTTACACGTCGCTGCTGGAGCTATACGAATTTCAGGATAGCACGGAACCGCTCATGGATAATCCTGCGGACGATCAGCATGTGAAGCGAAAGGTAAGCGAACTGATCAGCTATTTTGAGGAACCTTTAAATCAGAAAAAAATCCGGCGTGCGCTTCAGATGCCCTGGGCCAAAAGCTTGCCTATCCTGTTCGACGCTAACACCACACTGATCGTCATTAATGCCGTCGATACTGCGCATTACGGAGAATATTTTGATCCAATCGAGACTGAACTGGTGCTAACAGCCCAGCGTGAAGAATTACCCATTTTGACAGATCAACTGGACTGGATTCATCGCATTATTGAAGCTTCCGTACCTGTACATGTGTACGACATTGACGATTTTGATTTTGCGGTGGATGGTCCGATGCTTAACAACCCTTAACATGCAGCACACGCGCCCCAAGGACAACAAAACGGCGGAGTATCACACACAGGTTAATCCCCTGTAATGCGATACTCCGCCGCTTTTTCATGTCCCTAAACGGTTATCTGCAAGCTATTTCTAACGTTAGAGCATTAAGACTGCTCTTCCTCGGCATACGTGTAAATAATGTCGTCATGTTCCTCCAGATACTTTACTTCCAGATGATGACCCTTCAAGTACCAGTAATCCTGGTCTTCCATATAAAACGTAATGCCAGCCGCTTCATGTTGTAGTACGGGGTGCTGCGGAGGTTCTACGGCAATTCCCAGAGAGAAGCCTGGATGTAACCCACCGCCAGAACTATAGCGGGCAAAAAAACGGATGGTATCTCCACGGTTCAGACCAAGCTCCTTGATGTACCACTGTGCCGCTGGTTCAGTTACCTGTATGCTCATGCGTTATGCTCATCTCCTTGTACAATTACGTCCTGTTAACTATATCATAGTATTCTTTAGATTGACCACCAACCGCCCCTTACTCAAGTGAAAATATCCAGCAAGCGATATACATTTTTTTGAAAAAGGTTTGACAATTCGCAAAAGACGGTGTTAAGATTCAACCATACGAGATCCATTTTGAAATTAATTACCAATTTGAACGATTACTCATGTTCAGAATGAATCCAATTCGAAGAAGAAAGGAGTGTTACCGGTGCTAAACATTCATCTCGCCTTTTACCCAACTCTACAAACACAACAACTTCATACCGGAGCATCTCCCTTGACGCATCCTTCGGAATTGGGCCATTCACGTTGTATGGTTTAATACGAGTGGCTGCCTGCGTTTGAGCAGTTTTTCAGTGGTGAGTGTGCTGAAAATACCTGCGCGCCATATGATATTGAGATTTAAGGCATATCGTCTGCGGACGGTATGCCTTTTTTGCGCCTGTTACCGGATTGAAGCTAGTGGTAGCAAGCCGTTATTGTTTATTCAAAATGGTACAACAACTCTCGCATGAGCTTTTCATGAAAGGATGGGATTCCTCTTGTTTTCGGTACTCAAAAATTTAAGCTGGTTTTTTAAAAGAGAACGAAGCCGGTACTCGATTGGGCTGTTTTTGCTGATAGCCGTTGGCGTGCTGGAGCTTGCTCCGCCTCGGCTGCTAGGTAGCGCTATTGATGAGATCGTACGCGGTTCAATTTCATGGTCCTCGCTCTGGCATTATATTTTTTATATTTTAGGCATTCTTGCCGTCATCTACTACATTACGTACATATGGATGCACAAGCTGTTTGGTGGTGCCAATCTGGTGGAGCGCCTGTTGCGCACACGCTTTATGAACCATCTGCTGCGGATGACACCTCCATTTTTTGAACGCAATCGTACTGGTGACCTGATGGCTCGTGCTACGAACGACCTTCGCTCCGTCGCTAGTACTGCGGGCTTTGGCATGCTGACGCTAACTGACTCTACAGTTTACCTCAGCGTCGTGCTGGTCGCCATGGGCACCCTGATTAGCTGGAAGCTGACGCTGGCGGCAGTTCTGCCCCTTCCTTTTATCGCGCTGGCAATGAGCATTTACGGTAAAGCCGTTCACGAGCGTTACACGCTGGCACAGGATGCATTTGGCGATATGAACGACCAAGTGCTGGAATCCGTGGCAGGTATCCGGGTCATTCGCGCCTATGTACAGGAACGAATGGATGAAAAACGGTTCGCCGATATTACCGATGACGTATTTCGCAAAAATCTGGCGGTCGCCCGAATGGACGCTCTCTTCGAACCGACGATCCGCTTATGCGTAGGACTTAGCTATGTGATCGGACTTGGCTATGGTATTTATCTGGTATTTCATAACGATATCACGCTGGGTGAGCTGGTATCCTTTAACATGTATCTGGGGATGATGATTTGGCCGATGTTTGCCATTGGCGAGCTGATCAACATTATGCAGCGAGGTAGCGCTTCCCTCGATCGGGTGAACGAAACTCTCCATGTGGAGCCGGATGTACAAGATGCAGCTCAGCCTGTAACGGTTAACCATCCCGAGTCCATTACGATGAAAGATGTTACCTTCCGCTATCCAACCTCATCTGTTGACAATCTGTTACATGTGAATTTGGAGCTGAAACGTGGAGAAACGCTGGGTGTCGTCGGCCGAACAGGCAGCGGGAAATCCACCTTGCTCAAACAGCTACTGCATGAATACCCGACAGGTAGCGGTGACATTTTAATCTCTGGCACTCGGCTGGAGGACATTGCTGTTGAACAACTGCACAGCTGGATCGGCTACGTGCCACAGGAGCAAATTCTGTTCTCCAAATCAGTGCGTGAGAACATTCAGTTCGGTAAACCGCGTGCAGATGATGACGACATCATGGAAGCAATTCGTACCGCAGCCTTCGATCAGGATTTAGGCACCTTGTCCGATGGACTGGATACACTCGTCGGAGAAAAAGGCATTGCCCTGTCCGGCGGCCAGAAGCAACGTGTTTCGCTGGCACGCGCCTTTATCGGCGATCCGGATATTCTGGTGCTAGACGATGCGCTGTCCGCGGTTGATGCTCGAACAGAAGCACGTATTATTGATAATATCCGGCGTAAACGCTCGGGTAAAACAACTCTGATCTCCACTCACCGTCTCTCGGCTGTAGAACATGCAGACCGGATCGTCGTGCTGGAGCAAGGACGCATTATTGAGGAAGGAACCCACAACGAGCTGCTTCAGACGGACGGATGGTACCGTCAACAGTATGAACGGCAGCAAGTGGAATCTGTTCTGACCTCAGGGGAGGTATCCTAATGAAACCCAATATCGGCAAAAGGCTATTCCAGTATGCCCTGACGAGCAAAGCGGGCTTTATCGCCGCACTCATCGCGTTGGCTATCGGGGTAGCAGCTGAGCTGGCCGGACCCTTCATCGCCAAAACGATGATCGACGACCATATGCTCGCTATTGAAAAACCATTTTATGAGACAACTAGTGTGGACGGCACCGTAAGTTATGCCGGAACCCATTTTAAGCGTGAAGACCGCTTTGAGGCCGGGGAGCCCAAAGGGCGTGAAGCAAGGATTTTACAAGTTGGAAAATCCTTCGTATTTATTGATGGTTCGGTGCAGGTGGCTGACGGTAACCGCTCCTTTGCAAACGGCACGCTGACGGTGACACGCGGCTCCGACACCTTTCGCTATGATGCCAAGGCTTTGACAGCCGATGAGCTGTATAGCTTTTACAAGCCGGAAATGCCCGGTATCTTTCAACTGATTGGCTGGTATTGCTTCTTTCTGGTCATTTCGATCTTTGCTGAATTTGGCAAAACCTACTGGCTGCAATCCTCGGCCAACAAGGTCATTCAAAAACTTCGGCTTGACCTCTATGCACACATTCAACGGTTGCCAGTTTACTTTTTTGACAATCTGCCCGCAGGCAAGGTCGTATCCCGTGTTACGAATGACACAGAAGCGGTAAAAGATTTATTCGTGGCCGTACTGTCGAACTTCACTTCAGGTATTGTCACGATGGCCGGTGTATATGTCGCACTCTTTTTGCTGGACTTCAGACTGGGTCTGATCTCTCTGTTCATTGTACCACTACTGATCTTGTGGATTGTACTGTATCGCAAAGTCGCCACCCGCTTTAATACGATCATTCGGTCCCGACTCAGTGAGATTAATGCAATTATCAACGAATCTATTCAAGGGATGTCCATTATACGCGTGTTCCGGCACCAGAAACAAACGCAACAAGAGTTTGAAGAACTGAACGATGATTATATGAAGCATCAGAATAAAATGCTGAATTTGAACGCCTTCACTTCACACAATCTGGTCAATGTGCTGAGAAATCTTGCCTTTGCCGTCGTGTTGTGGTATTTCGGAGCCGAGGCGCTTGGCACGACTGGCAGTGCTGTATCACTAGGCGTATTATACGCCTTCGTCGATGTACTGGGACGACTGTTCCAACCGATGACTGGTATGGTCAACCAGCTTGCGGTGCTGGATACTTCAATCGTATCCTCGGGACGGGTATTTGAACTGATGGATGAAACCGGAGAACAGGTAACAGACGGCACGATGCCGCGTTACAAAGGTCTGGTGGAGTTCGACGACGTAACCTTTGCCTACAAAAAGGATGCTGTACTTAAACATATTTCCTTTACTGCACATCCTGGCCAAACGGTTGCTCTCGTCGGACATACCGGATCCGGAAAAAGCTCGATTATTAACCTGCTGTTCCGGTTTTATGATCCGCAAAAAGGAACGATCACCATTGACGGAACCTCTGTCAAGGACATTCCGAAGCAGTGGCTACGCCATCATATGGGAATCGTTCTTCAAGATCCATATTTGTTTACAGGTACAGTAGCCTCCAATGTCAGTCTGGGAGATAGCCGGATTACCAGAGAACAGGTGAACAAAGCACTGTGTGATGTTGGGGCTGATAAACTGCTGGCCCACTTGCCACAAGGCTTTGACGAGCCAGTGATCGAAAAAGGAAGTACTTTATCAGCCGGGCAGCGTCAGCTCATTTCCTTCGCCCGCGCGTTGGCCTTTGATCCGGCGATTCTGATTCTCGATGAAGCTACTGCCAATATTGACACTGAAACCGAGGCGCTTATCCAATCTGCGCTGGAGGTGCTCAAGAAAGGGCGTACTACCTTCATCATTGCTCACCGTTTGTCGACCATCCGCAGTGCGGACCAAATTCTGGTGCTGCATCGGGGTGAGATTGTCGAACGCGGTAACCATGACGAACTCATGGCTCAGGGCGGTCGTTACTTCCAGATGTATCAGCTCCAGTCAGGAACAGCGGGAACAGATACAAATGCATCCTCTACTGCATCGTCGGAACAGGAAACTTTGCTTGCAGAGCAAACTGTTGTAGCAGCAGGAGCTGCGACTTCTGGAAAAGCCGATACCCGAGCAGGTACCAGCTCCTTGCAGAAACCGGGCACAGGTCAAAACGGACCTGGCTTGGCTGGAGGAAGCGCATAAAGCAAGCCCACAAAGCATGCATAAAAAACAGCAAGTCTCCGGATACATACAATGGAGGCTTGCTGTTTTGCTTTTTCTAAATATATGTTTCGTGTGTAGGCTACAAGTATTATTGGGCTACCGAGGTGCCTGATCCTGTAGGAGGAAAAACGGTTCCCTCTACCGCCTTAATCGTAACTTTATACTTGCTGTCCACCAGTGTACTGGTGTGGGTATCCGTAATGACCTGGATATTCATTTCCCCCGGCTTTGGACTTGTCAACTTGTAGTAAATCACTGCATTGGCGTCATCTACATAGTCGATATGATCCACTTCAATGCCGTAACCGGGATTGGGTGCCTGGAACCGGGTTAATATTACCTTATTCTGTTGGTCATTCACCTTCTCTACACTCATACTAATACCATTTTGCTGGCCCGGATCTGAAGGCTCAGCCGGATTTTCTGGAGTAGGTTCAATCGGTTTATGATTTTGCACAAATTCGGATGCATTATAGACCATCTCTGCCGCCTCCATTCGGGTTACTTTACGTTCCGGATTAAAGTTGCTCTTTTCATTTAATTTTGCAATTTTGGTCAACAGCAGGAACTGAACCGCTTCGCTTGAATCTTGGTCCAGCTTCTTGCCATCCGCCACATTAATGTACATGCGGACTGTTGGATATTCTCCGGTTGCACTAACCGCTTTGTACAGTATATTCGCGAATTGTTCTCTTGTCATCTGCGTGCTTGGATCAATATCCGGTGACAAAGGAATTTGGTGTTGAGCCGCAATCCGGTAAGACTTGGCATACCATGCCGAAGACGGAATATTTGCGAAGGAACCCGTCGTGAAATCCGGCATAATCTGAAGATTCATCGCATTAACGACCATATGCACCCCTTGTGCATACGTAAGTGATTGATCAGGCGCAAACTTATCCTTCGTGATGCCCTGAATAATCCCTTTGTTCTGAAGCGAACTTACAATCTTCTCCTGCTCCGTTCCTTTTATATCACGAAATGCAGAAGCTGACGTAGCCACTGCCAACGAACAGATCACGAGCAAAGCAGCTGTCACGCTTTTGTTTTTTTTCATGAAATGCACCTCCATATTTACTATGTTTCTTCTATACTTATCGACGCAATACTATCAACAAATGTTTCAGATACTCCAAAATTGATTGTAAAAAAGCTTACGATACTTACAGTTAGTGTAACCCGATTAACTCTTTTCTGCTCACGTCCTAGGCTACATTCTAAGGATACTCACTTTGCGGGCATTCTTCCTCAGGCCATTTGGCTACATTCGATAGGGTGCTTTCAGACCAAGAAGTTGCAGCGTATGTGCCAAAATATCAGCGGTTTGTTCCGCCAACTGAATGCGCCACGGCCCACCATCGACAATCCGTTCCTTGGCGTAAAAGCGGTTGAACGCCTGCGCCGTATCCAGCGCAAACCTCGCAATAACCGAAGGTTCCAGTTGCCGAGCCGCACGTTCCAGTTGTCCCTGATAACGAACCAGTTGCTTAAGCAGTGCCCAGCCTGCATCCCCCAGCATTTCATCCGATGCATCGGTGAAATCAGATACTGGATGTTCCCCCGCGGGAACATCTATACTTGAACCAGCCACCATACCAGTGCCAGCATGAGCTTTTTCCAAAAGACTGCGTATACGTGCATGTGTGTATTGTACATAAGGACCTGTCTCACCTTCAAAGGTTAACGCGTCTTCCAGTGAGAAATCCACTTCGTTCAGGCGGTTATTTTTTAAGTCGCCAAAAATGATCGCCCCGATGCCGACATCCTCGGCTATTTCCTGTTGATCCTGTAAATCGGGATTCTTCTGAGTGATGATAGATCGAGCACGGGCTACTGCTTCATCCAGTACCTCCTCCAGCTTCACGACTTTGCCGCGTCTTGTGGACATTTTTTTACCTGCAAAACGCATCAGACCAAACGGCACATGCTCACACTGCTCCGCCCACGTCTCCCCTGCACGCTTTAGTACCGCAAACACTTGCCGGAAATGCAACTGCTGCTCTCCACCTACCACATATAGCAAACGATCAGCTTTCATGACCTCATGACGGTAGATCGCTGTAGCCAAATCACGTGTCGGGTAG
The DNA here is from genome assembly GCF_059417685.1 of Paenibacillus sp. LT-B23. Taxonomy (NCBI): domain Bacteria; kingdom Bacillati; phylum Bacillota; class Bacilli; order Caryophanales; family Paenibacillaceae; genus Paenibacillus; species Paenibacillus sp. LT-B23. Next base: position 390,754 of record NZ_JBSQBM010000003.1, on the reverse strand, counting down.
ATGGTAGTCCCATCCTTTTTCAAAATCAGACAAGGCGGCAGTCCTTCATCCTCCAGACGCACCACAAGCGCACCTTCACTTTCTTCCAGCAAACCTTTCGTCCTTAATTGAGCAACAATCGCCTGCATTTTATCATTGTAAAAACTCTCTCCCAGCACATGGTCGAATGTAATGTTCAGACGCTGATACATGCGATCAAATTCACGCAGGCTGACTTCAACAAAAAACTCCCACAGCCGCTGAGCCTCGGTATCTCCATGCTCCAGACGGCGGAACCATTCTCGACCTTCGTCCTCCAAAGACGGGTCATGCTCGACTTCCTCATGAAAACGCACGTACAGTTTCAGCGATTCCCCAATCGGATCCTGCTGTAGCTGCTCCTCATTCCCCCATCTTTTATAAGCCGCAATTTGCTTACCAAACTGTGTTCCCCAATCCCCCAGATGATTCACACTAACCGGAACATACCCCGTTTCCCCGAGAATGCGGTACAGTGCAGCGCCGATGACAGTAGAACGAAGATGGCCGATACCAAACGGTTTAGCAATATTGGGTGAAGACATATCAATCACTACCCGCTGTCCGTGTCCGAGAACTGGCTTGAAAAATTCGGGTTTGTTTAATTCAGCCAGCATCAGTGGAATATGAACGGAACGCCCCAGTGTTATATTGACATAGGCTCCTGATGCCGAAGCAGTCAGTCCTTCCTTACGGGTTATGGCCTCCGCCAGTTCCAACGCAATTTGCTGCGGAGCCTTCCTAAACTTTTTAGCCAGCATAAAACAGGGAAACGCTACATCCCCCCATTCCGGTTGTGGCGGTACCTCCAATAAAGAGGAAATCTCCTTTTCCTCCAAGCCCGTATGGGCAGAAATAACCTGAGTAGCGATCGATAACAGCATGGCTTTCTCTCCTTTTTTTCATTAGAATCTAACAAAAAAAAGCTCCCGCCTCTTGAATTATTCAAGAGACGAGAACTTCAATATCCCCGCGGTACCACTCTTCGTAAATCGGATTGTGCAATGAACTATGCAAAATCGCCGATTTCACTCCAATGACAAATAACGGTGTCTGCCGGGCTGAACTACTAACGGAACTCCGTGTTGGAACAACCGTCTCCCGGGTGCGCTTCACGTTGGGCCTCATACCGGCTTCCACCTTTTCCGGCTCGCTGTAATGATATGGCTCCCCTGCTACTCTCCCGTTCCAAGACGTTAATTCCCATCATTATACAAACCCATCCTGTAGAAAGCAATGTTTTATTTTCTGTTCAGGCGCTGACTCGATTATATGTAATTACACAGCCACCATTTGGCTGCATGCCTGAACACAGCGACGGCAGGCTTCTGCACATTGCTTGCAATGCTCATGGGCGTGCTTATCGCATTCAGCAGCACATACTTCACAGGCTTTGGCACACAGCTCACAAATTTGCTCGGCAAATTCCGTTCCGCGTTCCAGCATTTGAACGGCAAACCCGCATATTTCTGCGCATTCCCGACTCACTCGAATACACTCGCGCAGCATAGCCAAATCATATTCCTTCAAGCTCGCCACATAACTGACGTTGCAAGCGTTCATACATTCCAGGCAAGCATCCACGCATTGTTGGTATGAATGTTTCATAATACATTACCTCCCTGTTGTTGACCCTGCTGTATTATTACCCGCCGACAATTGAGATTAATCAACCGTTGTTCACGCTTTCATCAATGACTAAACAAAAAATCCCGACTTATGTAAGGAAGTGTACTATATTCCAACCCATCCGTGCAAGGGAATAAATCACACCGCTTCCTCGTGTCCACTACTGACTTGCACACCCGCAATCATTCCTCTATTGTAAAAAAAGAGTATGTCTAACCATAGATCGAGGAGTGAGCATTGCAATGAATATATCTTCTGTAGAGGAGCATCGACTGGAGGCCCCGCAGCAGGTTAGCTGCATGGTTGTAACCGTCTCCGACACCCGTACCATAGAAACAGATACCGGAGGACGCCTACTGATGGATTTGCTGGAAACGAACGGCTATCAGGTAGTCCGATATGTTATCGTCAAAGACGACTATGACGGCATCCGGCAGCTCGTATCCGAAGCCGCTGAACGCGATGACATTGAGGCCGTACTTTTGACAGGCGGCACCGGTATTTCCCCGCGTGATACCACATATGAAGCCGTATCCTCTCTGCTGGATAAGGAACTGCCCGGATTCGGGGAAATCTTCCGTTATTTAGGATTTGCCGAGGATATTGGTTCTGCAGCGATATTGAGTCGTGCTGTAGCTGGCACTGTCGGCCGGACAGCCGTATTTTCTATGCCAGGCTCACGTGGAGCCGTCCGTTTGGCGATGGAGCGCATTATTATACCTGAGCTGCGGCATGTCATGAGGGAAATTTACAAATAACACACAGATTTTCCTCTTACGCTCTGAAACACAAAGAGGCACCCCATTATTTGCAGGGTGCCTCTTAAAACTATTCCTTTTCTTCCACTTCTGGCTGCATATAGCTGTCGATCAGCTTTTGTTTCAGCCCCCATACCTTTTCACTGAGATTTACACGGTAAATTTCAGGGTTCATTTTCCGCAAATATTCCGGCCAGAACAGTTGCAGCTGGGAAGTATGGTATGCGCGAATTTCATCCAGCCCGGGAAGTTCATACACTTTCTGCCCATTTACGAAAATAGGCTCCAGCATCGGAACTGCCTCGTAATTTTCCACATACTTCTTCATGTACGGATGCAACGGGTTAAAGAGTTTCAGCCGCTTTCCATTGCGCGGACGGTCTTCGTCCGGAAAAGATATATAATCGGCAACAGCTCTCCCTTTCTTCTTATCTATAATACGATATACATCCTTCTTGCCCGGTGTGGATACCTTTTCCGGATTGCCCGAAATTTTAATCGTCGGCAGCATTTCGCCTTCTACTTCCCGTTCGACCAGCTTGTACACCCCGCCCAATGAAGGTTGATCCGAAGCTGTAATGAGCTGTGTCCCCACACCCCATACATCGATACGCGCGCCTTGGGCCTTTAAGTTGAAAATTGTATTTTCATCCAAATCATTGGAGGCTACAATTTGTACGTAATCCAGCCCTTCGGCATCCAGCATTTCCCGAGCCTGAATGGATAAATAAGCCAAGTCACCACTATCCAGCCGGATCGAATTCATCCGTTTACCCTGACTCTCCAGCATCTTCGCTGTCCGAATCGCATGGGGAACGCCACTCTCCAGCGTATCAAAGGTATCCACCAGCAGTGTGACCTGATCCGGTAAAACCTTCGCATACACGTCAAAAGCCTCCTGCTCGCTCATAAAGGTCTGCACCCAGGAATGAGCATGTGTTCCCTTGGTCGGAATACCAAAGTGCTCACCTGCCAGCATATTAGAAGTTGCGTCAAAGCCCGCTACATAAGCTGCCCGTGCTCCCCAAATCGCCGCATCTGCTTCCTGCGCCCGCCGTGTGCCAAATTCCAGCAGCGTATCTCCGCTAGCAACCTGCTTGATGCGCGACGCCTTCGTCGCAATCAGCGTTTGGTAGTTCATAAAATTCAACAACGCTGTCTCAACCAGTTGTGTTTCCATAATCGTTCCTTCGACGCGTACCAGAGGCTCATTCGGAAAAACAAGCGCCCCTTCTTTCATCGAATGAACGGTTCCGCCAAACCTAAACTGGCGCAATGCCTCCAGAAACATGGGATCATACTTCTCCTCTTGCTCTGAGAGGTAACGGATATCCTCTTCTGTAAAGCGCAGATTTGCAATATAATTCACAATGCGTTCTAGACCTGCGAACACCGCATATCCGTTGCCAAAAGGCAGCTTGCGAAAATATGCCTCAAACACAGCTTTGCGCTGGTGGCTTCCGTTCACCCAGTGGGCGTACATCATATTAATTTGATATTTATCTGTATGTAATGCGAGGCTCGTTGACTGCATTGTAATCATCCTCTCTGACTGTCCCCGGTTTTGCAGCGGCGTACCGCCTTGTCCATCCGTCACCAATATCCGACTCCATTCTGTTATCGGATATTGGTGCACAATCGTTAAGTTATTTACTTCTTCTGGCGTAAAATCGTATCCTCAGCTGGCCATACGTCGGCTCCGAGACTGCCCTGAAAATGACCCAAAGCCCAATCATGTCCGGCCTGATTAAAGCTCGCCACAGCGTCCTTGTATACCGTAATCGCAAAACCTTTGTTATAAGCGTCTACAGCCGTATGCAGTACACATATATCCGTACACACACCGATCAAATGAACTTCCGTAATACCACGTTCACGCAACCTGAGTTCCAGATCCGTGCCAGCGAAGGCGCTGTATCGTGTTTTATCCATCCAATAAATGGAATCACTCTGTGTAGCATAGAGGTTATGGAGCTTGCCATACAAATCTCGTCCCCCGGTTCCACGAATATTATGTGGAGGAAACAGCTTGCTTTCCGGGTGATAAACATCATTTTCCTCATGCAGGTCCACTGCCATTACGACAAAGTCCCCCTGATCCACATACGCCTGCGTAATGGCTGCCATCCGTTCATCCAGCTCTATTGCCGGTTGTCCAACAGGCAGACTGCCGTCCACAAAATCATTCGTGTAATCAATAACAATCAATGCCTTCATCGCTCAGTCAGCTCCTTCATCCTCAAGTTGGGGAGTGTGCGTTCTTTACGTGACCTACTACAATACATTAGGTGTAGATAGACAACCGCGGCACTCTGTCACTAAAACGATAAAGCTGTGCCGGTCTCTGTGAATACTGATTGGAGCTGAGCGGTTTGCCGTTCTCGTCCCGTACCTCTTCCAATATTCCTTGTCTGCTGCGAGTCGATGTTATTTTGCGAATAAAGTTCGGCTCTTCGAAATCCGGTACGACACTTTGAATGACCTGATACAGCTCGCCCAATGTAAAATGCAGAGGCAAAAACTGCTTGGCTATCGTCGTTTGGAGCATTTGCAACTGGATCTTCCAGTAGGCATCCACAATAATGTCCCGGTGGTCAAACGCCAGCTCTAATTCCTCCAGCGCTTCACGGATCGTGAACAGCCCAACCTCGGAAGCATCATCCGCCGCTTGCCGCTGCTCCAGCATCCATTCCTCTACCAGTGCAAAAAACGCATGCGATATGATCCACCCGCGCGGATCACGCCCAGGTCCACTATACACACCTAGGTACTCCAGATGACCGCCGTCCACGCCAGTTTCCTCTAGCAGCTCGCGCTTGGCAGCTCCGTAAATGGATTCATCTTCCTGACAAAAGCCCCCAGGCAACGCCCAACGTCCGGCAAACGGCCAACTACGACGCTTGATAAGCATTACCTTCAGCTCACGGATCGGCAACGTCTTTGTCACCGTCTTGCGCTCCCGCTTGGTTAAGGTGAACATGACGATATCTGCCGGAGCACCATCCGGGGTGCGATATTTCTTAATGTTATACGACGCCTTCTGCGTCTCTTCATTTATACGTTCGTTATCCATTGGCATCACCACATTATATCGTTTTGATAAATTCATTATGACATAATAAAAAGTTTTGTCAAGCGTCAGGCCTTATCCAAATGATCTGGTTGTTTACGCAATACCCGGAATGTCGCCGTAGCCATGCAGCCGAGCGTTCCTTCACTATCCTTCACTTCCGCCTCCGTCGTTATGGTACGCCCCCCTTGATGGAGAATTCGTGCCTTAACCTCCAATCGTCCTTGTTTCATTGCTGACAAAAAATGAACGTTCAGATTTGTCGTCACACATAATTCCATATTGCGTGAAACCATACTAACCATCCCCATCGCCTGATCCATCAATGTTGTGAGTACGCCACCGTGAACAATACCCACCACGTTGGTATGTTGTGGCCCAGCCTGTAAAGCGATATGTACCTCTTTTGCATCAGCTTCAATCAATTCACAGCCCAAATACTCCCAAAATGTATTTACTTCACCCTCTACCAAACTACGCAAAATATCCATTCCCTAGCCTTCATCCTTTCTATGATGTCCTATTTACTCTTGAAGTCTGATACAGTACATATGATTACAAGTTGCTCCTGAAAAAAAGGCGTGGAGGCTGAGCCTCCACACCATACATCATTCTAGTCACTGCAATTGGAGGAAGAAGTACTTTTTCCCTCTTCTACATTCACCTTTTCGGCAACTGTATCACGAATTGCCATGATAACCATTTGCAGCAGCTCATTAATTTCTACCTGGCTTTGTTGAAACTCCGTTACAATCGGAATACCGTCAAGCTCTTCTTGAAGCTCCTGAAGCTCGGCCTCTATTTTGGCAATCATGGTTTGATTCTTCAAGGATTCGAAGGCCACAATTTCCTTTTGCTTTTTCTTCATCGCTGCAATCAGATGCTGGATGCGCTCATGATCGCGGATTTTATCTTCTGCTTTCCGAAATACCTGCACTTCCTCACTGTTGCCCAAAATACCCGCCAACTCTTGGGCTTTCGCCAATATCATATCGCGATTGACCAAATGATCATGCTGGCGCGCCGCCGGTTGATGCTCTGACTGTTGCAACCGCTCCTCTGTCACTGTCCATCGCTCCTTTTCTCACTTATACAGTCGTACATGCAATTCATATTTGATCCACATGCAAACCTTGCTGTGCTATTTTGTTAACCGTTGACCGCCACGGCAGTTTGAACCAAATCACCTTTGATGTAAAAGGTCATAGGCTCCGTAATTTTCACCTGCACAAAGGTACCGATCAAATCCTTGGAGCCTTCAAAATGCACCAGCTTATTGGATCGGGTCCGGCCGGCAAGCACCTCGCTGTTATTTTTGCTCTCGCCTTCTACCAGCACCTCAACCACCTCGCCACGCAATCTACCATTAAAGCGGAGGCTGTTTTCGTTCACTACATTGTTCAGACGCTGGAGACGCTCTTTTTTGACCGACATAGGAACATTATCTTCCATGGACGCGGCTGGCGTACCTTCCCGTGGCGAATAAATAAAGGTGTAGGCAAAGTCGTAACCGACCTCGCGCACGAGAGAAACGGTATCTTCAAACTGTTCGTCCGTTTCGCCTGGAAAACCTACGATAATATCCGTTGTCAGCGAAGCATGCGGAACTGCAGCTTTGATCTTCGCCGCCAGCTCCAGAACGCGCTCACGTGTATATTTTCGGTTCATTTTCTTCAATATATCCGTATTGCCGGATTGAACAGGCAAATGGATATGCTCCACCAAATTGCCGCCCTTACCGAGCACTTCAACCAAGTGGTCATCAAAATCACGCGGATGTGATGTTGTAAAACGTACACGCGGGATATCAATCTTACGCATATCGTCCATCAGATCCCCGAATCTGTAATTCATATCCTTCAAATCCTTACCATAGGCATTGACGTTCTGACCCAGCAAGGTAATTTCCTTAAAGCCCTGGCGTGCCAAATCCCATACCTCAGCAATGACATCCTCGGGCCGACGGCTTCTTTCCTTACCGCGTGTGAAGGGAACAATGCAATAGGTGCAAAATTTATCACAGCCGTACATAATATTTACCCAAGCCCGCATACCCTCGCGCTTCTTCGGCAGGTTTTCGATAATGTCGCCTTCCTTGGACCACACCTCGACCACCATTTCTTTGCTGAAGAGTGCTTCCTTGACGAGCTGCGGCAAGCGGTGAATATTATGGGTACCAAAAATCATGTCGACAAAACCGTGCTTTTGCAAAATCCGGTTGACGACACTTTCTTCCTGCGACATGCATCCACACACGCCAAGCAGCATACCTGGCTTCTCTGTTTTGAGATGCTTGAGGTGACCCAGCTCACCAAATACTTTGTCCTCCGCATTTTCACGGATCGCACATGTATTCAGCAAGATGATGTCCGCTTCCTTACGATCCTCTGTCGCCTGATAACCCATTTGCTCCAGCAATCCTTTAATCGTTTCGGAATCATGCTCGTTCATCTGGCAACCGAATGTGTACACGATGTAATGCTTTCCCTCGCCGATATGCTTCAGCTCATCCGGAACTGCATTATCGTACAATACCTGTACATCCTCTTTACCGCGTTGCTTTTCTTTTCTATGATTCGGCTCCGCCATAATATTGATCTCACGTCCGCGAATGCGGATCTTCTTGCTGTGCTCATCCTGAGAAATGATCTTTGCATCCGAGAAATCAAAATATTTGGAGTAATCTTTCGTTTCCTTGGCCATTCCTTTGGTCACTCCTTACACCATCTATTTCACGCCAATTACGCTTTTACCGTATCTTAGCATATGGATAAATCTCTTTTAAGCCCGTAAAAACTCCTTTGAAAAAGGCATTACACTAAATTATAGCATGATTTATAAGCCATCGCCATATATCCCCGTGAACGCCAATTGGTTACGCAGTGAATCTAATGTCCATAATTTTATAAGTAACCATTTTGAGAATCCTTAGTATGTAAAAAAGCCCGACTCTTTAGCAAGAATCGGACCCTTAGCCTTTCGGCATTATATACGTATATTAGTCTACGATTTCAGCGTTGTCACCGTTTTTCACACCGGCTCCGTTCGCTTCATCTGTATCAATGTGCATATCCAAAGCAAAAGAATCGGACACACGCGCAAGAACATTTTCAAATACAAGACCACGTTCGCCGCCGACACGTACTTTCAGCAACTGCTTGTCCTTAATGTCCCATTTCGCTGCATCAGATGTATGGAAATGAATATGACGGGCAGCTACGATTACACCCTCTTGCAGTTCCACTTCTCCGGCTGGTCCTTTTACTGTGATTCCTGGTGTACCGTCAATGCTGCCAGATTCGCGTACAGGCGCTTTTACACCAATAGCAAAGGAATCTGTGCGAGAGATTTCAAGCTGGGAAGCCGGACGAGCGGGTCCCAAAATACGAACCTTATCAAATTGGCCCTTAGAACCAATTACAGCTACCGTTTCATTTGCGGCAAATTGTCCTGGTTGGGACAATGGTTTAAATTCAGTCAGTTGATAGCCTGCTCCGAACAAAATTTCAATATGCTCTTGAGTCAGGTGAATATGGCGTGCGGAAACGCCGACAGGTACGATTTTACTCATCGTATGGTCACTCCTTTTTCTCTATACAATACTTTACACATCTATGCTATTATACTCCTACTTTGCCAAGAAAGAAAAGGAGAGCGGGACAAAGTTCCGTTTTCCGCCCTATTCAGCCTTTAATATCGTGAACTGTCATTTTAGCGAACAGGAGAAAGAACAGCATGATTTCAGCTACGATGAGATGAGAGGGAACAACAATAAATACATTAAGGACAAACAAGACACAGAGTATTCCTGTTAAGAAAAGAATGACTTTAGGACTTGGTTTAAGATGACTTAATCTGTACCGATGGAATACCAGCAGAACTGACAGAAAGTAAATAAATACAGAAGCAAAGGTAAAGCAAAGTGCAAAGATATAGGCGACCTGTCCCAAAAACAAGAGCTGTATCGAAGCTGCCAGCATGCTAAGTGAAAAATAAATAAACAAATGACCGTAAATAATGGTCTGCCCTGCTGTTTGTTTTGATTTATCTACCCGCTTCTCCATATTCTCAAAATATTGCCACCAGATTGCGATGACTAATACAAAAGCCAAGGCAGCAAATACAACGGAAGAGAGCGTAAAATGATCGGATTGTAAAACAGAAAGCATACTGATCACCGATTCGCCAAGCAGAATTAAAGTGAACTGTGCAAAGCGCTCTAATAGATGCTCGGTATGGATAGGTGTGATCACCAATTTTTTACGCCCCATCAAAGGCACAAGGATATCAACAGCAATACCAGCATATAAAATCAAATATCGAACCCAAGAGTCAAAAAAGAGGGACAAACTGGAGATGACGATTCCGATCCAAAAGTAGGTTCCGAAAAACCGAGCTGTTTCCTGTTTATGAGCCGTTTCTTTGGGTGCCGACAGTAAATATTGAACGACAGTCAAGCCCCTTAAACCAATATAGCCAACAAAAAAAGATACATAATACGCATCAAAATCTATATTAAGGCTGGCGGTCATGATTAACACGAAAAACAATTGGAGGATCATAAAGATTCGATGCGTTATACTGTCTTGACCAAATCGATTATTGTAGACAGTTTGTCCCACCCAAGCCCACCATATCGGAATAAAAATCAAAATAAACTTTTCCAGATGCTCCCAAGAAATACTACCATGCTCAACATGTAGTAAAACATGAGTGGCCTTGGAGACAGCGGCTACGAACAATAAGTCATAAAAGAGTTCAAGCCAGGTAACCTTTTTTATCAACATTATGTAATGGAGCTCCCCTCTGATATGGCAGTATAGCATGGTGACTCGTCAGGCTCGCTCCAACGTATGTCATATTTCGGCAAGCGTTATTTTAGCACCATGCCATTCTAGGATGCTCCAATTATTTCGTAATATATCTCGCTTTGTCAAGGGTGTGCGTAGCCAAAAATAACGGGTATAAATAGCTATTTAAGAAGACATTTTGGAAGGCAGATTCGTTTGCAAATATTCCAGCGCATGTCCTCCCATCCATCCCTTGACCAGCTCCTCAGGGTAATGCTTCAGCAGCAGTTCTGCAAAACCCGGATATTTCCCCGAGTGCTCCAGTCCCTGCACATGACGCTCGATACCGTCAAAATCAGAGCCAAACATCAAATGACGTTCGCCGCCTAGTGAACAAAGATGTTCAATGTGTGGTAGCAAATCCTCAGCGGTCACTGTACCCTGCTCTTTGAGAAACATCGTGACAAAAGTCAAGCCGATCCGTCCGTTACGCGCGATCAGCGCACGAATCTGTTCATCCCGAAGATTACGTGGATGAGGACATATCGCGAAGGAGTTAGAGTGCGAAGCAATCGGCGGCTGAGACGCCGCCTCCAGAACTTCCCAGAAGCCTTTTACGGACAAATGCGATACATCTAGCAGCAAGCCTAACTTATTACAGCGCTTGACCAACTCATGCCCCTTGCGCGTCAGGCCGCCGCCTCTTTGCTCCATAATGCCGTCAGCCGCCCAATTTGCATAATTCCACGTCAGCCCGATCAAACGGATTCCCAAGGCATAGCACAGTTCAGCATAAAACGGATTCCCTTCCAGCGCGTCCACTCCCTCCAGCGATAGCAGTGCCCAGAGTGATCCTTGAAGTTGTTGCATTCCATTGCCTTCCCGATGTCCCACTGATGTATCCTTACATTCTTCCAAGTCTTCCTTCCACAATAGCGGCTTCAACCCGCCAGATGGGGATATCATATGCTGTCTGAACAGTTCAACCTGACGAATTACATGCTCAAATCTTGGCGTACCCAACACCTGGGAAATATATATAGCGAATGTTTGCAACTGTACATGGCCTTCTAACAAACGCTCTCTTGTAACATCAAGCGACGGATGACTAAAATCCACCTGCGGATTGAGCTGCATCTTACATAACACATCACAATGCAAATCTGCAACCGACCATTTCGTGTGTAGTCTACTGTTCATGCATCCTACCTCCATTCATAGATTACAACGTGATAAGGCTATTTACAATCTATGTAATACAGGCGACTTCCATGCAAAAAAGCCCGTTTACACCATCGTAAACAGGCTCAACAACTAGCATTTATTATCTTGGCTCTACAATCAGCTTGATTGCAGTCCGGTCTTCTCCGTCAATAACAATATCCGTAAAAGCAGGAATACAAATCAAATCCACTCCGCTTGGTGCGACAAATCCCCGGGCAATGGCGACAGCTTTAATGGCTTGGTTCAGTGCACCCGCTCCAATCGCCTGCAATTCGGCATTTCCGCGTTCACGCAGTACCCCTGCGAGTGCGCCTGCAACTGAATTGGGATTGGATTTTGCTGATACTTTTAATACATCCATAGTAAGTACCTCCCCTGGGAATGATGATGGTTTGATTCCACTATTAGATGTTATTCGAGGATCAGCAAAAAATTCCTGCTTTTTGATGACAGTTTTCCTTATTCTTTCCTAAAGCAATTTCCAAAAAAGGTTAATCCATCCGCCATTCATCTTCTTTGAGTCTAATTTTCTGAATTTTACGCGCCATACCGTCGTTGTCATTCAGTTCTACGCTAACAGCGTGAAAATGCCATTTTCCGTTGTCCGGTTGAAAACGTACTGGAAGCTGAGTCTGAAATTTCTGCAACACGGCGTCTCTCTGCATGCCAAGTACTCCTTCATAGGGACCTACCATACCCACATCTGTCTGATACGCTGTTCCTTGTGGTAAAATCGTTTCATCGTTGCTCTGCACATGGGTGTGTGTACCAACCACAATTGAAGCACGGCCATCTAGATGCCAGCCCATAGCAATTTTTTCCGATGTCGCTTCGGCATGAAAATCAACCAGAATGTGCTTATGCTTCTTGCGCAATTCATCTACGATCTCATCTGCTGCACGGAACGGGCAATCGATGGGCGGCAGAAAGGTTCTGCCCTGCAAGTTAACGATCGCCAACTCCTTGCCTCCACCTTTCACCACGGTATAGCCTCGCCCCGGCGTTCCTGGAGGAAAGTTTGCCGGACGTATAATACGTGGCTCATCATCTATAAAATCAAATATATCCTTATTGTCCCAAGTATGATTACCCATTGTAATACCATGTACGCCCCAATCAAAAAATTCTCTGGCGATGGCTGGAGTAATGCCTCTTCCTGAAGCTGAATTTTCCCCATTCACGATAATGATATGCGGGTTGTATTTTGATTTTAGCGAAGGAAGATTTTCCCTTAATGCCTTTCTGCCTACACTACCGAAAATATCTCCAATAAATAATACGTTGATAGAAAACCCTCCCTAGTCTGCCTTACATAATGAAAAGTGGCCCTACACACAGCGGCCACTTTTCGTTAAATTACTTTATTTTGCGTATTCTACCGCCCGGGTCTCACGAATGACAGTAACCTTGATATGTCCCGGATAATCCAGTTCATTCTCAATCGTTTTCGTTATATCGCGAGCCAGTCGGAATGCTTCCGCATCATCAATTTTCTCTGGCTGCACCATGACGCGAACTTCGCGTCCAGCTTGAATGGCGTACGATTTTTCCACGCCTTCAAAAGATTCGGAAATGCGTTCCAGCTTCTCAAGACGACGGATGTACGTCTCCAGTGTTTCACGCCGCGCTCCCGGTCTTGCTGCCGAAAGGGCATCTGCCGCCCCAACCAGCATGGCAATCACCGAAGTCGCTTCGCAGTCGCCGTGATGTGAAGCAATACTGTTGATGACGACCGGGTGTTCCTTGTACTTCTTCGCCAGTTCCACGCCAATTTCAACGTGTGATCCTTCCACTTCGTGATCCAGCGCCTTCCCGATGTCATGCAGCAACCCTGCCCGTCTTGCCAGTGTAACGTCCTCGCCCAGTTCTCCGGCCATCAGACCTGTCAAGTATGCAACTTCCATCGAGTGCTTCAATACGTTCTGTCCGTAGCTTGTACGGAACTTGAGACGTCCCAGGATCTTGATTAAATCCGGATGCAGGCTATGCACACCCACCTCGAAGGTGGCTTGTTCGCCATATTCGCGGATTCGTTCATCCACTTCTTTACGGGATTTTTCCACCATTTCTTCAATACGAGCCGGATGTATCCGTCCGTCCGCTACGAGCTTCTCAAGCGCAGTACGCGCAATCTCTCTGCGAATCGGATCAAATCCGGACAAAATAACAGCTTCCGGCGTATCATCAATAATGAGGTCAATTCCCGTAAGGGTTTCAAGCGCACGGATATTACGGCCTTCACGTCCGATAATCCGGCCTTTCATTTCTTCATTCGGCAATGTAACCACGGAAACCGTCGTTTCCGCCACATGGTCCGCTGCACAGCGTTGGATGGCCAGTGTGATGATTTCACGAGACTTTTTGTCCGCTTCCTCTTTGGCCTGTTGTTCAATTTCCTTAATCATCTGAGCGGTTTCATGACGAACTTCCTGTTCTACGTTGGACAGAATAATACTTCTCGCATCTTCCGTCGTCAGATTGGAAATACGCTCCAGCTCAGTTACCTGACTCTTGTAAATCAAATCAATCTGCTGCTGGGTTTCATCGATTCGTTTCTCTTTGTTGGCCACTTGTTCTTCTTTACGTTCCAGCGATTCCAATTTTTTATCCAGCGACTCTTCTTTTTGCAGCAGTCTTCGTTCCTGCCGTTGAATTTCATTACGACGCTCACGAGTTTCCTTTTCAGCTTCGGCACGGATGCGGTGAATTTCATCTTTCGCTTCCAATACCGTTTCCTTCTTCAGCGCTTCTGCCTCTTTTTTCGCGTTCTCCACGATTTGCGCGGCAGCTTCTTCCGCACTGGAGATTTTAGCTTCTGCAATAGATTTGCGAATAAAATAACCAATCCCGAACCCAAAGAATAACGCGGCTACAGCAACGAGAACGAACCAGATCGCAGTCATCATCATACTGTTCACCTCCTCGTTGGTTCCTCCAAGGCATTCCTTGGGACTTTTTGCAATTGTCACATTAGCTTTGATCGTCAAACTAAGATAACAGCACGCGGCCGTTTCATTTCATATGCACATGCTTTCACATGTACAATTCCGCCTGGCATAGCGGCATCACTTGTTATTTGGCGATGAGAACGTACCCATGGACTCCGCTTTTTTGGAAGGAAAAAGGGTGTTCCACAAGCATCGTTTCATATATATTTTATTATTTGACAAATGGCATTGTCAAGGGAATGCAAACTTTAGTAGATTACCATGTGGCTTTCCATACGATAGCCAGCTCATCCTGTTCACTTGTGCCAGCTAATGGATACCCGGCTGTTTAACAACTATTCATCCCACTGCGATAATTCCTCGTCATCGGAAGTCCCATCTTGCTCGGCCATCGTGAGATGATTAACTACGCGGCGTGTCATATCTCCCGAATATCCGCGCCTCATGAGAAAGGGATACGTTTTACGTTTTTTCTCCATTATATCTCCACGCACCTGATTCCATTTCTTGCGTCCGACAACCAAAGCGCTCTCCCATTCCTCCTGATCGCTGACCTCACCTAAAGCTTCCCCGATAGAGGCTTTAGAGATGCCCTTTTGACGCAGTTCCTGCCTTACCCACATCTTCCCCTTCCGCTGGCTCGTTATGCGCTGCCTTGCCCACTGACGGGCGTATAGATCGTCATCCACAAGTTGCTCCCGCTCCAGACGGTTCAACACTTCATCAATAACAGCTTGACCCATTTCCTTTTGTGTCAAACGCTGCTCAATCTCCTGACGTGTACGTGGCTTTCGCCCCAAATAACGAAGCGCGTGCACGTATGCCTGTTGCTTTTCGTCCGCCAGAACGATTTCTTCCAGTTCCTTTTTGACGAAAGTCGTCCCTTTGAACATATTGTACTTAATCATTACATCTTCCAGTACGGACAATGAATACAGGCCAAAATGAATCGTGTATCTTCCGCGTTTCCTACCCCGCCCCTGTTCCACCCTCGTAACCATCAGTTCCTCATGATCAGGAAAAAGGGAAATGCCTTGCTGCTCATTTTCCTTCGAAATGTGTTCACCTTCATCTTCCAATTGCAATGTGCTTCCCTCACTTTGATATTCACGAAAGCAAGCTGAGAACGCTCGCCACGCAAAAGTAAAATGTAGCTGACACGCAGGCCACATTCCATGCAAAAATACCCTGCACAACTGTGCAGGGCATCAGAATCATGCTATTCAAACGGCTGTGCCATAACCCCTGGCTCCAGTTCACAAACCAGGATTCACCAAGCTTTATTCAAGCTCCAGCAATTCCTGTTCTTCCTTGGCTTGCTTTGCCAACTCTTCTTCTGTCGGCGGAGCTACCGTCGTAATCAAATTGCTGGCCACCCGAATTTTTTGTTCGATCGTGCTGGCAATGTTCGGATTTTCCTTCAAAAATTGCTTCGCATTTTCACGTCCCTGACCTAGTCGTTCACCTTCATAGGAATACCAGGCTCCGCTCTTATCGACAATGTCATACTCCGTACCAATGTCGATCAAACTGCCTGTCTTGGAGATGCCTTCGCCGTACATAATGTCCACTTCCGCCTGACGGAAAGGAGGTGCGACTTTGTTCTTCACCACTTTAATACGTGTGCGATTACCTACAACATCATTACCGTTTTTCAAGCTTTCAATGCGGCGGACATCCAAACGAACTGTAGAATAAAATTTCAGAGCACGTCCACCTGGCGTAGTTTCAGGGTTACCAAACATAACACCTATTTTTTCACGTAATTGGTTAATAAAGATAGCAATGGTGTTCGACTTGTTAATAGCACCGGACAGCTTACGCAATGCCTGTGACATTAAACGGGCTTGAAGACCAACATGGGAATCTCCCATTTCACCTTCAATCTCCGCTTTTGGCACAAGTGCCGCTACAGAGTCAACAACAACAATGTCTACCGCTCCACTACGTACAAGCGCTTCGGCAATCTCAAGTGCTTGCTCTCCTGTATCTGGCTGCGATAGCAACAACTCATCAATATTGACACCCAGCTTGCTGGCATACGACGGATCAAGAGCATGCTCGGCGTCGATAAAAGCGGCTTGTCCACCTGTTTTTTGTACCTCTGCTATAGCGTGAAGAGCTACCGTTGTTTTACCGGATGATTCTGGTCCATATACTTCAATAATTCGGCCTCTCGGGAAGCCGCCCGTTCCTAACGCAATATCCAAAGCAATCGAACCACTGGGAATAGTTTCCACTTGCATGTGGGTGGACTCACCCAACTTCATAATGGAACCTTTACCGAATTGCTTTTCTATTTGACGGAGCGCCATATCCAGCGCAGCACGACGATCTGACAATAAACTCACATCCTTCATTGTTTGTAGTTTAATAATACCTTGTTTTGACACGCTTGCCAAGCATTTTTTCGAACATACATTCGTTTTTTTTGTTTGGTCGGTTCTCTTCTATACTTCCATCTGTTTCTTAAATCAAAAAAAGAACCGCAGGCAAAAAAGCTTTTGCAACGGTTCTTCCGATAATATGATTATAGCATTAATCGTTTACCTAAAACAACTCTATGAAAACTCGCGTCGGATACAGATCATTAAGAGAGCTTCTCATTTTCCACCAGTCTGCGCCATAATCTGTACAGGATTGCTTTAACAGACCGCAGACGAATCGCTTCACGATTCCCGCTCAGCTTCAGCTCGTATACCTCAGTCTCCTTATCACGCTCAGCAATACCGATATAAACCAGACCAACCGGCTTCCGCTCAGAATATCCGGGTCCAGCCACACCTGTAACCGAGAGTCCGAAATCACTGTCCATGACCATTCTTGCCTGCTCCGCAAGTACAAGGGCTACTTCCTCGCTTACTGCGCCGGGCGCATTGTCCCCCTCCAAATAATCATGAGGCACGTTGAGCAGCCTCTTCTTCATTTCATTGGAATAACACACGATACCGCCCTGAAACATAACTGAGCTGCCCGGAACGGAAGTGATGTGCTCCATCAGCATTCCACCTGTGCAGCTTTCTGCCGCGCTAACAGTCAGTCCGCGATTGGACATCAAATCCACAATAACCTTCTCCAGCGTGACGTCCTCGCTCGCATACATGTATTCCGAAAGACGCTGCTGAATTTCTGCTTCCGTAGCCCCCAGCTTGACCAGTGCCTCGCTCTCGCTGGCCGCCTTGGTGGATATACGGATTGTGACCTCTCCCTCCTTGGCATAAGGAGCAATGGTCGGATCTGTCTGTGATTTGATCAGATCCAATAAGCGGGTTTCGAGAGCTGACTCGCCGATTCCTGCAAACTTTAGCATTTTCGAATAAATCGGCAGTTCCTCACCACTCAGTGCTTGCTGGAGCAACCAAGGTTTCGCCTGATTCTCAAACATCGGTTTGAGTTCCTTAGGCGGTCCAGGCAAAACCACATAATATTTACCATCCTGTGCAATCGCGTCGCCCACAGCCAGACCTGTCTCATTTTCAAGAGGGCTAGCTCCTTCAATAGAAAGCGCCTGACGCCGATTATTTTCGGTCATTTCCACCCCGCGATTACGGAAAAACTGTTCCAGCTTATCCATAGCGAGACGGTCTATATGCAATTTACGCCCCAGCACAGCGGCGATTGCATCTTTCGTCAAATCATCCTGAGTCGGTCCCAGACCACCGGAGAATAAAATAATATCCGCACGCTTCTGAGCCAGACGCACCGCTTCCTGAAGTCGATCCATGTTATCGCCAACAACCGTCTGAAAATATACATCAATCCCAATCGTAGCCAACTCTTGTGACAAATATTGGGCATTTGTGTTCACAATTTGTCCGAGCAATAATTCAGTTCCTACTGCGATGATTTCAGCTTTCATCGTTTCTGCCTCCTGTAGAGCGAATGTTGTGGGAATTATACAAAGAAACAGCAATAAGCAAACTCCCTATCGCTGTTCCCATGAAACGTATCCTGTTAAACCTTGGAGGAGCGGAGTAAATGACTGTTCTTCACAAAATAGTCAATGCCCGAGTAAATGGTAATTAACGCAGCCGCCCATATCGTTATTAAATCAAACGGAATACCCAGAAAGACAAACGGGAAGTTATTAATGAGCAACGCTACAATGGCAACGATCTGGATGATGGTCTTTAATTTGCCCCAGTTGCTTGCAGCGACCACAGAGCCATCCAGTAAAGCAATCTGACGCAGACCGGTAACCGCAAACTCACGGCTAACAATGACAACAACAATCCACGAATCAATCTTGCCCAATTCCACCAAAGAAACCAAAATAGCAGTTACCAAAAGCTTATCCGCAAGAGGATCCAGCAATTTTCCCAAGTTGGTGACCATGTTATTTTTACGGGCCAAATATCCGTCAAGACCATCCGTGCTGGCGGCTATGAGGAAAATAATAGCCGCAATCAACTGATTATACGGCAGCTTGAAAGCTCCGATCTCAATCGGTGGTGGATAGAAATCAAAATCCACCAGCAAGGCCAGCATCATCACCGGGATGAGGCAAATCCGCGTTATTGTAATTCTGTTGGGTAAATTCACAACACACTCTCCCCTGATTATCGTACTTGATTAAAAATGGCAGTTTTCGGATTGAATTCAATCCTATGTAAATCGCTTTTGACTATCGCTATACACCTGATCGTCTGCATTTTCGTTACAAGTATAATATGGTGTAAAACGCATGTCAAAATAACCTGCCGCGCATCAAGTGTCATTTTTTCTTACAATCTGCATGAGGGAAAACGGCTTTATTTCATATTCGTAAATTGAAGCTCCAATGGCAGATCAGCTTTGCGCAACAGCTGAATGACCGCTTGTAAATCATCCTTATTTTTTCCAGTCACGCGGATCTGATCACCTTGAATCTGACTTTTCACTTTCAGCTTGGAGTCCCGGATAAGAATGTTAATTTTTTTGGCATTATCCTGATCAATCCCCTGCTTGAGTGCAAGACGCTGGCGTACTGAACCCAAAGAGGCTGGTTCCAGCTTACCGTACTCCACGTTTTTAAGGGATAAACCGCGCTTGGCCATTTTGGATTGCAAAATATCAATTACCGCGTTGAGCTTGTATTCGTCTTCCGATGCAATCGTAAGAGCTTCCTTTTCAAGCTTAAGGCTACTTTTGCTCCCCTTAAAATCAAATCTTGTTTCAATTTCACGCTCCGTCTGATGAACCGCATTGGTTAATTCCTGCATATCCATTTTGGAGACGATATCAAATGAATTTTCTGAAGCCATCGTTTCACTTTCCTTTCCACAACAAAGTTCAATAACTAATTATAGGCTAGTCATTTACAAAAATCCAATAATCCGCTCACTAAAAAGGCGCTCTTGCCAGTCAAGCTGACAAAAACGCCTTTATTTCATTCCACGGTCAACATATCTAACTGTGGCTGCGGGTCGGATTCCGGAACATATCCAGAAGTCCGAGCACAATGTGAGCAAGACCAAAGCCCAGTATGCCATAGCCCCATGCACTTGGGGTTAAATAATAGCCAAGTAGACTGACAATTATACCAAGCCCTGTCACAATCCAGCTGACGGTCATAATATATACACCTCACTTTGCGGAAAATGAAATGACTGGCTTCCCATGAATTACAGTCATTAGTATTTCCGCGCAATAGAAGGTTTATTCACCGCCAGTAGTCGAAGAAGTTGTACCGCTCTGTGTTGAACTCGTATTGCCTGTAGTGGAATCCATAGAAGTACCACTCACCCCGGCACTCGTTCCGGTCGAAGAAGCCTCTCCTGGCTGTATCAAAACACGAGTCGTCGATTTATTATCAGTTATCGGTTGACCTGCTACGGAAATATCCGTGGCAGAAGAACGTCCTGATTTGATATACAAGCCTTCCGGACCGATGTCAAAGGACATAGCATCTCCGCTTTTAGTCATGCCATAGCTCAGCTTTTCGCCACGTGAGTTTTGTCCCTTGTACACCTCAAGCCAGCTTTCTCCCGTTGCCTTAATATCGACCTTGGCTGTAGCTCCCGTTGCACTGGAAACTTTGAAAATCGTCGTTTTGCCTTGCTTGCCATCCTGAGCCACGGTTACACCTTGTTGCGGAGTAGTGGTGTTTGGCTGCTGGCTGCTGGCAGGAGTGGTCGTATCCGTTCCTGTACCTATCCCTCCCGGTTGGGTTTGCCCCGTTTGTCCCGTATCAGGAGTAGTTTGTCCGCCACCACCATTGGGAGCTGCCGTTTGACCGTTATTCGGCGTTGTCGTCTGCCCGCTTCCCTGAGGAGGGGTTGTCGTCGTATTTTGCGGCGGTGTCGTGGTTCCCTCCTTGGTGCTGTTTGGAGTGGACGTAATCGGTGTCGTAATCGGCGTTGTATTCTCGGCTGTTTTTGGAGCTGTATGATTGTTACTCACCCAATATGCATAAATAACCCCAACAATAAGAACCAGAAAAAGCCACATTAAAGCTGTCGGCAACCATTTGAGATTTCCAATCGAAGCCGGACGGCTGGAGCGTTTCTGTGTCACAGGCTCCATGACAGCTTCTGGCTCCGGTTCAGGCACATTGCTTTTATGTCCTTCCAGAATCTCGTCGGGGTTTAAACCGACCGTTTCAGCGTACGTTTTAATAAAAGCTCTGACATAAAAGCTTCCCGGCAGCACTTTGTAATCGCCCGTCTCAATGGCTTCCAGATAACGTTTGCGTATCTTCGTCATTTCCTGAACATCGTCAAGGCTCAATCCTTTTTGCAGCCGGGCCTCCTTTAATTGCTGACCCAGTTCTGACATGTCATCATCTCCTTGTATAATTACGCTTATTTAAAGATCTTCAGTATAACTGGCTGTAAAGGTATCATAAGTAATTTCCTCAGCCGGATTATTGCGAAGTTCAATAATGATATTAAAATCGTCGAAGCTGTATCCCGATTCACGTACAAAAACATCAGGATGCTCAATAACCTTTGTACTCGGCATGCTCATAATTTCCTGAAGCAGGTGATAATGTCTTTCATTTGACCGAATCGTACTCACAATGCCGTCAATAATAAAAACATTGTTAGGGTTCATTTCCTCTTCGGAGAGCTGGCTGCGCACCGTCTGCCGTAGCAGCGTTGAAGACACAAAAGTCCAGCGCTTCATGGCGCATACGCTACTGGCTATAATGGATTCAGTTTTTCCCACACGGGGCATTCCTCGAAGTCCAATGACCTGATTGCCATCCCTCTTTAATACTTCACCCAAAAAATCGACCAGTAACCCAAGCTCCTCCCGTGTAAAGCGGAATGTTTTGCGGTCATCCGAATCCCGGTCAATGTAACGTCCATGTCTTACTGCCAATATATCGACCAGCTTCGGAGCACGTAAGGCGGTAACTGTAATATTACTGGCCTTCTTTAAGGTATCTCCAAGAATGCGTATCTTCTCGTCATCGTCCGTTTCCAGCAGCATCCCCCGTCTTTCGCCTTCAACACCGTTGATCGTTAGTATATTAACCCCCAGAATACCAAGCATGGAAGCAATGTCTCCCAGCAATCCGGGACGATTTTTATGTATCTTGTACTCCATGTACCACTGTTTCATTTCTTCCGTCACATTAGCACCTCATTCACATTCAAAACCGTCAACATTTCCAATCAAAGCCTTATTGTATCATAAAATAACACCATTCGACAAAACCAATTATTGAGACCACAAAGGCTTCCAGTGTTCAACACAATCGCATAAGCCTCGATCACGTTTATGATATATAAATTACAACGGAATTACAAGAACAGCTCTGTAACCATTACAGAAAAGCCCCCAAAAGGGAGCTTTTCATGTTGGTTCCTGCTTATGCGTTGCTTTTGGCTAATTTGACCATCAGCCGGGCGATAGTGTGACGCTCGTCCTCATCGGCAACTCCCCACAGTTCTTTCAGTGCGCGGTTGGAGTGGTTGGCCGGATCGACCTTCTCATCCAGAAAATCACCGATTTCATAAGCAAGCTCTGAAATGGTATCCTGGCTGATTCCCAGCTTCTCCGCCTGTTCCACACGCTGACCAAGGAACTTCTTCCAGGTATCGAAATTCTGAACAACTGTTGACATACTTAAATCCTCCTTAGATGATTCAGATTTAAAATCAACAGTTATAATATGCTCTTCTCAGGTGCTCACTATACTGGAAGGTTTCCTCCAAAATCTGTACTTCCCATCAAGTTACCCATCCTCCGTTAGGACTTATGACCTGCCCGTTAATATAACCCGATTCAGGAAGCGCCAGAAAATAAACCAGTGACGAAATTTCATCAGGCCGAGCCAATCGACCGGCAGGAATTTCTTCTTCGAGACTGGAGATTTCCCCTTCGTCCAGATGATCCAGCATCGACGTATCCACCGCTCCCGGAGCTACAGCATTGACCGTTACCCCTGAAGGCGCAACTTCTTGAGCCAGCGCTTTAGTGAATGCGTTAATACCCCCTTTGGTTGTGGAATACAGCACCTCGCACGAAGCGCCGCATATTCCCCATACAGATGACACATTCACAATACGGCCATAGCGTTGGGAAATCATATGTGGCATAAATACCTGCGTACACAGAAAGGTTCCCTTCACATTGACAGCCATCACTTTATCCCATTCCTCTTCCGACACATCCGTCAGCAATCCATAATGAGATAATCCGGCGTTATTCACAAGAATATCTGGCTTCATCCCGTGATTCTCCAGCTTCTCGCGCATGCGTTCAATCTGTTCCTTGCTCCGCAGGTCCGCTGACACGGTCATCACCTTGCCTGAATAAGCCATACAGCGACGGGCAACTTCGTTCGCTTTTTCATGGGATTTCATGTAGTGAATGACCACGTTCATCCCAACAGCCGCAAAGCGCTCAGCAATAGCCGCTCCAATCCCGCCGCTTGCTCCTGTGATCAGAACAGTCGTATCACCAATAGCTTTTAGTTCTCCATCCTTGGTGGTTATCGGTTCCCTCTCCCTGGACATTACGGACTCACCACCAGCGATATGGCCATCTGATCCCACTGGATATGATCTTTCAGACGGCGGTTAGCATCCTCAAGTGTAATGCTTTCATAGACCGGGAGCAGTTGGAAAAAATCACCATCCCGAAAGCGATGTTTCGTAAACTCATGCGCAATATTTTCAGGCGAATTGAGCATGCGCAGGTAACCGCCGATTTTCTTTTTACGTGCCCGTTCAAAGTGTTCTGCCGTGAAGCCCTGCTTCTGGATGGACTCCACCTCTTCACGTATCCGCGCCAACAGCCGATCCGGGTCCTTTGTATCTCCGCCGATAGCAGAGAACGCATACTGTGGCGTGCTGTTGTACTCATGGCCGAAACTGTCTGAAATGAGGTCCTCATCGTAGAGCTTTTGATACAGTTGCGTACTGGAGCCGAACAAGAGATCAAGCATCAGCTTGGTCTCCAGATCATGACGGAGCAGTTCTTTTCCCGTTAGGCCTACCTTGGCTTCCTTGAATCCGAACAACAGCTTAGGCAGAGAAACCGCCAGCTTTACCTC
Organism: Paenibacillus sp. LT-B23; assembly: GCF_059417685.1. Classification (NCBI taxonomy): domain Bacteria; kingdom Bacillati; phylum Bacillota; class Bacilli; order Caryophanales; family Paenibacillaceae; genus Paenibacillus; species Paenibacillus sp. LT-B23. The sequence goes on along the minus strand of NZ_JBSQBM010000003.1, from coordinate 366,830 downwards.
ACGACGCTTCTCTGCCACAGTAGCAGGTTCTTCATCAAAAATCCGCTCAATCTCTCCTTGCGGCTTGTAATCCTTTTTCGCCTGATTGTTACGCACCAGTTCTATTACTTCTGCCGGGTCCACTCCGCCTACTACAAAAAGGATCATATTGCTCGGGTGGTAAAAAGCCTCATAGCAGCTATACAGCGTTTCCTTCGTAATCGTGCTGATGGATTGAACGGTACCTGCAATATCAATATGCACCGGATGGACCTTGTATAGCGCTTCGATCAGACCAAAGTAGCTCCGCCAGTCCGGGTTATCCTCATACATATTGATTTCCTGGCCGATAATGCCTTTTTCCTTCTCCACATTCTCATCTGTAAAGTAAGGATGCTGTACAAAATTGATCAGTGTGGTCAAATTCTCCTGAATGTGCTCGGTTGCGGAAAATAGATATACCGTTTGATCAAAGCTCGTAAATGCATTGGCCGATGCCCCATTGGAGGAAAAAGTAGCGAAAATATCTCCTTGAGGCTCTTCAAACATTTTATGCTCCAAAAAATGGGCGATGCCATCCGGAACTTTAACCGGCTGCTGACCTTCAATGCGAAAATGATTATCGACCGAACCGTATTTGGTTGCAAATGTAGCGTATGTCTTTTGAAAGCCCGGTTTGGGCAAAACATAGACGTGTAATCCGTTATCCATCACTTCATAGTACAGCGTTTCCTGCAAATGCTCATAAGGTATGTGCTCCACCCGCTATTCCCCCTTCTGGTCTCTCAAGAAATAAATGGTGTCCAGTCGGAACGTCCGGGCGGCATCCTGAACATCCTGCACCTTGACAGCCTCCACCTGGCTCAGCAGCTCATCTACCGTTCGCTCTTTGCCGGAAAGCTGTCTGTTAAAATCGTAAGCAATCATTTCAAAAGCGGAATCCTGCATTTCCTTCAATAAATTGCGGATCATCGCCTGTGTTTGAGTCATCTCCAGCTCGGTAATCGCCCCATTTTGCGTATCTTCCAATTGCTTGCGGATAATGGTAACCGCTTTTTCATAATTGGGAATTTCGATACCGGATTGAATCGTGCCTATGCCCTTGTGCCCGTCATACCGTGATGAGGCGTAGTACGCCAAGCTTTCCTTCTCACGCACGTTGACGAACAACTTGGAGTGAGGATAACCGCCTAAAATCCCGTTGTACATCAATGCAGAGGCATATCGATCATCACCATACGTAATCGGGGTGCGTAATCCCATGTTCAGCTTGCCCTGATTTACATCAAGACGCTCTACCACCGTTTGTACATCACGCTCCACGGCTTTGGGTTGTTCAGGGGCATAGCCCTTTACTTCCGAACGGTTCAGTTGGAAATAGCGGTCTACGAACTTTTCCACTTCCTCCAACGTCGTATCTCCAACCACATACAAATCCATGCTGGCGTTGTTCAGCCATTCTCCATAAGCCTGATATAAGCCCTTCGCATCTATACTGTCCAGATCAGACCGCTGACCGAGGGGATGCAGACGATAAGGCTCATTTTTGCACATTTCCTCCATGCAGCGCTCTCCCGCATAACGGATCTTATCATTGACTATAGATTCCAGCTTCTTCCGTACGTTTTCCCGTTCCTGCTGGACATATCCGGTTTGAAACGCGCCATTCTCCAGGGCAGGCTTCGTCAGCACTTCTCCAAGAAAGGCAAACGAACGATCAAGCAAGCTGTCCGGGCTGTTTACGAAGCTGTCATTAATGGTATCCATGCGAAATTGCACGATCTGATAATCTCCGCGTTTATATACATCGAATCCAAAGCCGGCACCGTACAATTGCTCCAATTGCTCTCTAAATTGCGTGGTTTGAGGATATGATTCCGTACCACGACGCAGCACAAAAGGCGCAAGACCTACTCGGGTTACGGTTTCCTCCCGTAGCGGAGTTCCTACATACAATGATATGGCAAACGTCTTGAAGCGCTTGGTCGGCAGTACATGAATCCTTAATTGTCTGCTCGTACCACGCTCGAAACCTGTTTTGTTCAAGTCCAAAACTCCTTTGTGACGTCAATTTCGTCTATCCTTTGGTGGGCAACTGCTACCGTCATGCTTCCTTGTAAAGAGGTAAAGTGTGCCAATCTTTATTCTAACGATGCAAAAGCCAAGAAGCAACCGGAGACAAGCTCCCGGCTGCTTCGGCGTTTTACATACAGAAAATGTGCTGTCCGATGGTCTTCACCTGCGGACGGCTCCAAATCCATTTGGAGGTGGCTGTTTTTGGATTAAAATAATACAGACAGCCTCCGCTCGGGTCCCAGCCATTTAATGCCTGACGTACCGCTTTCTGTGCGGTTTCATTTGGCGATAGCCATATCTGACCATCTGCCACGGCTGTAAAGGCCCCCGGCTGAAAAATAACTCCCGACGGTGTGTTCGGAAAGCTGGGCGATTTTACCCGGTTCAAAATAACCGCCGCTACAGCAACCTGTCCTTCAAATGGCTCGCCACGAGATTCACCATAGACTGCGTTAGCCATAATTTTGAGATCGTTGTCAGACAACCCCATCGTGTTAGCCGATCCCATCGTTTCATCACTTTGATTCGTTCTATTATTGTCCGTTGTCTGTCCCTGAGTGAAACTCTTGTTTTTACGATGTAAAGGAGTTTCCGTCGGTTTCCAATTAGGAGTTGCATTCACCAGCTTTAACTTTGTTTTTGCACCCACCACTCCGTCAGGGGTCATGCCAAACTCTTTTTGAAATCCCTTGACAGCCTTCAATGTACTGCTGCCAAAGTGGCTGTCCACTTCCGCCCCGAAAAAGCCCAGCAGCTTCAAACGGGATTGCAGTTCATATACATCCTGACCATAGGAACCGTAATTAACCGCCTCCGTGCTAAATGTCGCTTGGGAAGGCTCTGTTTCTGCTACTTGTACTTCCTGCTGTGTGCTCAGCGGCTCTGCATGCTGCGCAGAGACGTTCGCAATAAGTCCTGTGTACGTGATAGCCGAGGCTGCGAGAATACCCGTGCAAATCCAGACCATTGTCTTTTTCATATGCTGCGCTCTACCTTTCTTTTGTGGGATTAACAGGATGGCTACGTTTATTATGACAAGCTCTGCTTAAAGCTATTCACCCTTTTAATCTTCTTTCATTCGTCTGTTCCTATTCCTAAAAAAAGCAAAAAAACGCTGTCTGTACGCATAGTGTTGTCGAATTTAAACCAACACCATACTTACAAACAGCGATTTTGGATGTAATTTCCACTAAAGCCTTTGGTCAGGAACTTACTTTGTTTTGCTGATATTGTTCCATTGAAATAAGCACCTCACGGGGCTTGCTTCCCTCGTAAGGACCGATGACTCCACGAGCCTCCATAGAGTCAATCAGCCGGGCCGCACGTGTATAGCCGATCCTCATACGACGTTGAAGGAGAGATACAGATGCCTGCTTGGCCTCCAAAATGATGTTGACGGCCTGATCGTACAGCTCATCCAGCATTTCATCGGCATCAGCCGATACTTCTTCTACCTCCGGTACAAGCGTTTCATCATATTGCGCTTCACCTTGCTCACGTACATAATTAACGATGTTCTCCACTTCCTGATCGCTCATGAACGCTCCCTGAACGCGAACCGGCTTGGAAGCACCCATTGGCATGAACAGCATATCCCCACGTCCGAGCAGCTTCTCGGCTCCGCCCATGTCCAGTATTGTACGGGAATCCACCTGCGAGGACACACCAAAGGCGATACGCGAAGGAATATTGGCTTTGATAACCCCGGTAATTACGTCAACAGACGGTCTCTGCGTTGCAATGATAAGATGAATGCCTGCGGCACGCGCCATTTGGGCCAGTCGTGCAATCGCATCCTCCACATCGCCCGCAGCTACCATCATCAGATCCGCCAACTCGTCCACAATGACGACGATGTAAGGCAGGAACGCAGCAGGATTGTCTTTCATCAAATTATTATACCCTTCAATGTTACGGGTTCCTGATTTGGAAAATAACTCGTAACGTTTTTCCATTTCTACTACAATTTTTTTCAAAGCGAGTGAAGCACGCTTCGGATCGGTAACGACCGGTGCCAACAAATGCGGAATCCCGTTGTACACGTTTAACTCCACCATTTTAGGATCGACCATAAGGAATTTAACCTCATCCGGCTTCGCCTTGTACAAGATACTCGTGATGATACCATTTATACACACCGATTTACCCGAACCGGTAGCTCCTGCTACAAGCAAATGGGGCATCTTGGCCAAATTACCAACAATCGTCTGTCCTGCAATATCACGTCCGAAGGCAATGGACAAATTGGATACAGACTCCTGGAAAATGGTCGTCTCCATAACCTCACGCATCGTTACAATAGAAACCTCATTGTTCGGAACCTCAATGCCGATAGCCGATTTACCCGGAATTGGAGCCTCCATACGAATATCCTTCGCAGCGAGCGCAAGCGCGATGTCATCCGTCAGACTCACAATGCGGCTAACCTTCACACCAATGTCCGGCTGAATTTCATAGCGTGTCACCGCAGGTCCACGGACCACCTCCAGTACCTTCGCCCGTACGCCAAAGCTCTCCAGTGTGGCCTCCAGCTTGCGTGCCGTTTGCATGTAATCCTTTTGTCCAAGGCCTTTGCCCACGTTTTGTGGTTTGGAAAGCAAACGGAACGACGGGAGCTTGTAGGGCTTGGGCGGCGGTGGAGCAGGAATGGCAGCAGCTGTGGCTTCAACCTCTTCGCCTGATGTCCCCGTTGCGTTCATGTGGGCCTGTCCATTTGTACTGTCCAGTGTATTATGGCCTGTTGCTGCCGCACTGTCCGCATCTATATTTACAGCGGCATCCATAAAGTTGTCATCCAGCGGCTCATCATAAGTTGAATCCGTCTGCTCTGACCCAGCCAGGGATGCCTCAGATTCATCCTCAGGTCTTCTTTCCTCTTGCTTCACCTGCTCGAAGAAATCCCGAATAATCGGTGACCTTTTTATCAGAACAGAAGCTTCCTCATCCAAGTTTTCAGCAGTATCGGACAATTCATCTGCTTGCTTGGCATTTCTCCACAAGGGCTGTGCTTCCTCAGCTTCATGATCATCCTCGTCAGCATGAACGGAACGATCATTCTCGTCCTCTCCAGCCGATTTTTTCAGGCCAAACAGCTGAAAGAAAATCGGCTGCTTACGCGCCGGAGGCTGCATTTCATCAAAATCATCGTCCATATCTTCCTCATAAGCAGGAATCGACTCGGACTTGATTTTTTTATTCCCAGTACCTCTGCCGGATGCCGAAAGTGGAGTGGCTTTACCAATCCATTTTTTCCGAACGCTTCCCCCTGCCGCCAGCAGCTTCGTCCGAACAATGCGCACCAGATCCACATAAGATAGCTGGGTCAGCAACATAAAGCAAATCACAAACATTACAATCATAATCAGCTTGGCACCCGTAAGACCAAACAGCCACAACAGCACAGTAAGCTGCAATGCCCCGATGTACCCCCCGCTAATATCCTTGTTCAGCATTGAGGTATGGCCTTCCTTGTCAGGCGACAGCAACTGCTCACGCATATCTATATGTATCTGGCTCATCACTCCGCCCGGTTGAAGTGCATTGATCGGCCCCAAACGCTGCTCCATAGATGAAATAGAGCTCATAAGCGTAAAGGCAAATACCAGCAGTAGCAATCCCGTTTTACGCGAGTTCCACTGGTTCGGCCATTTGCGATGAATCATCACCATCAGACCGTAATAAATGCCGATCAGGGGTATGACAAAATAAAATTTCCCCAGTACAAGCCCGAACATCTTGGATAGCGAACGACCGACCGCCGCTTCACCCGACAGCGCAATGACCGCCAATGTAATCAGCACAATGCCGTAAATTTCGAATTTTAGAACTCCGCCAAACGCGGCTTTCTTTTTCCTTTTCCTTCTTCTGGACATTCAAGGTCACCCCCCAGAAGAATATTATACCACGTCACTGGGTATCCGCACATATGTTCTTTTTCAACATTAAACGACCTATTTTCGTCCTACTCGACACCTTCTACGACCATTCGATGACTTGTCCAGGCTCATAACGCGGATTAAGGTAAGTTTCCAGTGGACAGTCCAGCAATCGGACGATAATCCCCCTGCGACTTTCGAGCGGCTGTACCTGCATGAGTAAACCGTCAACCCGAACCTCCATGAACGTCTCCGTCTCCTTCCACATGCCCTCCCACACCATTTCCATTGGCATTACCGTATATAAGGTCATTGGGGCAACTCCCCATTATGCTCATTTTGGAGCGTTCCAGTCGGATTCCCTGTAGCATTGGGGGAAAAAGGTACGAACGGAGCCTGCTGCTGAGTCCCTGTAATTCCGTTTTGCTGACGACGCGATTCAATAATGTTGTTCAGTTGTTTCAACGCTTCTCCGATGCCACCAACGGCGTCCATTAAGCCATACTTCACTGCATCGGCTCCTCCAACCGCGGTACCAATATCCCGATTCAGTTCACCGGTTTTAAACATAAGCTCCTTAAACCGCTCCTCGGTAATACGCGAGTGGGAAACCACAAAACGCACAACACGCTCCTGCATTTTTTCCATATATTCAAACGTTTGTGGCACCCCAATGACCAAGCCGTTCATACGAATCGGGTGAATGGTCATTGTCGCGCTCTCGGCAATATAAGAATAGGTGGAAGAGACAGCGATAGGTACACCGATGCTATGCCCGCCTCCAATGACAATCGTTACCGTCGGTTTACTCATTGAAGCGATCATTTCAGCAATAGCCAGTCCGGCCTCTACATCCCCGCCTACTGTATTCAGCAGTATCATTAAGCCTTCAATACGGGGGTTTTGTTCTGCTGCCACCAGTTGGGGAATAATGTGCTCGTATTTGGTCGTTTTGTTTTGGGGTGGCAAAATCAGATGTCCTTCAATCTGACCGATAATTGTCATGCAAAAAATATTCGATTCGCTTCCGGGCATGGAGGTTTGTCCCAGTTGCTGCAAGGCCTCCATAGCGGGAGACATGGGTCTTTGCCCGACTTCAGGCATAGGTTGATCCGGTGCTTCCGTTTCCTGTCTGCCGGATGATAGGTTGCTGTATTGTTCCATGTGGGTAATCTTCCTTTCGCTTTACGCGTCTTTGTGACCCGTATTCACCCTATAGTATGGGATGGAAATGGAATATTTTATACCCGCCCCCATGGCTTCCCTTATTTCCTCACCCGGAAAAGCCAAAAAAGCCTCCCCTCCCGCGGAAACCGTCCAATATTTCCTGCGGGAAGAGAGGCGACTGTGTGCCTGTGACTTAAGTTTTTAATTCAGGTTTTCGAGCAAATTTCAATTGACTCACACTTCCATAATGATTGGCAAAATCATCGGTCTGCGACGAGTTTGCTCATACAAGAAGCGACCCAGCGCATCCTTGACGTTTGTTTTAAGGGAAGCCCATTCATTTACATTCTCGCTCATGAGCTTATGCAGTGTGCTTGAGACAATGCGATTCGCTTCATCCAGCAAACCTTCCGATTCGCGGACATATACGAAACCGCGGGAAATAATATCCGGTCCAGACTTGATCGTGCCGTCCTGCTTGCTGAGGGTGACAACAACAACCAAAATACCGTCCTGTGACAGCAATTTGCGGTCGCGTAATACGATATTCCCTACATCTCCTACACCCAGTCCGTCGATTAACACGTTGCCCGCTGTAACCTTACCAGCTCTGCGTGCTCCACCGTTCTGAATTTCAATAACTTCACCGATATCCGTGATGAAAATGTTGTCTGGCTCTACACCTACCGATTCGGCAAGGAGGGCATGACGACGCTGCATTCTGAACTCACCATGAATTGGCAAGAAGAATTTAGGTTTCATCAGATTCAGCATCAGTTTGAGTTCTTCCTGGCTTCCGTGTCCGGAAACGTGAATTCCCGGATTAGCTGCACTGTAATAAACATTGGCACCTAAACGGAACAGTTCATCAATCGTGCGACCGACATATTTTTCATTACCCGGTACCGGTGTAGCTGCAATGATGACCGAATCTCCAGGAAGAATATCCACCTTACGATGTGTGGAACGTGCCATTCTTGTCAAAGCGGACATCGGTTCGCCTTGGCTACCTGTGCAGAGAATAACTACGCGATCCGCTGACATTTTGCCAACTTCCTCAGGCTCAATCAGCATTCCATCCGGAATTTCCAAATAACCTAAATCGGAAGCAATCCCTACGACATTAACCATACTGCGACCAATAACCGTCACTTTGCGTCCTGTCGATTCCGCAGCATTAATGACCTGCTGAATACGGTGTACGTTGGAAGCAAAAGTAGCTACAACTACACGCTGTTTCGACTTACGGAAAATGTCTTCCAGCACGATGCCGACGCTCTTTTCCGATGGAGTAAAGCCAGGTTTTTCCGCATTGGTGCTGTCTGACAAAAGAGCCAGTACGCCACGTGTGCCGATTTCAGCCATACGCTGCAAATCTGCATATTGTCCGTTAACCGGAGTATGATCAAACTTGAAGTCACCTGTATGAACAACAGCGCCCTCAGGAGTATCAATGCATACACCCACCGAATCCGGAATACTGTGGTTAGTTCTGAAGAATGTTGCTTTCAGCGTGGAACCCAGTTTGATTTCGGAATCAGCATTGATCAAAATACGTTTGGTTTCACCAAGCAGATTCGCTTCCTTCAGCTTGTTTTCCACCAGTCCCAGCGTCAATTTAGTACCGTATACCGGTACGTTCAAATGTTTCAGCACGTAAGGCAAACCGCCGATATGGTCCTCATGACCATGAGTCAGCACTATGCCTCTTACTTTGTCGCGGTTCTCCGTAAGGTAGGAAATATCAGGAATAACGATATCAATACCAAGCATGTCCTCTTCCGGGAATTTCAGACCCGAATCCACCACGACAATGTCATTGCCGTATTGAATGACATACATATTTTTCCCGATTTCACCGACGCCGCCCAAAGCGAAAATCATCAATTTATCGTTGTTTGTTTTTTTAGACAAATGAATCTAAACCTCCTATGGTAGTTGGACGTCGTACCTTGATTTATTTATTTAATTTTCAAAAGAATACCGCACCCAGTCACTTGACCTCATTATACATGATTAAAATAAGAAAAAACAAGTCATCCTGTTCGTTACGAATAGGTTTCCCGCTCCCGTCTAAAACCATTACTCCCTGTTCAATTATCTTTATGCATGGTTAAAAGGTACGACAAAAAGGGCGCCCTATAAGAACGCCCTCATGCCGAAGTACCTTGTCAGACTATACAAATCCTCCGGTTTTTTACTCCCGGCTGCCTTTAACAAGGATGATTTTCCATATTCATTTAACATTTCAAAGTCATTTTTGCCGATTAGCGGGCAAATAACTTTTTAATAAATTCCGCTTCCTCTTCGGTCGGAGGAATAAGCGGCAACCGGACAGAACCGACCGAAACATTCCGTAACTCCAACGCATATTTTACAGCCACCGGATTAGGCAGCGGATGAGGACAGCCGAACAAACCCTTGAAAACAGGGAACAACTGCTGATGCAATTTTGCTGCCTGCTGTGCGTGTCCCCCTACAAGTGCATCAATCATCTGCTTCATTTCTGCGCCTACCACATGACTTGCCACGCTGATAATTCCATAAGCACCTACGGCCATAGCAGGCAGCCCGGAAGCGTCATCTCCCGAATAAATAAAGAATCCTTCCGGAGCTGCGGCTGCAATCTGTGTGATCTGCGCCAGCGACGCGCATTCTTTGGTTCCCACAATGTTAGGGATTTGCGCGAGACGCAGCGTCGTTTCCGCCGTCAGGCTGGCTGCAGTACGGCTTGGTACATTATACAGTATGACTGGAAGGGATGTGGAATTTGCAATACTTTCAAAATGCTGATACATCCCTTCCTGATTCGGTTTATTGTAATAAGGCACAACTAGCAAAACACCGTCTACCCCTGCCTGCTCCGCAGCACGGGTCAGATGAATGGAGTGACGTGTATTGTTGCTGCCAGTACCGGCAATGATTTTACATCGTCCGGCTGCTTTTTCTACAGTAAATGCAAACAGCTTGATTTTTTCATCATCGCTCAGGGTAGGGGACTCGCCCGTCGTTCCTGATACGACAAGAGACTCTGAATGTTGTTCTTCTATTAAATAATCAATCAACGAGGATAGTGCAGTCCAGTCAATCTCTCCTTGCTGATCAAAAGGTGTCACCATTGCGGTAATCAGTCTGCCGAAGTTCACCATGCTGCCTCCTTTTTTGCAAGTCCGAGCACGGACATTGCGCCTATTGATGGAGTTCAAATTTATTATGCAATGCGCGTACAGCCTGCACCATATCTTCTTTTTTTACGAGTACCCAAATTGTTGTGTTGGAATCTGCCGATTGAAGAATTTGTACGTCTGATTCTGCCAGTGCCTCCACAATCGTTGCCATAATGCCCGGTACCCCATTGATACCGCCGCCTATGACGGATACTTTAGCGCATCCTGCCAAAATTTTAGGCTCCAGGCCCAGTCCGTTCAATACTTCAACCGCTTTGCTTCCATCATTATCGAACACGGTATAAACTGCCCCGGATGGAGTTACATTAATAAAATCGACGCTGATTCCATGCTCAGCCATGGATTTGAATACTTGTAATTGCAAATGCTCCGAGCCAGGCTTTAATTCTACGGTAATTTGTGTGACGTTGCCGACATACGCAATACCGGTCACGAAACGGTCAACGATGTCTGCCTGTACGTCCTTAAAGCCCTCCGGATGGGTGACCAGCGTTCCTTCCCCTTCGGAAAAGGTAGAACGCACCCGAACAGGAATATTCGCCTGCATGGCGATTTCAACGGCACGGGGGTGGATAACCTTAGCCCCCTGATGAGCCATATTACAAATCTCCGTATAGCTGACATGGGCAAGCGGCTTTGCATTTTCTACAATGCGCGGATCGGCGGTCAAGATGCCGTTCACATCTGTATATATATCTACCATATCCGCATGTAGAGCAGCACCCAGAGCGGTAGCGGAAGTATCGCTGCCTCCACGCCCCAAGGTGGTCATATCACCGTTTGCAGTCTGTCCCTGGAAGCCTGTCACAATGACAACACGACCCTGGTTCAGCTCTTCCACGATACGGTCTGGCTCTATATCCAAAATACGAGCATTGCCGTATTGATTATCCGTAATAAAGCCCGCTTGTGCCCCGGTCAGCACCGTAGCGGGAATACCTTCATTTTCCATCAGGCTGCATAATGTAGCTGCAGAAATGATTTCACCACAGCACAGCAGTAAATCCCGTTCGCGCCTAGGAAGACTGTCGCCGTTAGACGCTGCCCAATCAAGCAGCGTGTCGGTGGCATAAGGCTCTCCTTTCCGCCCCATGGCCGATACAACAACAACCAGTTGAACATTTTGTTCCAGCTCCCGCTTGACATGTCCCAACACCAGTTGACGCGCTTCGGGTGTGGACAGCGAGGTGCCCCCGAATTTCTGAACTAAAATACTCATTGTTTTTCCCCCATCTTACTCCCCGCTTCAGGAACTTTACTCCGCATTTGCAGCAATAATCTCGGCGATTTGCACCGCGTTCCATGCCGCTCCCTTGAGCAGGTTGTCGGATACGACCCACAGATTCAATCCACGGCTGTTGCCCAAATCACGGCGTACACGTCCTACGAATACGTCAGGTTTCCCTGCGGCTTCGGATGCCAGCGGATAGAGCTGCGCAGCAGGATCGTCTACCAGTGTTACACCCGGTGCCGAAGCAAGTAGATTGCGGATTTCTTCCAAATCATAATCTTTTTTAAGCTCTACATAGACGGATTCCGAGTGTCCGTATACGACAGGAATACGGACACACGTTGCTGTTACGTCCACGGATTCATCATCTAATATTTTTTTCGTTTCACGAACCATTTTCATTTCTTCCAGTGTATAGCCGTTGTCCTGGAATTTGTCGATTTGCGGGATAGCATTGAAAGCGATCTGATGCTTCACCGGCAATGAGCCGACTGGCAGCAGATCAGGGTGTACTTCTTCACCGTTAAGGATCGCTGCACTTTGACGATTCAGTTCATCAATGGCACGACTTCCAGCCCCGGACACCGCTTGATATGTGGATACGATGATACGGGAAATGCCATACTGATCATATAATGGTTTCAAAGCAGCTACCATCTGGATGGTGGAGCAGTTCGGGTTGGCAATAATCCCCTGATGCTCGGCAATTTTGTCGCTGTTCACCTCAGGAACGACAAGAGGAGCTGTAGGGTCCATGCGGAAGGCGTTTGTGTTGTCAATGCAAACCGCACCATGACGAACAGCATGTGGTGCCAGTTCCTTACTTACGTCTCCGCCTGCGCTGAACAAGGCAATGTCGATTCCTTCAAAGCTGTCGGGGGTTGCAATTTCTACTGGAATTTGCTGACCTTTAAAGCTAATTAAAGTGCCGGCAGAACGAGGCGAAGAAAGAAATTTAATTTTATCCACAGGAAAATCCCGTTTTTCCAGCAGACTTACGATTTGTTCTCCTACAGCGCCTGTCGCTCCAACGACAGCTACATTAAACTTTCTATTGCTCATCTGGTGTATCTCCCCTTCTCGACTAAAAAACCATTTTTTATTCTGAAAGCATCCACTGCCAACAAGAAATCAGACCCAATGCATCATCGAATCATCTTCTAGGCGAGGGATGCTCAGCAGTTAACTATAGTACATCATGGGGTTTTGCGTTCCACAATCATCGGTTGAAGCTGTTTGCCCTGCATAGCAGCGTAAGCGGCTTCCGGAATCAGCTCCATGTCAGCCACAAGTGAATTGGGCTTTTTAACTGGATTGTCCTGTCCGAACGGCACAAAAAATATATTTTTGGCTACCAGTAACTTGGCGATATTCGCAGCATTCAAGCCAAGCCCATCATTGGTTGATATGGCCAAAAGAAGTGGACGACCGTTGCGCAATTGCGCCTTGGCGGCCATCAGAACCGGACTGTCTGTCATGGCGTTCGCCAGCTTACTCATCGAATTCCCCGTCAAGGGCGCAATCACCAGTACATCGAGTATTTGGGAGGGACCCAGTGGCTCAGCCTCCACAATTGTAGAAATGATATCATTCCCTGTTATATCTTTCAACTGTTTTTGCCAACTTTGCGAAGTACCGAAGCGGGTATCCGTTGTTAATACCGTATTGGATATAATGGGAACGACCTTCGCACCCTCGTCAACAAAACGCTGTATCACAGGCATAACCTCTTCAAATGTGCAGTGTGAGCCTGTAATTGCATAACCTACCGTTTTCCCTTGCCAACTCATTACGCATCCCCCCGATCAGGATTATCTTCCATTAACAACTGCACCAGCGTATTCGCTATAATGGCACCAGCAGTTTTGGGAGCGACAATACCGGGAAGGCCGGGGGCGAGCATTGCCGTGATTCCACGCTTTTCCGCAAAACGGAAATCACATCCGCCCGGGGCGGAAGCAAGGTCAATAATCACGGTGCTCTGTGGCAATTTAGACAGGATTTGCGCTGTGATAATCATAGAGGGTATTGTATTAAAAATCAAGTCAACTCCCTGAGTCTCATTCGCCAAATCCCTTGTCATAAAAGGCTTCCAGCCCATTTCCACCGCTCTTGCCGCATCCTCCGCCCGACGTACCCCGACCTTCACTTTGGCTCCCAATCCTTGTAGCGCCCTTGCCATGGTAAATCCAGTCCGTCCCATGCCCAGAACCACACAATTTGCACCATGAATCGTAAAATCCGTATGCTGAATCGCCATCATCAGTGCGCCTTCCGCCGTAGGTATTGAGTTATATATGGCCACATCGTCTCTTTCCAACAGCTCCACCAGCTTTAAATCATGTCTGGCACAAATTTCTTTTAAGTACGTCCGCGCCATCCCCGTATATACGACGCAGTGTGGCGGAAGAGCAGCGGCGTGCTCATTCAGAAACTGCAGCTTTTGCGCTCCGAAAAGCGCATTCACATTGCCTTCCTCATCGCATCCCACCACTGGCAACACTAGCGCATCTGCCGATTCCAGCAGCTTGACAGACAACGACTCCCGTGATGCTCCTCTGAGTGGCTCTTCAAGCTGGTCAAAGCCGACCACGCTGACGGTAGCATCCATGTCTACACATTTGCGGATTACCTCAAGCTGCCTCGCATCGCCACCCAATACAACAATGCGTATTCCTGTTAGCATCCGGATCACTCCTTTCCGAGACACGATATGCTTTTAGTCTATGCAGGCACCCATAGATAGGTGAAGAAACACAAAAAAACCGCCCCTATTCGGGACGGCTTCCATGTGTATCCATTTTCATATGCTATTTATGCTCCAGCTTTAAAATCGACAATTCCGTTACATTCCCCAAAATGCTGATTAATACCGTGACATTCAGCCGTTTAAAAAGAAACTGTGAACTTAGCGACCGGTATGGCCGAAGCCTCCAACACCACGCACCGTTTCAGACAAATGGTCTACCTGTTTCAGTTCTACCTCAGGTACAGCCTGAAATACCATTTGTGCAATTCGCTCATTACGCGTAATCGTGAATGGTTCCTCGCCCAAATTGATAAGCAGTACCTTAATCTCCCCACGATAATCCGCATCAATGGTGCCCGGTGTGTTGAGACAGGTAATACCATGCTTGAGAGCCAGTCCGCTACGCGGACGGATTTGTGCCTCCAGTCCTGCCGGCATTGCTATAGCCAATCCGGTTGGAACAAGACAACGCTTGCCTGGTTCCAGAACTAAGTCCTCTTGCACTGCAGCATACAGGTCAAACCCGGATGCAAGCTCTGACATTTTACGGGGCAGTTCAATATCCTCATTGCCCCCAAGTCTGTTAATTTCCACGTAAGTTAACAAAATAGTCCCTCCTCATATCCTTAACCGCTGAATCACTCGCTCCAACCATCGACAGGGCAAACGGCTCCGAGAACATCCGGTCCAGTACCTTGTTCACATCATCGGCTGTCACTTGCTCAATGTGTTCGATCATTTGATCCAGCGTGTAATGCTGCCCTAGCATCAACTCATTTTTCCCAAGACGATTCATCCGGCTTCCTGTGCCCTCAAGGCTTAAAATCAGGCTTCCTTTTAACTGCTCCTTGCCCTTACGAAGCTCGTTATCGTCCAGTCCCTTGACAGCCACATCACGTAGTAGTTCAAGCGTCAGATCCAGCACATCCTTCGTCTGCTTGGGAGCTGTACCGGCATAAAGGGTAAACATACCACTGTCCGCGTGGGAGCTATTGTAGGAATAGACCGAGTAAGCCAGCCCGCGCTTTTCCCGAATTTCCTGGAACAGACGTGAGCTCATACCGCCGCCGATCGCGTTGTTCAGCAATACCATAGCATACTGTAGATCGTCACCTGTTGCAAATCCGGGTAGGGACAAGCAAATATGATTCTGCTCCGTTGCCTTTTCATGATACAACAGCTCACCGTTAAACGCAGGCACCGTCAGGGGCGAAGCTGTTCCATGGTTATCAAAGTGCCCAAAGTGACGCTCCAGTAGCTCTACCAGACTATCATCAATATTACCAGCCACACTGATGACCGTATTGTCGATTGTATAGTGTTCTTCCATATAATTGCTTAGATGGGAGCTGTCCATAGCTAATAAATGCTTTTCGGTACCGAGAATGGGGTAAGCCAGCGGATGGTCGCCATAGGCTGCGCGGGATAAGAGATCATGCACCATATCGTCCGGTGTGTCCTCGTACATAGAGATTTCCTCCAGGATCACGTTCTTCTCTTTTGCCAGCTCTTCATGATCTAATTTAGAATTAAAAAACATATCGGACAGTACATCAACGGCAATCGGCAGATGCTCATCCAGCACTTTTGCATAATAGCACGTATATTCCTTCGAAGTGAATGCATTAACATTTCCTCCGATGGCGTCAAATTGCTCGGCAATTTCCTTCGCGTCAAAACGCTCTGTTCCTTTGAAAAGCATGTGTTCAATAAAATGAGAAATACCGTTATTGTCCGGGGTTTCATTTCGGGAGCCGGTTTTAACCCATATGCCGAAAGAAACGGAACGCACGGTTGGAATTTTTTCAATGACCACTCTTAGGCCGTTTTTGAGTTGAATTCTTTCCATGATTGGCCCTCCTAAACTGAATTGCAAACTTTGCCATAATGTTCAATCCTAACAGAAAAAAGACGTTCACTCAACCGGAGCAGGTAGCTGCCGATCAGGGGAAAGCGTCTGACTGACGGTTCCAGGTACCAATCCCTTGCTGCGAATGGCACGAATCATACCTTTGAGAGATGCCGATGAAGAATCTGTCGGATGCATCAAAATCAGTGATCCCGATTCGACCTTGCTACTGATTTTAGCAATTACCGATTCCGGTGAAGGATGCCTCCAGTCCACTGTATCAAGTGTCCACAGCACTGTTTTAAGCCCCATACCTGCTGCTAAATCGACAGTTTCCTGATTAAAATCGCCAGACGGCGGTGCAAACCAGCTATTTTTCACACCTAAAATTTCCTGAAGAAGCACTTGTGTCTTCTCAATTTCCTGTGTAGCCCTTTCCCTGCTCAGACGGCTCATATTCGGATGGGAGTATGCATGGTTCGAAAGCTCATGTCCTCTTTTTTGAATTTCTTTAGCGAGTTCAGGATTTTTTTTCAGCCAGCTACCATCGAAAAAAAACGTAGCCTTGACCTTTTCCTGATCCAGCGTATCCAGTATAGGCACGATATACTCGTTTCCCCAGGCCACATTGATCATGAAAGAAACCATCGGCTTCTCAGGATTTCCCCGGTAAATCGGGACATTACCGAGCTGGTTCAAATGTATCTTGGGCGCAAGCTGCCGGTATACATACTGTATGGGTCGATCTGGAGCCGCAATTGCTTTACGATAAGTCGCATCCAGGTCAACCTCCAAGCCGTTATAGCCGGGAATAGCCTTCCATACCCGATCGACTTTGGCATCAACCGGCTCCCGTCTTTGCCGGGCAGCCTCTGATCGCAATCGCTGCATAAGTGCATTATCAGGTAAAACCGCGACCGCCATCGTTGTTGCAGCCTCGGGCTCACTCGTTTCCGTGCTGTATCCGGCATGTAGTTGGCTTACATACTCACGTACCCCGCTAAACTGTCCAATCACCAGCGTAATGGCCAGACTGGCTACAATCCACGCTGCTCTCTTTGCCTTTCTCATGATCCCTTCATCCTCCCGCCCGTTTGTCCACATTGTATGCAGGGAGGACAAGAACTATGACGCAGCAAGCCCCTGAAAGCCCACTTCGACACAGCTTGTGCATATGTATGAAAAAAAGAGCCAGAAACGTAGCTCTGCCTCTTTCCAAAAGGTTAAACGATGCTATTCTAATCCCGAGTGTTCTGTAAAAAACGAACAGCACTCCTGTTATAGCGATCCGCTGTATGCAGGTACTAAGACTTTGCAGGAGCCTCAGCCGTCAGAACCGCTTTGCGGGACAAATTGACACGGCCTTGTTGATCAATTTCGGTTACTTTCACCGTAATCGTATCTCCAATAGCAACTACATCCTCAACTTTGGCTACACGTTCAGTAGACAGTTGGGAAATATGAACCAGACCATCCTTGCCCGGTAAAATTTCGACGAACGCACCGAATTTTTCAATCCGTTTCACTGTGCCGATGTAGATCTCTCCGATCACGACTTCTTTCACGATACCTTCAATAATGGAACGCGCCTTTTCATTCATCTCTTGGTTTGTGGAAGCGATGAATACACGACCATCTTGTTCGATATCAATTTTCACGCCGGTTTCTTCGATGATTTTGTTAATGATTTTACCACCCGCACCAATAACATCACGGATTTTATCCGGGTTAATGTGCATCGTCATAATTTTCGGCGCATACGGAGACAATTGCTCACGCGGCGTCTGGATGGCTTCCATCATTTTGCTAAGAATGAACAGACGTCCTTCTCTGGCTTGATTGAGCGCATCCTGCAAAATGTTACGGTCGATACCGTTAATCTTGATATCCATTTGAATAGCAGTTACGCCTTCTGCTGTACCAGCCACTTTAAAGTCCATATCACCCAGATGATCTTCCATGCCCTGGATATCGGTCAACACGGAAACATGATCCCCGTCCTTGATCAATCCCATCGCTACACCTGCAACCGGAGCCTTGATCGGTACACCCGCATCCATCATAGCCAGTGTGCTCGCGCAAATACTAGCCTGGGAAGTCGAGCCATTCGATTCCAGCACTTCGGAAACGAGACGAATCGTATATGGAAATTCAGTTTCAGAAGGAATGACTTTGGAAAGCGCACGCTCACCAAGAGCACCATGTCCAATTTCACGACGACCCGGCGCACGCAAAGGACGAGCCTCGCCTACACTGAATGGAGGGAAATTGTAATGATGCATGAAACGTTTCGTTTCTTCCAAATCAATGCCGTCCAAAATTTGTACATCACCCAATGCGCCAAGTGTACAAACGCTAAGCGCTTGCGTTTGACCGCGTGTGAACAAGCCCGAGCCATGCGTACGCGGCAAAATGCTCGTATCGCTTTCGATCGGACGAATCTCGTCAAGCTTACGACCGTCAGGACGCACTTTATCATGCGTAATCAGACGACGGACTTCTTCTTTAACGATATCATAGAGAACTTCGCTCACGTCTTTCAAAAGCTCCGGCGTCTCTATGTATTGTGCTTCAAAATGTGCAACCGTCTCTTCGTTGACTGCATCAATCGCCTCTTGACGGGCATGTTTTTCTACAATTTTGACGGCTTCCACCAAACGTTCGGCTGCATAAGCACGAACTTCGCTGTTCACTTTTTCATCGACAGCATGCAGTTTAACCTGCATTTTTTCTTTACCTGCCACTTGAACCAGTTGCTCAATGACTGCCACAATGTTCTTAATCTCGTCATGTCCAAACATGATTGCTTCCAGCATGACTTCTTCCGGAATTTCGTTGCCTTCCGCTTCTACCATCATGATAGCATCTTTTGTTCCGGCTACAACCAGGTACAGATCGCTTGCATCCTGCTGCGCAATGTCCGGGTTAATCACGAATTGTCCGTCCACACGGCCTACAGCGACTCCGCCAATCGGTCCATTAAAAGGTACATCCGAAATGCTAAGTGCTGCCGAGGTTCCGATCATCGCTGCAATTTCCGGCTCACAATCCTGATCGACACTCATCACCAGGTTTAATACCTGTACATCATTCCGGAAGCCTTCCGGGAACAATGGGCGAATCGGACGGTCTGTCAGACGGCTGGACAAAATCGCTTTTTGACTCGGGCGTCCTTCCCGTTTAATAAATCCGCCTGGGATTTTTCCCACAGCATACAATCTTTCTTCATAGTTCACCGTCAGCGGAAAAAAGTCCAAATCTTTCGGCGCATTGGAAGCAGTCACGGTACAGAGAACAACCGTTTCGCCATAGCTTACTTTAACTGCCGCATTGGCCTGTTTCGCAAGACGTCCTGTTTCCAGCACCAGCTTTCTTCCGCCGAGCTGCATTTCCACACGTTGCTCCATGGTATCCCTCCATTTCATTCCATTGTAAAAGTTCTATACATATCCAGTATTTCCTGCGCGGGCCTAATTCATAAGAAGCCCTATGCATTATAAGCACCAGAACCTTACTAGACTCGCACTTCTAAAGGATCTGTACGTCAAAAAAAATTCCTTACTTCAAAAAAGAACCCGGCTGCTGTCCGCCGTCGCCTTAGCAGGGACAAGCGGTGAACAACCAGGCTTCTTTTCTCATTACATGTCTGAAAATTAACGACGCAGTCCGAGACGCTCGATCAACGCACTGTAACGTCTAACATCAGTCTTCTTCAGGTAAGCCAAAAGTTTACGACGCTGACCGACCATTTTCAACAACCCGCGGCGGGAGTGATGGTCTTTCTTATGCGAACGAAAGTGGCTTTGCAAGTTAACGATGTTTTCAGTAAGGATAGCGATTTGTACCTCAGCAGATCCTGTATCGGATTCATGAGTTTTGTACTCCTCGATCAATTGCTGTTTACGCTCTTGAGTCAATGCCATCCTGTTCACCTCCTTCATTATAATCGCCATTAGCCTCGTAGCCGCCGGTGAAAGCAGACAACCAAGCCAAGGTTCATCGTTGTTTACACAACATAAGTCAGTATAACACAGCGCCTGTCTTATGTAAATAAATTAGCCTAACAGCTTTTTAGCCGTTTGTGCGTCATTACCAATCTGGGTAATCAGCTCGTCCACCGAAGAGAATTTGCGCTCAGGACGAATGTAATGATGAAGCTCAACCAGCACAGGCTCACCATAAATCTGCTGATCAAAATCAAACAGATGAACCTCAAACGAAGGATTCAGCACACCTTCATGAAAAGTAGGCTTAACCCCTACATTCATTACCCCGCTTCTCCAACGCTCACCTACCAGTGCCCTCACAGCATATACGCCTTTGACTGGAATCACGTAAGTATCATCCAGCTTGAGATTGGCTGTCGGGAAGCCGATGGTGCGTCCACGCTTCTCTCCATCCATTACGGTACCCCGAATGTGGTAAGAGCGTCCCAGCCAGCGAGAGGCATGCGTTAAATCCCCTGTCTGCAAGGCACGGCGGATGCTGGAGCTGCTCACTTTTTCCCCATCCAGCTCGAATGGCGGTACGGTGTGGACGGACATACGTTCTCCTCCCAGTTCCCGAAGTGTATGCTCATGTCCGGCTCCCCGGTAGCCAAACCGGAAATCAAAGCCCACTACCGCCGTTTGAATCTGCAGTGGAAGCAAGATGTCCGTGATGAACGCCTCAGGGCTGACTTTGGAAAAGTCCTCGTCAAATCTCAAAATATAAAGCACGTCCACACCCATATCGGCTAAAATATCCTGCTTGTCCACAAGCGGGGTCAAATAGCCTTCATAGTCGCCTTTTTTCATGACTTCCTTCGGGTGAGGATGAAATGTCATAACAGATACTGGCACTTTCTGTTCCCGAGCCAGCTCGACAGCCTTGCGAATGACACTTGCGTGTCCGAGATGAAGACCGTCGAACTGACCGATCGCCGTGACCTGTGAACGTCCCCATTGGTGCAAAAGCTCATCGCTCAATGGATAAGATAACGATACGGTAATCATATTATTTCACCTGCATTTCACATCATTTGACTAACTTCGTCAAAATTATAGCACAATTCAAGGTAAAAAAACTTTAATTGGCGCGATAGCCCCTGATTCATCCCGTCCATATATGCCCAAAAACGTTCGATCCTCTTTGTACAACCGGATGGGCTGGCTGTCCGTCACAGGCGGTGAAATCATGCTCAGTGACAAACGCTGACCTTGAAGAGCAGCAGCAGCCTTCACTTCGGCTACCGTATGATCAGGCATATAGTCAATGGCCTCATCAGTGGCAATAAGCCGCTCACCCAGGCTACCATCCGCTACGTAGCGTTCAATTTCTTCAAATGTTAAACAACGATCTGCAGGAATCCCCGCAGACATGGTTCGTTCCAGCTTGACCATCGTCGAAGGATATCCCAAGGCGCGGCCGATATCGACGCATAGCGTGCGAATATAAGTTCCTTTGGAGCATAATGCACGAAAAGAAATATCCACATGGGATCCCGTATCCGCGAATCCCGTCATTTCCAGCTCATAAATGGTCACTTCACGGCTTTTACGCTCCACGGTTTTGCCTTCTCGTGCCAGCTCGTATAGACGTTTGCCATCCACTTTGAGCGCAGAGTACATTGGTGGCACTTGGGAAATCGTACCGACAAAATGCTCCAGAACCGCTTTCGCTTCCTCTTCTGTAACCTCTACCGGACGGTCACACTCTTCAGTAATCGTACCCGTAAGGTCCTCCGTATCCGTGGCAATCCCCAAGCGTAACGTTGCATGGTATTCCTTAGGTAGCTCCTGCATGTATTCAACTACACGGGTAGCACGTCCCAGACACAACGGCAGCACGCCCGTCACCTGAGGATCAAGTGTTCCGGTATGTCCGATTCGCTTCATTCCCAGCAAACGGCGAGCCTTGGCCACCACATCGTGGGAGGTGAATCCAGCGGGTTTGTAAACGGGTAGTACACCTTCCCAATTTGCCTGTTCCTGCTTCATCGGCTTCATAGCTCGGCCTTCACCCGCCCTACAACGATCTCAATAATATCCTCCAACTTACCCTCCAGACGGCAACCGGCAGCACGTACATGCCCCCCGCCCCCAAATGACTGGGCAAGCGCAGCTACGTCAACGTTACCTGCCGATCTCATGCTGGCTTTGACCGCTTGATCACTAATCACTTTAAAGAAAATGCCTACTTCAACGCCGCGAATATTTCTTGGATAATTGACGATACCTTCCAAATCCTCATTAACAGCTCCGCAATCCTTCATATCGTCAGGGGTTACAACCACCCAGGCGATTTTACCATCCTTCGAAATTTCAAGCGTTTGTAACGCTTTGGTCAGCACCTTCATTTGCGGGAAGGTCATTTCTTCCAGCAGACTCTCGGAGAGATAAGGACCGTCTACACCATAAGCGAGCAATCGTGACACCGTAGACATAACCTTGGGTGAAGTGTTCGAATACCTGAAGCCTCCTGTGTCCGTCAGCAGCCCGGTATATACAGCCGTCGCCACTTCAACGTCCCAGTTGATCGCAAACTTTTCCAGTAAATCAAAAAGAATTTCTGCCGTTGCCGCAGCATCCGACTTAATCACATTAACTGTGCCATACGCATCATTCGTTGGATGATGATCAATATTCAAAATGATAGCATCTTCCGCAAAAAACTGCTCTGTCAGACCAACACGACGGAAATCTGCACAATCCACGCAAATAATCCGGTTGTATTTTCGTTCCGGCGGTTGCTGGCTCATATCCATAATCTCATCGGCATGCCATAAAAAATCCATGCGCTTCGGGATAGGTCCCTCATTCAGCATGGTAAATTTCTTCCCCAGACATGAGAGAAGCCAGCCCACCGTTACGGTGGAGCTGACTGCGTCTCCGTCCGGCTGTACATGCGATACGATCAGGTAATCATCATGCTCCAGAATAAATTCCTTCGCTTGTTGAAGCGCCTGTTCATAGGTATGCATTGCCGTCTCCTTTACATTCAGTTCATGGTTCCTTCAGATAAACTGGCTCTTGCTATTTTTCATCCTTGTCGATATCACTTAACAGCTTTTCAATCCGGCTGCCATAAGCGATAGATTCGTCAATTTTGAAAATCAGCTCGGGAATATGGCGGAGCCGTATCCGTTTGCCAAGTTCAGAACGAAGATAACCGTTCGCTTTGTCCAATGCTTTCAGGGAAGAAGTTTTTTGCTCCTCATCCCCAAGCACGCTCAAGTAGATTTTCGCTTGGGACAAATCGTTTGTCAGATCGACACCCGTTACTGTAATAAAACCGATACGGGGATCTTTTAATTCGGTCTGTATGAGTTGGCTCAGCTCTTTCTTAATCTGCTCGCCAACCCGACCTGTACGTATTTTAGCCATGGATGCTCACCTCTCTGCCGTTAGCGCTCCACTGTTTCCATGACGAACGCTTCAATAATGTCGAGTTCCTTAACATCATTATAGCCATCAAGGGTAATACCGCATTCGTAACCTTGGGCAACTTCTTTTGCGTCGTCCTTAAAGCGTTTCAGTGAGTCGATTTTACCTTCAAAAATAACAATGCCATCACGTATCAGGCGTGCTTCTGCTGAACGAGCAATTTTACCGGACGTCACCATACAACCGGCAATCGTACCGACCTTAGTTACTTTAAACACGTTACGAACTTCAGCATGCCCAATCACATTTTCTTTATATTCAGGATCCAACATGCCTTTCATGGCTTGCTCGATTTCTTCAATGACATTGTAAATGACGCGGTGCAGACGAATGTCCACTTTTTCTGCTTCAGCTGTAGATTTCGCCTGATTATCCGGACGAACGTTAAAACCAATCACAATGGCATTGGAAGCCGCAGCCAAAATAATATCGGATTCGGTAATTGCACCTGCACCGCTGTGAAGAATTTTAACACGTACACCTTCAACTTCAATCTTGTTCAAGGAGCCTTTCAGCGCTTCAACGGAACCTTGCACATCACCTTTGATAATGACGTTCAGATCTTTCATCTCGCCATCCTTGATGTGCTGGAACAGGTCATCCAGCGTTACGCGGGTGTTGCTGCCCAGATCGGACTGACGCTGCGTAATCGCACGTCTATCAGCGATAGCACGAGCTTTGCGCTCATCCTCGAACACCATGAACGGATCGCCAGCAAGTGGCACTTCTGTCAAACCAGTGATTTCAACTGGTGTGGAAGGACCCGCTTCCTTAAGACGGCGGCCTTTGTCGTTAACCATGGCACGTACACGTCCGAAACAGTTACCTGCTACGAAAGCATCGCCGACTTTCAGGGTACCGTTCTGAACGAGGATACGAGCTACGGAACCGCGGCCTTTATCCAGCTCAGCCTCGATAATCGTACCACGTGCCCGTTTGTCCGGGTTCGCTTTGTACTCATTCACTTCAGCTACGAGCAGGATCATTTCGAGCAGATCTTCAAGTCCCATTCTCTGTTTCGCGGAAACGTTAACGAAAATCGTATCGCCGCCCCACTCTTCAGGAACTAATTCATACTCGGTCAGTTCTTGCTTCACTTTATCCGGATTTGCATCCGGTTTGTCGATCTTGTTCACAGCCACGATAATCGGCAGGCCTGCTGCCTTCGCGTGGTTAATAGCTTCAACTGTCTGTGGCATAACGCCGTCGTCAGCCGCAACAACAATGATCGTCATATCCGTAACTTGAGCACCACGAGCACGCATAGCCGTAAATGCTTCGTGACCCGGTGTATCCAGGAAAGTGATTTTTTTGCTGTTGATTTCAACTTGGTATGCACCGATATGCTGTGTAATACCACCAGCTTCGCCGCCCGTTACATTAGTGGAGCGAATAGCATCCAACAAAGTTGTTTTACCATGATCGACGTGACCCATAATGGTAACAACAGGTGGACGTGCTTTCAGAAGCTCTGGATCATCGTTTTCTTCCACTGTTTCAAAGCGATCCTCTTCGACCGGAATTTTCACTTCTACTTCTACACCGAAATCTCCGGCAAGCAGAAGGATAGTATCCATATCCAGTTCCTGGTTAATGGTCGCCATCGTTCCGAGCGTGATCAGCTTTTTGATAACTTCCGATGCATCCTTGTGGAGAAGCTTCGCTGTTTCGCCTACTGTCATCTCACCGCGCACAATGATCTTCTTAGGCGTATTGTCGATCTTCTCGCGGCGCTCCTGTTGTTGACCTCTGCCACGATTGTTGAATTTCCCACCACGATTGCTACCACCACGATTGCTACCACCGCGGTTATTGCCACCACGACCACCGTTACCTCCGCCTTGACGGTTATCGTCAAAACGACCTTGACCGGAACGGTTAGTGCCGTTATTGGAATTGCTGCCTGTACGGTTGCCACCACCGCTACGGTTTGCATTACTGCCTCCCGTGGATGATGCCGTTCTTACTGCCGTACCACCTTGACTGCTCCCTTGTGGACGTGAGTTGGTGCTTTGGCTGCCTTGAGGACGTGAACCCGTGTTAGTGCTTGGGCGCTGTTGTCCTCCCTGTTGCTGGCTGCCACTGCGGTTCTGGCTACCTTGTTGTCCACTTGGTCTGCTTGTACTCTGTTGACTGCGGTTTTGACCGCCCTGCTGACTGCCTTGCGCTTTTGGAGCGCTGCTTCGGTTACTGTTTTGGTTGTTGTTTGTCCTATTCATACTTACCTGCTTTTCCTGTTGATTTTTGGTTTGCTCAGTTGAATGATTAATATTCTGGCTTGAACCGGCCTGGTTCGAGCTTACTTGCGCCGTACCTGCTCCGCCTTGCTTGGCCGCAGCATTGGATTTAATATCCTTAAAAAATTTTTCCACTTTACCCACGGCATCGTGTTCCATGACGCTCATATGGTTGTTCACGGGAATATCCAGCCGTTTAAGAATGGTGATAATTTCTTTGCTGCTCATGTTCAACGATTTGGCGTATTCGTATACCCGCACTTTGTCTTTGCTTTCTTGTTTACTCAATATACTCCACCTCCGACATTATCCCCGCATGTTTCTTGATCAATTTCGCGAATCCTTGATCCGTCACAGCCAGCACAACCCGTTCAGGCTTGCCGATACTGCTTCCCAAGCTTTCCCGGTCAAATCCTATCAATAAGGGGATTTTGTACGTCCCGCATTTGTCGCGGAATTTCTTTTGAGTATTCATTGAAGCATCTTTCGCAAGAATGACCAGCTTGGCTTCTGAAGACCTGATCGCTTTATAAACGATCTCATCACCTGTTAGCAGCTTGCCAGCTCTCATAGCAAGGCCCAATCCAGACAGCGCCTTATTCATCCTGCACGCTGCCTTGTGCCGCCAGGAATTCTTCCTCGACGGCAGCAAAATCACGACTTAGCTGCTCATAAATATCAGGATGAACCGAGTGCTTCAATGCCCGATCCAGTGCCTTGCTTTTTTGAGCAAGCTTGAAGCAGGCGGCTTTGCCGCACAAGTAAGCGCCGCGTCCCGACTTTTTGCCAGTCAAGTCAATCAGCACTTCGTCTTCAGGGGTTTTGACGACACGGATCAACTGCTTCTTAGGCATCATTTCATGACAGGCCACACACTTGCGCAAAGGTATCTTTCTCTGTTTCATGCATTAACCCCCCTACACTCCGTTTAATCTACAGAAACGGAATCCTGATGCATTTCATCGGTGGATGTTCTTGGTCTGCCGAGTTCTTCCTCCGCCTGCGTTTCGCTCTTGATATCAATTTTCCAGCCAGTAAGCTTGGCAGCAAGGCGGGCATTTTGCCCTTTGATACCAATGGCCAGAGAAAGCTGATAATCCGGCACGATGACACGCGCCATTTTTTCTTCTTCAAACACCTGCACCTCAAGCACCTTAGACGGGCTCAGCGCATTAGCCACATACTCGTCAACATTATCGGAATAACGCACAATGTCGATTTTTTCACCACGCAACTCATTCACAATCGTCTGCACCCGTGTTCCTCTCGGTCCTACACAAGAACCGACCGGATCTACCTCGGCATTGCGAGAATGAACTGCGATTTTAGAACGGAAGCCTGCTTCACGCGCTACAGAACGAATCTCAACGACACCGTCAAAAATTTCCGGCACCTCGAGTTCGAACAAACGCTTAAGCAGACCTGGATGTGAGCGGGACAACATGATTTGCGGCCCTTTGGTCGTATTCTCTACCTTGGTAATATAAGCCTTAATCCGGTCCAGATGACTGAATTTCTCATTAGGCATCAACTCGCCCAACGGGAGAACCGCCTCCACCTTACCCAGGTCAATATAAATATTACGCGGGTCCTGACGTTGTACGGTCCCTGTTACAATATCCTCTTCCTTGTCCACAAACTTGTTGTAGATCAATCCCCGCTCCGCTTCACGGATACGTTGGGTTACGACCTGCTTCGCTGTTTGTGCGGCAATCCGTCCAAAATCACGAGGAGTAACTTCAATTTCAGCAATATCCTCCAGCTGAAAATGCGGGTTAATCTCACGGGCCGCCGGCAACGAAATCTCGGTGCGAGGATCCAATACCTCCTCAACGATCAGCTTGCGGGCATATACCTTAATGACACCCGAGTTGCGGTTCATATCGACACGCACGTTTTGTGCGGTGTTGAAATTCCGTTTGTAGCTGGAAATCAAGGCTGCTTCAATGGCCTCAAACAGCACATCCTTGCTGATCCCCTTTTCCCGTTCCAACTCGTTCATTGCTTCAATAAAATCCATACTCATGGATTACTGCTCCCCCTTTCAAATGATGCACCTGCGTTCTGGTCGGCACACGAGGCAAAAAACATGAAGTACATGTCAAACAGCAACGGTCAAATCCGAATTAAAATATGATCGCGAGCCTGGCTCCAGCCACCTTGTCATAAGGTATGGCATGCTTCTTTTGTCCGCTCTGAACGGTAAGTTCCCCATCTTCAAAAGAAAGCAAACGACCTTCAAATTCCTTCAGGCCGTTGATCGGCTCGTATGTAGTAACGAATACATTTTTGCCTACCGCTTTGGTTACGTCTTCCGCTTTTTTCAGCGGTCTTTCAGCGCCTGGTGAAGACACTTCCAGAAAATATGCTGTAGAAACAGGGTCATTTTCGTCCAGCTTTTGACCCAGGTATTCACTGATCATACTACAGTCGTCCAGATCAATTCCCCCGTCTTTGTCTACAAAAACGCGAAGAAACCAATTGCTGCCCTCTTTGACATACTCGACATCGACCAGTTCAAAACCATGCTCATCGAGGTAAGGTTGGGCCATTTCTTCTACTACTGACTTGATCTTTGGTGTGCTCAAAGATTATAACCTCCAAAAGTAAACTTTCCTGTGGTGAAAAAGAGACGCCCCATTGCCATGGACAGTGCTTCTCCATCACCGGCATTTTCCATTTCATTTGATGTAATGTTCATTTTGGGCTCACTGCAAATAAACCGGCGTACCGGTTCCTGCCCAAAAATCGTCTTTTCACGTTGTAACTGTATATCAAACAGTAAAGAGTGGGTTTCCCCACTCTTTAAGCAACGGTTTTATCTCCATGATTACCAAAAAAATTATAACATAACCGTAGTTATGTGACAAGTGCCAGAGCTTGACTACTAGGATTCCGTTTAAAACAGAGACAACTGATTGCTCTCTGGCAGTCCGCGGAAACAGCCCATCTGGGACAGCATTTCGACAATCGTTTTACTGGCCTTCGATTTTTGCTGAAAATCCTCGACAGACAAAAATTCTCCCTGCTCACGGGAGGCTGCGATGTTACGCGCCGCGTTGTCACCAATCCCCTGAAGCGCCCCGAACGGAGGAATGAGCGAATCTCCGTCTACCTTGAAGCGTGTAGCTTCAGAACGATACAAATCAATCGTCTTGAAACTGAAACCGCGTGCTGTCATTTCCAACGCCATTTCCAGGATCGGAAGCATCCCTTTTTCCTTAGGCGGAGCCTGAAAACCGAGCTGCTCGATTTCGACAATTTTCCGCGCGATGGCATCATATCCCTGACAACACAGCTCAATATCAAAATCGGCTGCGCGTACCGAGAAATAGGTTGCATAATATTCAATCGGATAATACAGCTTAAAATAGGCGGTCCGCACTGCTGAAATAACATAGGCTGCGGCATGCGCCTTTGGAAACATATACTGGATCTTGAGACAGGAATCAATGTACCATTGCGGCACCTTGCATTTTTTCATTTCCTCGATCCATTCCGCACTGAGCCCCTTACCTTTACGCACGCTCTCCGTAATTTTAAAGGCCAGACTTGCATCCATCCCCGCCTTGTAGATCAGGAATAGCATGATATCATCCCGGCAACCGATTACGGTCTTGATGTTGCAGGTATTGTTCTTGATCAAATCCTGCGCGTTACCCAGCCATACGCCCGTACCGTGGGACAAACCGGAAATTTGCAGCAAATCGGCAAAGGAAGTCGGCTGTGATTCCACTAGCATTTGGCGTACAAACTTGGTTCCCATCTCGGGCACCCCATAGGTTGCGACAGGAGTACGGATTTGCTGCGGCGTTACACCAAGCGCCTCCGTGGAATTAAACATGCTCATGACCTTCGGATCATTCATCGGAATCGTTGTTGGGTCGACACCGGTCAAATCCTGAAGCATTCTCATCATGGTCGGATCATCATGGCCCAGAATATCGAGCTTGAGCAAGTTCGCGTCAAAAGCATGATAATCAAAATGCGTCGTTTTCCATTCCGAGCTTGTATCATCAGCCGGGAATTGTACCGGCGTAATGTCCTCAACCTCAATATAATCGGGAACGACGACGATCCCGCCCGGATGCTGTCCAGTGCTGCGTTTGACGCCCGTACAGCCGGAAGCCAGCCTGTTCAGCTCGGCCCCGCGCCATTTTTTATGATGCGCCTCTTCATATTTCTTCGCAAAGCCAAAGGCCGTTTTCTCGGCAACCGTACCGATGGTTCCAGCACGGAATACGCTTTTCTCTCCAAACAGTACTTTCGTATAATTATGTGCGACTGGCTGATATTCCCCGGAGAAGTTCAAGTCAATATCGGGAACTTTATCTCCCTTAAACCCAAGGAACGTTTCAAACGGAATATCCTGTCCTTCACCCTTCAGCTTGCCACCGCATTGCGGGCAGTTTTTGTCAGGCAAGTCAAATCCGCTCGGCACACTACCATCCAAAATCCATTCGCTATGTCTGCATTCAGGATTACCGCAAATATAATGTGCAGGCAGTGGATTAACCTCGGAAATACCGAGGAAGGTAGCGACCACAGAAGATCCAACAGAACCCCGTGAACCTACCAGGTATCCATCCTGATTGGACTTTTTAACCAGACGCTCGGAAATGAGATAGTTGGCAGAGAAACCGTATTTAATAATCGGCTCCAGTTCTTTCTCCAGACGGGCTACGACCACCTCGGGCAATTCCTCACCATAAATGGATTTAGCCGTCTCGTAGCAAGTATTGCGGATTTCCTCGTCTGCCCCATCCAGCAAAGGTGTAAACAGTTTGTCAGGAAACAACTCCAATTCCTCAAACCGATCCGCCAGCTCGCTGGTATTCTTCACAACGACTTCATAGGCTTTCTCCTCGCCCAGAAACTCGAATTCTGCCAGCATTTCGTCTGTCGTGCGCAAATGCGCATCCGGTTTCCGGATATCTTTTAACGGGCTAAAGCCAGTAATTCCATGTATCGTGATATCTCGGTACAGCTTATCACGCGTTTCCAAATAGTGAACATTGCCTGTAGCAATAACGGGCTTATCAAGCCGCCGCCCAATTTCGCATACTTTACGAACTGCCGTTTTCAGAGCATCAGGGCCACTTACAAGTTGTTTTTCCACCAGATGCATGTACATAGTTAAAGGCTGGATCTCCAGCACATCATAAAACTGGGCGATTTCCTCGGCTTCCTCCTCCGACTTGTTCAGCACAGCCTCGAAAAACTCTCCCTTTTCGCAACCTGAAATAATAAGCAGCCCGTCTCTCATCTCTGACAATTTTGATTTAGGAATACAAGGGACACGCTTAAAATATTCGGTATGTGACATTGAAACCAGCTTGTACAGATTTTTTTTACCAATTGGATTAAGCGCATAAATGCAGCAGTGGAAAGGACGAACGGTCGATAAATCCTTACCCACATAGTCGTTCAAGCGGTCGAGCATTTTTAAGCCTTTAATTTGTTCCGCATCATTCAAAAGTCCATTCAGCACTTCCGTTAGCGCAACGGTATCATCAATGGCCCGGTGATGACTTTCGAGCGCGACCTTATATTTGGTGGTCAGTGTGTTCAGACGATGATTCTTCATTGTCGGGAACAACAAGCGAGCCAATTCCAGTGTATCGAGTACTGGGTTCGTCATCTCAGGCAATCCCATGTTCCTAAGTGTAGCCTGGATAAAGCCGACATCAAATCGCGCATTATGAGCAACTAATACAGCATCGCCTGCAAAAGCCACAAATTCCTTCATAACGGGCTCCACATCCGGTGCATCCTTGACCATTTCATCGTTAATGTTGGTCAATTGCTGGATATTGTAAGGAATACGCTCATGTGGATTTACAAAGGTAGCATAACGGTCAACCTCTTTGCCTTCATGCATTTTAACAGCGGCAATCTCAATAATTCTATTTTGTGTAACTGATAGCCCGGTGGTTTCAATATCAAAAACGACATAAGTCGCTGTTTTCAAATTAAGCGGCTGTGCCTGCATTACAACCTCAACCGCATCGTTGACCACATTGGCCTCGATACCGTAGATCATTTTAATTCCGTTTTTCTTGGCGGTCTTAGCGGCATCGGGATAACATTGCACTCCACCATGATCGGTGACCGCAATCGCCTTGTGCCCCCACTTCGCGGCTGTTTTAACATACTGGTCAATGGAGCTTACAGCATCCATCGCGCTCATCTTCGTATGAAGATGAAACTCAACCCGTTTTTCCCCTGCATTATCTTTACGGGAAGGAGGAGCCTGCACCTCTACCAGATCAGAAGGAATCATAACCAGCTCAGGAATTTGCATAAAACGATCATATTCGACGCGACCACGGACTTTAACCCATTTACCGTTAGCCAGCAAGCTGAGAATTTTTAGATCTTCTTTTGTTTTGGCAAACATTTTCATTTGCAGCGAATCACTAAAGTCAGTCAAATAATACGTAAACAACGTACTTCCGTTACGTAGTTCTTTGCTATCCAGACCGAAGATCGTCCCCTGTAATGTGACTTTCTTCTCTTCATCCTGAATGTCCTGCATCGGAACAGGCGGTTCCTTGATGTCATAGCCAAATTGAAGCCTTACATCTCCCTCTTCTTCATCCACTGGCGGCATTTCCGATTCCATGCTTTCCATCATCTGCTGAATAACTTCACGTTCTTCCTGCATCTTTTTCTCTTGAAACTGCTGCAAAGCCTCCTGATTGCTTTCACCCACCTGGATTTTAATACGCATCGAGAGACCAAAATATTTATCGTAGAATTTGATGATTGCTTGGTCAATCTGCTTTTTACGTGCCAGCTCCAGTGACATGCTATCGCTCATCGTCAGCAATAACAGGCCGTCCTCCCACTCATGTACAGCCCGGGTCATCCAGCCGTTCACGGATGGGATTTCACGGTGCACCCATTCCAGAAAAAGTTTCCAGTATTCACTGATGATATCCGCAGACTGAACCTGCTCACTATAATGAAACCGAAAAGTGATTTTAGCGATGTGGTTCATTTTCTCCTGCACTTGAATACAGAAGGCCCGATATACCTGAGCGGGAACCAGTGTTTCCTTGGCGATGATAATATTCCAATCCTTGTTGGTACGGCTTATTTCCACCTGCTCAATCCAACCGTCCAGGAAATAAGGTTCCACCACTCCCTCCGGCATCACTACCTGCTTCATCAGCAATTCCAGCCGTTTTCTCTTTTCTTCAGCTCCGCCCATGGCTCTCCCCCCGTTTTCCATTGACTTAACAACTTTAATCATACCCCGGATTCCAAATCTGCAATTCTGAAAACATGAAAAGCTTCTGCGTCTAAAACATCTCCGACCGCAAAAGCTTTTCGTAACCCCTCAATCCTCCACCATAGCAACCCCTTTACGGTTATGCTCGTTGGCGGAGAGAATGAAGTGAGTATAGTGGTATAGCTTTACTTCTTTATTAGTACGCCCGTGCGAACACTACAGTATGCTTGGCTGGTTTGCCGCAGCACAGACATGTGGTCTTTTGCTCGGTAGTTTTAAAAGGTATATTGCGGCTTGTAGCGCCTGTCACTTCTTTGACCTTGTCTTCACATTCTTCAGATCCGCACCAACCTGCCAAAGTAAAGCCGCGTTTCTCTTCCATGAGCGTCTTCATTTCATCCAGCGTATCTACGGAATAGAAGTTTTCATCCATAAAGCTCTTGGCACGATCAAACATTTCCTGCTGTACCTGTGCCAGCATCGCATGGACTTCCTCAACAAGGTTATCCTGCTGTACAATCTTTTTCTCGCCACTGATACGGGATACGAGCACACAAACGCCATTCTCCATATCACGAGGTCCGATTTCCAGACGCACCGGTACACCGCGCATTTCATATTCGTTAAACTTCCAACCTGGACTCACATCACTGCGATCGTCCATTTTCACACGTACGCCCACCTGTTTCAGTTCAGCGAACAGTTCATCTGCACGGGCAATAACTGCTTCACGCTTCTTAGGCGGCCCGATAGGTACCATAATGACCTGTGTAGGCGCGACCTTAGGAGGCAAAGCCAAACCACGGTCATCCCCATGAACCATAATCAGCGCACCAATCAGACGCGTGCTTGTTCCCCATGAAGTGGTATGAGCGTATTCCAGGTTATTGTCCCGGCTCAAGTATTTAATATCAAAAGCAACGGCAAAATTGGTTCCCATGTAGTGGGAAGTTCCCGCCTGCACCGCACGCCCATCCTTCATCATCGCTTCCAGTGAGAAAGTATCCTTCGCACCTGCAAATTTTTCAGAAGGCGTTTTTTGCCCGGTAATAACCGGGATAGCCAGCACTTCCTCGATAACCTCGCGGTATACTTCCAGCATTTTCATCGTTTCTTCGCGTGCTTCTTCTTCATTTTCATGAGCAGTGTGACCTTCCTGCCACAAAAACTCACTCGTACGCAAGAAAGGAAGCGTGCGTTTTTCCCACCGAACCACGTTAGCCCATTGGTTGATAAGCACTGGCAGATCACGATAGGATTGAATCCATTTGGAGTACATATGACCGATCATTGTCTCTGAAGTCGGACGGATCGCAAGGCGCTCCTCCAGCTTTTCCCCGCCAGCCTCGGTTACCCAAGGAAGCTCCGGGTTAAACCCTTCGACATGCTCTTTTTCCTTCTGGAAAAAGCTCTCAGGAATGAACATCGGAAAATAGGCATTGCGATGACCTGTTTCTTTGAAACGCACATCCATGGCTTCCTTGATATGTTCCCAAATTTCAAAACCGTCGGGACGGAACACAATACATCCGCGAACCGGGGAGTAATCCATCAGTTCAGCTTTTTTAATAACATCAATATACCATCGGGAAAAATCTTCGCTCTGTGGCGTAATTTCCTCGACAAACTGTTTATCGTTCGACATAGAAACGCATGTCCTCCCATACAGACCCTTTTATATAAGTCCGTCTCTAATTAACCGTTAATTAATCGTAAAATATCATTGTACGTGACCGCAATCATGAGCAGGAATAACATGGCAAAACCAACGAAATGGACCATACCTTCCCTACTCGGATCAACCGGACGTCCTCTTACCGCCTCTACACCGAGGAAAACAAGTCTGCTTCCATCCAGCGCCGGAATTGGCAATAGATTAAATATCCCCAAATAAAGACTCATTATAGCAGTCCAATACGTAAGCTGCTCAATGCCCTGCTTGGCAATTTGTCCTGTCACTTCAAAAGTACGTACCGGACCTCCCAGATCATTAATGGAGAAACGTTGGATAAGCTGACTAAATCCCTGGAAAATAATGTCCGTCGTTCGTACCATGGATTGTCCGGCAAATTTAAACGTTTCCCCGACTCCGGCTTGCCGTGTCGGAAGTTCAGGCACGATGCCCACTTTACCACCCTTTTGTCCTTCCATTGCACGAGGTGTAATCGTCAGATCAAAAGTTTTGTTATCCCGGCGAACAACCCATTTCATCGGCTTGTCTTGGGAATCGGCAATCAGTTTGATCATATTTTCAACGTTCGCACCAATCGCAACCCCGTTCACCGATTCAATGATATCGCCCTTATGCAAATCAGCTTCAGCAGCAGGCATCCCCGCTGTAATGTCACTAATCTGAACATAAGTTGGGTTGTCCACTTGTACGCCGACCATCTGGATATGCAGACCAAACAGCACAAAGGCAAGAATAAAATTCATCAGCGGTCCGGCAAAGATAGCCATCGCACGCTGTCCTACTGTTTTGCTGCCATACTGTCGATCCTTAGGCGCAATCTGGATGGATTGTCCTTTGGTTACCATCATCGCTTGGGGGTGTACAGTATATTGCTGATCTTCGCCATCCACATCCAATTTTACAGTCAGCGCCTGCTCTAGATCAATGTGCTGTACTTCACCGCGCACCACATTTTTGCGGTTATCCAACTGGTCCAAATAAATGGTTTTGACGATACCGTCCGTTACGCGTACAGCAATTGTTTGTCCGGTTTCAATTTCATTGATTTCCGGATCTTCTCCCGCCATGCGAGCGAAACCACCAAACGGCAGCAAACGTAGTGTAAATCGCGTCTCGTTTCTTTTATAAGAAAACAGTTTCGGACCGAAACCGATCGCAAACTCCCGGACCAGAATCCCGGCGCGTTTGGCAAAATAATAATGCCCCCATTCATGCACCGTCACTATGACGAAAAACATGAGCACCGTCATCAAAACTATTCGAATCGTTTCCAATCGTTTCCGTTCCCCTTTCAATGAGATCGAGTTTGTCTTCCTAGACTATCATTATTCTCCGATCCCACACAAGAGAATCACAATTCACTTCCGAACCCAAAGTCAGCCTATATCCCGGCAGCTATGCTGCGAACCTCACGATCACAGGCTTCAATCGCAGCCAAATCGGGGTTAGTAACATTGACATGCCGTTCCAATACACGCTCAATAACGGCTTCGATATGCAGAAAAGGAATTTCTCCACGCAGAAAACGGTCAACAGCAATCTCATTAGCCGCATTAAATGCAGTTGGTGCTGTACCACCCATTTTACCACATTCAAAGGCAAGCCTTAAACAAGGAAAACGATTAAAATCCATTTCCTTAAAATGGAGCCTTCCCACCTCAGCCAATGACAGCGGCTTGGCGGGAGACTTTATCCGTTCAGGATATGTTAAGGCGTATTGAATAGGAACTCTCATATCAGGGTTACCTAGTTGAGCGACAATACTGGTATCCACAAATTCTACATAGGAATGAATGATACTTTCAGGATGCAATAGCACGTGAATCCGCTCATAGTCAAGTCCGAACAACCAGTGCGCCTCAATGACCTCTAGCCCTTTGTTTACCATCGTTGCCGAATCAATCGTAATTTTGGCACCCATCGACCAATTGGGATGCTTGAGCGCATCTTCCACCGTAACCTCACGAAGCTGTTCCCTTGTCAAATCACGAAAAGAACCGCCCGATGCCGTGAGAGTAATATGTGCCACATCTTTCATACGCTCACCATTCAAGCATTGAAAAATAGCTGAATGCTCACTGTCAATCGGCAGCAACGGCACTCCTTTCGCCCGGGCCCGTTCTGTGACCAGATGACCGGCGGTAACCAGTGTTTCCTTATTGGCCAAACCGATCTGTTTTCCAGCCTCAATCGCGGCCAGCGTGGAGTGCAATCCGACACTGCCCATTACAGCTGTCACAACCATATCTGCATCTGTATTCGCAGCCAGCTCGACGAGTCCTTCATCCCCCCAATGCAGTTCCATTCCGGAAGGCAACAAAGGACGGATTTCCTCCGCTAATTGTTTGGTGCCAACGGACACCTTCTTGGGTTGGTATAGATTCGCCTGCTCGGCAAGCAACTTTATATTTGAGCCACCTGCTAAAGCCTCTACGGCAAACTGATCCGGGTGCATAGATACGACATCCAGTGTCTGTGTTCCAATAGACCCGGTTGAACCGAGTACCGTAATTCTTTTCATGAAGCACCTTCCTATCTTGAAAATAACCGTTACTCTGCAGCTAATTTTAACCTGAGCATAATCTGTAACCACCAAGTAAGGGTCATGGAAGCAGCATCAGCATATGTACAAATGGAAAAACGACAATCCAACTGTCGCAACGGTCTAGTATACCACCGTGCCCTGGCAGCAAATTACCGGAATCTTTAATGTCGTACACCCGCTTGTACGCAGATTGCACTAAATCGCCCAGTTGACCCACAACTGCACAAGATAAACCGATAGCGAAAGCTTTGTCCCATGGCAGCAGCCCTTCTGACAATCCGGCAAATACCAGTGCTGTAGCCAACGCTAAAACAATCCCGCCAATAGACCCTTCGACTGTTTTATTTGGACTGATCGCAGGCCATAGCTTTGTCTTTCCCGCCATTTTGCCTACAAAATAAGCCCCTGCATCACTTGCCCAAATGCAAGCCAGCAACAAAAAGGTCCATAAAAGCCCATGTTCCATATGACGTGATTCCGCAATATACGAAAATCCAAAGCCTATATAAACGGTACCGAGAAATAGTATGGACACCGTTTGAATTGTGATTTTATTTTTCGTTCCCACCGTAATGATCATAAAAATAATCATCAGCAGCCAAAGCAGACTTATAGACGGTAATGGTGAGTGCAGACCCAAGGGCTGATAAGGAAATACAAAAGTTAATATTCCTGCATAGCCAACTAACGCCGTACCGCCGAAAGGAGATACATTGGTCATCCGCGCGAATTCATAGAATCCGATTAGGGCCATGGCCAAAATGAGCAAATGGTAGGCCAATCCGCCCCACAGGACCATCGCCAAAAAAAATGCGCCTGCCAAAATACCGGTAATCAATCTCTGTCTCAACGGCTTTCATCCTCCATTTACTTCAGCCCGCCGTACCGCCGTGATCTCCGCTGATATTCGACCACTGCTTCGTATAAATGCTCTTTCTTAAACTCAGGCCAATAAATATCAGTAAACCATAGCTCACTGTAAGCAAGTTGCCAGAGCATAAAATTGCTGAGTCTCAGCTCGCCACTTGTCCGAATCAGAAGATCAGGGTCCGGCATACCGCTGGAGAGCAAAGAGTTCTCAATGAGTTCGGGCGTAATATCTCCGGGTTTAAGCTTCCCATCCTCAATTTCACGACCCAACGCTTGCATACATTCAGTGATTTCTAGCCGACTTCCA
Source organism: Paenibacillus sp. LT-B23 (assembly GCF_059417685.1). Lineage (NCBI taxonomy): Bacteria > Bacillati > Bacillota > Bacilli > Caryophanales > Paenibacillaceae > Paenibacillus > Paenibacillus sp. LT-B23. The sequence continues at coordinate 328,403 of NZ_JBSQBM010000003.1, read as the reverse complement.
TAATTCATTGCAAAATTAAGAACAAGTCCGGTATTATTTTCGGTTCGCCGAGTCGCTTCAGTCAGCGCATCAACGGTATGAGAAGGCAAATGCTCCTTATTTCCCATCATACGTACTTGTACATTTTTTTCAATCAGCTCGTCAAGCTCAATAGCCAAAAATTCTTGCGGCAGCCGCATCAAAAAATCGACTTCATCCTTGGGACGCGACCAATTTTCAGTTGAAAAAGCAAATAAGGTCAAATATTTAATGCCCAGTTCATCCGCAGCAATTGCTGTGCGCTTCACTGCCTTCATTCCATTTTGATGCCCTACAATCCGCGGCATTCCAATCCGTTTGGCCCATCTGCCGTTCCCATCCATGATGACAGCAACATGCTGCGGAATATTGTCTTTTGAAATGGCCGGTGTTTGCTGTTTTTGTTCCCCGTTCCACCAAGACCGAACCCGTTTGATCATTCCAGTTCCTCCAGCATTCTCTGAAAATGTGCCTCAGGCTTGAAAAGAGACAAACCCCACCGTAAGGGAGGGGCTACCAGTCTCTTATACTTCCATAATTTCTTTTTCTTTTGCAGCCAAAACTTTATCCACTTCAGCGATAAATTTATCGGTCGTTTTCTGGATCTCTTCCTGATATTTACGGGATTCATCCTCCGATATATCAGTTTTCTCCATTTTTTTAATATCATCATTTGCATCGCGACGAATGTTACGAATGGCGACCTTCGCTTCTTCGCCGTTCTTTTTCGTCAGCTTCACCAAATCCGTTCTGCGTTCTTCTGTCAGAGCAGGAATACTCAGGCGAATGGTATTCCCGTCATTGGAAGGAGTCAACCCCAGATCGGATTTTTGGATAGCACGCTCAATGTCCGCCAAGGAGGATTTATCCCAAGGCTGAATCATCAAAGTCCTGCTGTCCGGTGTATTTACATTAGCTAACTGATTGACCGGAGTCATTGCACCGTAGTACTCAACCTGAACGCGATCCAGTAGAGCTGGTGTCGCTCGACCAGCGCGCAAAGAAGCAAGGTCACGTTGCAACGACTGAATTGCTTTATGCATGCGCTCTTCAGCGCTCTTTTTCACAGATTGTGGCATTAATTTACACTCCCTTTGACGATCGTGCCAATTTTCTCACCCAACACGACACGTTTAATGTTACCTTGCTCTGTAATAGCAAAGACAATCAACGGAATATTGTTATCCATGCACAGCGAGGAAGCCGTGGAGTCCATGACACCGAGATTTTTGTTGAGCACATCCAAATACGTAAGTTGCTCATACTTCTCGGCTGTGCTGTCTTTAAATGGATCAGCTGAATACACGCCGTCCACCTTATTTTTAGCCATCAGAATCACTTCAGCCTCAATTTCGGCAGCACGCAGGGCAGCCGTAGTATCGGTCGAGAAGAACGGATTCCCTGTACCTGCTGCAAAAATAACAACCCGGCCTTTTTCCAGATGGCGGATAGCTCTACGACGAATGTAAGGCTCAGCAATTTGCTGCATTGCGATAGATGTCTGTACACGCGTAGGAACTTCAATTTGTTCCAAAGCATCCTGCAGGGCCAGTGAGTTCATCACCGTTGCCAGCATACCCATGTAATCAGCTGTTGCCCGGTCAATTCCGTTGGCGCTTCCGGCAATACCCCGCCAAATGTTGCCGCCTCCGCACACGATAGCAACTTCTACTCCCAGTTCGACAACGTCCTTGACCTGCTCGGCGATCGACGCAATTGTATCCGCATCAATACCGTAACCGTTCGGGCCTGACAGCGACTCTCCGCTGACTTTCAGAACAACACGCTTAAAAACAGGTTTTTCCAAATGATCACCCTCCAATATCGACTATATATTATGTACAGGATAGATGTCCTGTTGCAAGAAAAGGAACACTGATGTGTTCCAATTCTTTGCTCTTTCCGTATGCAATTACCGTTCGTTGGTAATTATTGTTTCACTTGAGACATAACTTCTTCGTAGAAGTTGTCTTCTTTTTTCTCCAAACCTTCGCCCAGTTCAAAACGAACAAAACGACGCAGGGAAATATTTTCGCCAATGGTGCTGATTTTTTCGTTGATGAGTGTGGAGATTGTTTTGTCCGGATCTTTAATGAAAGATTGCTCCAACAGGCAGAACTCTTCATAGAATTTACCGATGCGGCCTTCAACCATTTTCTCAACGATTTTTTCTGGTTTGCCTTCGTTCAAAGCTTGTGCTTTCAGGATTTCTTTTTCTTTTTCGATCTCTTCCTGTGGCACTTCTTCGCGACGAACATAACGAGGGTTCGATGCAGCGATATGCATAGCGATGTCACGTACAAAATCTCTGAACTGGTCTGTTTTAGCTACGAAGTCTGTTTCGCAGTTTACTTCTACCAGTACGCCGATACGGCCGCCAGCATGGATGTAGGATTCAACAACGCCTTCAGTAGCGATACGGCCTGCTTTGTTCGCTGCAGCCGCAAGTCCTTTTTCACGCAGAACTTCAACTGCTTTTGTCAAATCACCGTTTGCTTCTTCAAGCGCTTTTTTACAATCCAGCATTCCTGCGCCTGTTTTTTCACGAAGCTCTTTTACTGCGCTAGCATTAACTGCCATATTATTTCCCTCCAAATTTGATTTTCAGTGGTGTACACAAGCTTTATTCCTTAAAAAAAGGGTAGTGAGAGGTTATACACCTGCCAACCACCCTTTTCATTTAATTCATATAGGTATTTCCGTAAGGAAATATTATGCTGTAGTTTCTTCGCCTTGGTTTGCTTCCATAACTGCATCAGCCATTTTACCTGTCAGCAATTTAACAGCGCGGATCGCGTCGTCATTACCTGGGATAACATAGTCAATTTCGTCTGGATCGCAGTTTGTATCAACGATACCCACGATTGGGATACCCAATTTGCGAGCTTCAGCAACCGCGATGCGTTCTTTGCGTGGATCAATGATGAACAGAGCGCTTGGAAGGCCCTTCATGTTTTTGATACCGCCCAAGAATTTTTCAAGACGATCTTTCTCTTTACGGAGAATGATAACTTCTTTTTTAGGAAGAACTGCGAAAGTACCGTCTTCTTCCCAAGCTTCCAATTGTTTCAAACGATCAATACGTTTTTGAATGGTTTGGAAGTTAGTCAGCGTTCCGCCCAACCAACGTTGGTTGATATAGAATTGACCAGCGCGTGCTGCCTCTTCTTTAACGGAATCTTGTGCTTGTTTCTTCGTGCCTACGAACAGGATTGTACCATTCTCAGCTGCAATACTTTTTACGAAGTTGTAAGCTTCCTCAACCTTTTTCACTGTCTTTTGCAAGTCAATGATGTAAATACCGTTTCTTTCAGTGAAGATATAACGATCCATTTTCGGGTTCCAGCGACGTGTTTGGTGACCAAAGTGAACCCCAGCTTCCAAAAGCTGTTTCATGGAGATTACTGCCATCTTCACGCACCTCCTAAGTTTGGTTTTTTGTGTGTCCTCCGCCGACATCATTTCTCGCAAAGACTTTCCATTTGGAAAGCACCCTTTACAAAATTAATCGACGTGCGTTTTTAACACCGTCAATTAATATACCATAACACCCGCAGCGTTGCAACCAACTTTTCGACAATAGCAGGATTAGCGGGAAATGTGACTGATTATTCCCGCCCTTAGAGCTTTCTAGCGAAAAATAAAAACCGCCCACTTCCCGATCACGGTCAGTTGGACGGCTTCTTTGTAATTTTAGTAATAATAGAACCGAAATCCTCACCCTTGGCAAACTCATAGGTACCGGTACGGATTTTGGTATTGATTTTTTGAGCCTTAGCCTCTGCCTCAAACGCGCTGGCATCTGATACAATGCCCGCCCTCTGCAAACCAGATGCCACACTCCTCAGATTGCTTCCCGATGCAATGCTATATTGTACTTGCGGAGTGGCAGGCTGTTTGGGCGTATCTGGAGCAGTTGTAGCACTCGAACCTTTAGTTTGCGGCTTATCCGGACTTTGGAGCGCAGACGTGCTTGCTGAAGGCTTGGAAACAGCCGAAGGTGTGCTGTTTGCAGGTGTCTTGGGTGACGAAGGCGTTTGTGCCGGTTCTGCCTTTTTGGGAGCAACCGGTGTTTTATTACCTTCCTTGACCACCTTGTTGCGCCATTCCTCTTCGGTCATCCTCGGATCAGAGCTGTCACTGATTTGAAGATTCAGTCCGGCTGCTGCCTCCTCCAATTGCTCACGTGTCATGTTTTTCAGATCTGCCACAGACGGCGATTGTCCCTGACCGATCATCGCCAGTTGCAGCAGCAGTGCGCCTGTAATAAGTCCGGTGCCCATGCCCAGCATGAATGAACGATTTTTGATCACGTCAGATCCTCCCGTTCCGCCAGTTGTAATATGAGCTGTACCTCGCCCCGTTGGATGCCTGATTGTTTAGCAATGTAATCCACCGATTTGCCCTGCTCATACAGCGAAAATAGTTCCTGATAACGCTCACGGATAGATTCCTGCTGAGCTTCCGGCTCAGCTTCTTGCAACGGCGCCTGCTCTTCCACAGCAACAATAGAGGCGTCAGACTGCTCTGCCTGCATGGGAATAGCAGACTGCGTATTGCGGAACTGACCATAAGCTGCCACCACCTGATGCGGGGTACCTGTATGTAGTAGTACCTCAGATCCAGACACTGTCTGTGTAGAAACTGAAGCAAGCGCAGCCTGGCGTTCAAGCTCCACAATCCGGTTCCGAAGCTCAGCCACTTGCTCCTGCAATGAGGCCTGTTTAACCGCATGTTCCTGCTTTATGCCGGATACGAGCTCAATCAGCTCATCATTGTCGTTTTCAATATCGGCCATATATTGCTCCAAGGTGGCCTCGACCTTTTGGACGACGACCTCTTCTGTTCCCCGGCCTGGCTGCCGCTTGGGCAGCAGCCAGGCGTAGACAACAGCTGCGGCACCCAGCAGAACAATATATATCCATGGTTGATCCACTGCCCATCGTCTCCTTTTATAACGCTTCTCCACCTGTCGGATCAGAGCGAAAAATCTATATGATGTCCCTTGTATGGATGCTCTGCAGGATGCTCCTTGGGCAGTTCATTTTCACTGGACCGAGATCGGCTCTGTCCAGAAGAATGACTGCCCTGCCCTCCAGCTTCTCTCTCACCGACGAATGTTTCCGCAGATTCATCCACCGCACTGCTTCGCTGACGAATCTTTTCTGTCTCCTGCTCGGTCTTTTGCCCTAACAACGCTTGCTCATTCATCGGACGTTGCTGGTATTCGCTTTGGTACTTACCCGCTTCACTGGTACGAGGTACGGCGATTTGTAATTCAACAGCTTTCAGGCTCATTGGACCACACCCTTTCCGATTGGGCATCCGTATCTGTTTTCCGAGGAATAAGAAAACTTGTTATTCCTGTGCCAGATTACACGGAGGAGGACATGCTGATGTCACCCTCATGATAATAAAACGCCATTCTTTCCACCGAATCTTTAATAAATTTTGTATATCTGCCGATAACTATTTTAGAGCCGCCATAAATAACGTTTTTGACTTCTACCCGTGCGCGGCTTGTATCTTCTAAGGTTCGTTCAATCTCCAGCATTCTTGATTTGGTCTCCAGAAGCTCGTTGTCATTTGATTTTTTGGTAGATGTCAACTTGATTCGCATCGCCATTCTATCAGGGGCAAGCTGTCCGGCAGCAGCAAGCTGGTCCAATATGGTGAGGGCCTTATTGGTCTTATCCTGGCTGTCTGTCTGTTGCTTCAAACGTGCCCGGAGTTCAGTCAGCTCATCACGCAACTCTGGCAGTACACCTACTTCGATTATAGTGGCCGTGGACATCGTATTACCGATGGTGCGCGCCACTACCTTTTCGCCAGCTTGTACACTACCACCTACGATCAGTCCTTTAGCCCCTCCACAAAGTACATTCTTACTGGCTTTGATTTGGGAGTGCATGATGCTTTGGGATACAAGTATTTCGCCACCCGCAATCACGTTACCATCTTGGATAAAGGAACATTTCACATTTTGTGCAGCTTTCACATACCCCTTGTGGTAACCGATAATACCGCCACTGATGTCGACTGAGCCTTCCGCATCCAATTCAGCACCTTCCACGCCGCCGATGACACGAATGTCGCCAGCCGCCCGAACACGAAAACCTGTCAGGACATTACCCCGAATGACGACGGTTCCAACAAAGTCAATGTTGCCGACGCTATAATCCACATCACCGTTCACTTCATATACGGGAAACACATTGAGCTTCCCCTTTTCAGTCGTAGTCACCAGTCCGTCGATAGCTGCGTACATTGCAACGCCCTCTGGATGAACAACTACGTTTTTCCCGATTTTAAACCGTGCCTCTTTGCCTGAAAGGTAAGGAATTTCCTCTCCCGTTACAGCAATACCAGGTACACCCGGCAATGGATCAACCCGCTCGGCAATCAGTTGTCCACGCTTTACATTCTTTAAACGGGTTAATTCTTTATAGTCCACTCGTCCATCCACGGTTTCGAGCGGCTTATGTGCATCTTCACCAGTCACAACTTCAGCAAGATTAATTTTTCCGTCCGTGCCATGAATCGGTGGTGTTCCCTCAGCAATCAGTAATTTGGTGAAGAAATAATCTTCCGATCTTGCCACAAACGTATGAATCGCATCAGTAATCAAACCATGACTTATTTTTTGGTTATTCAGGAAACGCTCCAATTCTTCCACAGAACAGGAAAAGCCTTCTTCACGTTTGGCAAACTCCAAATAAGCGCTAAGTTTATCGGGTGAGACGACCACTTTTAAATACTGGTCCAAAGCATATTGCTTCTCCACAGGGGTGCTCCTTCCGTCTAACTGTTACTGTAACCTCCCGTACGTTTAATCTTTACGCATTAGCAGATCCCGCTGTTTGTCCAGTGTCGCTCTCAGCCGCAATATGGCTTTGGAATGTAGTTGTGAAATTCGTGAGGGTGAAAGCGACATGACCTCAGCGATTTCACTGAGTGACAAATCCTCGTAATACAATAAAGAAACAACGATACGTTCTTTTTCAGTCAATTTGTCAATGCCTTGTGCAAGGGCATCACGAAGTGTAAATTCATTGACCTTGTGATCCGGATTTTTCGCTTTTTCATCGACTAAAAGGGAAAGTCGTGTCTCCGACTCTTCTTCACGGATCGGGTCCTCCAGTGAGACGATCGACATAACGGCGACCTCCTGGATCATGTTTTGAAACTCTTTTTCAGAGACGTCCAAATAATGGCTCATCTCTTCATCACTTACCGTGCGTAAGTATCTCTGCTCCAGATGCTGATAGGCATCCTCAATTTTTTTCGCTTTTTCCCTGACTGAACGTGGAACCCAGTCTCCTTGACGAAGACCATCCAAAATCGCTCCTCGAACGCGCCAGGAAGCATAAGTCTCAAACTGCAAACCACGTTCATAGTCAAACTTTTCAAGAGCATCAATCAAGCCCATGACCCCGTTACTGGCCAGATCATCTTTGGATACATTTTTAGGTAAACCTACTGCAAGGCGTCCCGACACATACTCCACAATATGAAGGTACTTTTCAATTAACTGCTTTTTTGCTTCCTTGTCACCGTGTTCTTTCCATTGCTCCCACAGTTCGGAATGGTTTAAATGAGCGGCTTTTCGCTCGTTCATCGGCTTCACCCTCCTTGTTTGTCTGTCAGGTGACGAACGGCCTTGGCCAATTCTTCAGGGTCCTTGTTTGAAACCAGCTTAGGCGGGTTTAAAGGCGCAAAACCGGTGTTTTTCCCGTCCGTCTGCTCTGGTTTCGGCTTCAACAATTCATTTAGGTTTTCATCTTCGTCTGGTGTCGTCAGGTCCAGATTCCCCCCTACGCCATCCACCTGAGAGCTTGCCCGGCTTTGGGCATTACCCAGATCTGGCCGCGCTACGACACCCAGTGCCCAGCGCAGCACAAATGCAAGCAGGAACCAAAAAACGAAGGCGATCAAGCCACGAATTAAGCTCGTGGTCAGCAGATTGCTGCCAGTGGACAACACAAAAGTCAGGATAAATCCGACTACTCCAGACCAAAGATTAATGCGTAAGCTGCCAAATAACATGATTATAATTCCTTTACACCTTTTTGTACGCTTCGAATATTCAAAACGCCAGTTTCACAGTCCAGTTCAATCGTTCGGCCATAACTACCGCCTGTATCCTCCGCAAGCAGTGGAATACCGAGATCTACGAGCATTTCCTTGCATGATTCCACATTGCGCGGACCAATTCGCATGGTGTCCCCGCTGCCGGCAAAGGCGAACATTTGCGCTCCCCCTGCCATTTTGGCGACCAGTCTGCGACGTTCGGCTCCCAATTTCAGCATCCGCTCAAATAGCTCTGGCAACGCGGTATCGGCGTATTTAGCAATGTTAAGTTGCCCTTCACGTGCAATGTCCGATGACGGTAGCATTACATGTGCCATACCAGCCAGTTTTAAATGAGGATCGTAGAGGGTCAACCCGACGCAGGAACCAAGTCCTGTCGTGCGAATGGAGTTTGGATTGCTGGTTACGTTCAAGTCTGCCATGCCCACTTTGATGATGCTTTTATCCTCAATCATCGTTCATCGGGACTCCTAACGACCTGAATATTTTACCAAACGATTCCGGATCCGGAATCAGGAAAAATTGACCCTCAATCTGATTCTGCCCCTCCAGAAACGATGTGTCAATCAACAGGGCTGCATCCCCCATCTGACCAAATTGTAACAATCCGTAGCTGAGAATGGCACCGGCCATATCCAAAGCTAGTGCAGGAACAGTCGGATACATAGACAACCGGGTGAAATCGGCCAATGAGGACAAGTATGAACCCGCTAAAATATTTCCGATTTCAGACAGAGCCGAATGCTCCATTTCGTTAAAGCTGTCCTCATCATCCGAGGGAATATTCGCCAGCCGGGAAAGCAGACTTTTTGCCGCATGAGGTTGCAATATGAAAAAGAGATTGCCTGGAGCTTCGCCCTCGACTCTGAAAAATATCGCAACGACAAGTTGCTCATTCCCGCCAACCTTTTCGGCAATCTCCTCAAAAGGCAGCATCTGTACTTTAGGTACGCCCATATCAACGGGTTTATTTAGAAGTCGGGAGAGCGCTGTAGCAGCGTTCCCCGAACCAATGTTACCGACTTCCTTCAAAACATCCAACTTGAAATCTTCGAGATTCTCAAGATTTTCCATAAATTAATCCTCTAAGCCTTCCAGTTGGTTCATTTCACTCCGATTCAGCACCTCAGACAAATTCAGCATGATGAGCAAGCGCTCTTCACCGATTTTAGCGACTCCACGCAAATATTTAGCCTTGACTCCGCCAACGACTTCCGGTGGTGTCTCAATGTTGTCGGTATTCAGGTCAATTACGTCGTTCGCCGAATCAACGATAAAGCCGACTTGCATCTCACCCACTGCAACGATGATAATCCGGGTTTGATCGGTATATTCCGCCTCAGCCAATCCAAAACGACCCCGCAGATCAATAACGGGAATGACCACGCCTCTCATATTGAATACGCCTTTGACAAAATCGTATGTTCTTGGAACACGTGTAATCGGCACCATGCGCTCAATGGATTGGACTTTTTCTACTTCGACACCGTATTCTTCTTCACCAAGTTTAAATACGATAACTTTAATTTCTTCTCCCATGTCTAAAAACCCTCCTTATGGATGTCAGCAATTTCACATTTCTTTCATTTAATGAAGACATTATTTAATGAAAACATTAGGGTCGATGATCAAAGCAACCTGACCGTCACCTAAAATCGTGGCGCCTGAAATTCCCTGGATGTTCGGAAGGTATTTGCCCAGGTTTTTAAGAACAATTTCACTTTGTCCCAAAAAGTCCTGAACAGAAAGGGCTGCCAAACGGTCACCCTTGCGAATAACAACAACCTCTGTCTCTTCTTCTTCATCCTCATTGAAGTCAGGCACTTCAAACAACTGACTCAAGGAGATAAGCGGAATATGGGATTCGCGGAAAGCGATCATTTTATTGCCATGAACAGAACGGATTTGTGTCCGTTTGACGATCGCGGTCTCCACAATAGAAGACAACGGAATCGCATATTTTTCGGAACCGATCTGTATCATCATGGCCGCAATAATGGATAGTGTCAGTGGCAACTGTACAGAAAAATTGGTTCCTTTGCCCAGAACAGAATGAATCGTAACGTTACCGCCAAGGGAAGTGATTTTAGATTTAACTACATCGAGTCCAACGCCGCGTCCTGAAACGTCCGAAATGACCTCGGCTGTGCTGAATCCAGGAGCGAATAGCACCTGGTGGGCCTCTTCATCGGTCATCGCAGCTGCTTGTTCCTCCGTCATAATCCCTTTGGAAATGGCACTTTTCAGTACCTTCTCGCGATTAATGCCGCTACCATCATCTTCAATCTCAATGAACACGTTATTGCCGCTGTGGAAAGCACGTAAATGAACTGTTCCTGTCTCCGGTTTGCCTGCCGCAATACGGGTCGCTACTGGCTCGATGCCGTGATCCACAGAGTTACGCAGTAAATGCACTAACGGATCACCGATTTCGTCGATAACCGTACGGTCCATTTCGGTGTCCGCGCCAGTAATAACCAAATCCAGCTTTTTATCCAGCGATTTGGCCAGGTCGCGCACCATACGCGGGAAACGATTGAAAACCGTGTCCACGGGTACCATCCGCAATTTAAGCACGACATTTTGCAGATCACTGCTTACACGGCTCATATGCTCTACAGTTTCCGTCAAAGCCGGATTGGAAGCCTCACTCGCCAGTTGCTCCAACCGTACACGGTCAATGAGCAATTCACTGAACAAATTCATCAATACGTCCAGACGTTCAATGTCGACACGAATCGTACGGTTGTGCGTAGGCGCTGCTGGCTTGGCTACTGGAGCTTTACCCTCGGCTGGCTTAGCGCCGGAGGCCGCAGTTGGAGACTGCGGCTGGGATGCAGCGGACTGTTGTTGTACAGCTACCGGGGCTTCCTGCGCCGCAGCAGTTTCTGCCAGTCCGGCATTGACTTCGCTCATTTGCTTAAGCGATTCCTGATCCAGCTGTACAACGGAGACGGACTCGATTTCGGAAATACTGGCGATTTCCTTTTCCAGCTCTCCTACCTCTTTCTGCGTTATGTAATATAACGAGAAATTTTGTTCGAATTTCTCCTGCTCAATATCCTGCACAGACGGATAAGCTTTTACAATTTCACCAGTGTTCTCCAGCGTATTAAATACCATAAAGGCACGTGCAGCCTTCAACTGGCTTTCTGAGCTAATCGTTACCTGTATATAGTGAACCCGATGACCCTCGGAAATAGATTGCTCCAGTACAGAATACTGGAATTGATCCAGCACAAGACCCGCGCTTTCGCTATCAGCCGCTTTTTTCGGCGTAACCGCCTCAGTAACAGTATCTGTGCCGGATTTTTGGAAATCGCCACGCACGATGGATTGCAGTGAAGCTACAATAGAGGATACATCCGCTTTTCCATCGCCACCCTCTGTAATGTTCTGTACCATGGACTCCAACGCATCCAACCCTTTGAAAAAGGTATCGAATATAAATTCCTGCATCGCAAGCTTGTTGTTACGTACCAGATCAAGAACGTTTTCCATTTGGTGAGTGAGCGATGCCAGGTCTTCAAAACCCATTGTAGCAGCCATTCCTTTGAGGGTATGGGCAGACCGGAAAATCACCTGAACGATGCCCAGATCGGTAGGATTACTTTCCAGTTGAAGCATTTTTTCGTTAAGAGATTGCAGATGATCATTCGACTCATCAATAAACATGTTTAAATATTGGTTCATGTCCATTGTGAGACACCTCCTCCATGAGTTACACTCCGATTATTTCACAACTTGTACAAGCTTGGGGGCGATCTCCTGCATCGGCAGAAGGTGGCGCACACATTTTAACTCTACAGCCGAGCGGGGCATTCCGTACACTACGCAAGTTTCCTCATTTTCAGCAAATGTGGATTGTACCCCTGCATCATAAAGCTTTTTCATCATTTTAGCCCCGTCGCTTCCCATGCCAGTCAGCAACACCAGATGCCGTTCCAGAGAGGTTAACGGGAGTAACGATTCGAACATCGTGTCAACAGAAGGACGGTGACCGTTACGAGCTTCTTCCGTCTTCAGTGACACGGTGTATTTACCACTGGCTCCCGGCACAATTCTCAATTGATATCCTCCCGGAGCGATATAAGCTGTTCCAGTCTCCAGCGTCATCCCCTGCTCGGCTTCAACCACCCGGAGCGGACTCAACGTATTCAGACGCTGTGCCAGCGAGCGGGTAAAGTTGGGCGGCATATGCTGCACAATGACAATCGGGGCGGGAAAATCCCCGGGAATGCGTTCCAACAACGTCTTGAGCGCACGCGGACCACCGGTAGAGCATCCGACTGCCACCAACTTGCGGAAGTTGGGCGAATATACTCCTTTTTTAAGGGAGAACCCCTTGGGCGCTGACTGAACAATGGGTGCCTTCACTGGGGGCGTAACAGCCGAAGAAGCAACTGGAGTCGAAGGAATCGGTGTAGACACCGTTTTCCTGGGCTCAGGTTTGCTAAGCCCTGCCTTATCCGTGCTGTGCTGCGCTTTAGCTGCGGACGTACCCGAAGTATTCAGTTGCCTTGTCGCACGTTCAACTCCCTTGGGCGGCTCTTCCTTCTTCTGTGTAGCAGGTGCTTGGGCGGTCTTCTGCGGCTGGGCGACTGGCTTACTTAAATGGCTGTCAGGTACAGAACTTCCTGTCTGTGGCCGTTTCGCGGCCGACTTGGCTGCCGGAACGGACTTGCCAGCATCCCGCTTCGGCGGAACCGGTGCAACAGTTGCAATAGGAGCCTTGCCTGTAGCTTCTGTAGCGTCTTTATCTTCCGTTCCCATGTCAGCTAATGCTTGTCCTTCTGTAGTCTGCTCCAGCGCTGCTTTTCGTTCGTTAGCTTCCTTGCGCTCCAATCGGCTGCGGACTGCTAACATAGCGGTGTGCATCTGCTCCAGTAGCGCCTTGCCTACCTGCTTGATATCCTGCGCGTGAGAGATGGAGGGCTTCCGTATAAAATCGAAAGCACCTGCTTCCAGAGCCATAATGGTCTCCTTCATACCCTGTTCATTAATACCAGAGAGCATAATGACCGGAAGCGGATGGGCCGCCATAATAAGAGGAAGCGCTTCAAGGCCATTCATTTCAGGCATCTCGACATCCATTGTGACTAGGTCAGGCTGTAACTCCTTCACTTTCTCTACAGCCTCTTTGCCGTTGGCGGCTGTACCTGCGATGTCGAACGACTCATCTTTTACAATTAAATCTGAAATAATTTTGCGCATAAAGGCCGAATCATCCACAACCAGCACCCGGTAAGCACACATGTTAAACACCTCTGTTTCCTTTCAGTCAAAATCAATGTGCCGAACGCCGCAACCATTTTTGCATAAACCCTTTGATTCCGCTCAAAGTGCCTGATTGCGGAGTCTGTGGCATCGCTGCAAAACGGTGCGCCAGATTCAACACATCTCTGGATGCCGTACATCCCGGATAAGCAATTGAAAAAGGCACCTGCCTTTTGACTGCCTGCATGACATGCGTATCATCACTGATATGTCCCAGCAACGGAATGTCGATCTCCAAAAAGCGTCGCGCAACCAGAGCTATCTTATCGGCAACTTGACGGGCCTCATTATCGTTATCGGCACGATTGACTATAATTTTGAATACTGTATCCTTTTGCAATCCACTGACGACTTTGATCAGCGCATAAGCATCCGTCAAAGACGTCGGCTCTGGCGTAGTTACGACCATACACTCGTCAGCGGATGTTATGAATTTCAGGTTTTCTTTAGATAACCCCGCGCCAGTGTCAAACAAAACATAATCCATATCTGCCGCAATTTTCTCCACCTCATCGGCAAAGTAATTCAGATCGTCATCGGATAACGAGAACAGCTCGCTCAGGCCAGATCCTCCAGCAATATAAGGCAAGCCTCCCAAGCCCGTTTGAACAATTTCGGCCATTGTTTTTTCACGTTTTAACAGATGAAGAAGATTGTATCTTGAGTTGGCCCCCATCAATACATCAATATTGGCCATACCGATATCAGCATCAAATACGAGTACCTTTCGCCCAAGCGATTGCAAGGCCAAAGCAAAATTAAGGGTGAAATTGGATTTGCCCACACCGCCCTTACCACTGGTGACTGTCACGATTTTCGCATGGCGATTACGTGCAGGTAGTCGATACTTATCCAGGGCAGAAGCCATTTGTCTAAGAGATTGGGCTTGGTCACTCATACAGAATCCCCGGTATCTCCTGACGATTCTGTGGCTCCGAACAGCAGGCTTGTCACCATTTCTGTATCTGGATGCAGCAGATCGTCAGGCACATTTTGACCGTTCGTAATATAGGCCAACTGCATTGGAAACTGGTGCAACAGATTAAACAAACCGCCGCAACTACCTGTCTCATCCATTTTGGTAAATACAACCTTACCAAGGCCAAACTTACTGAAATGTCCGGTTATGTTGAGCATATCTTTGCTTTTGGATGTTAGGCTAAGTACCAGATACGTCTCACTTTCCTTAATAGGTGAAAGCAGACTTTGCAATTCGGAAACGAGTAGCTCATTACGATAATTTCGTCCTGCGGTATCCATCAGGATCAAGTCACAATGCTCCAGACGTTGAATGGCTCTGTGAACATCTCCGGGAGATTGCACAACTTCAAGCGGCACATTCAAAATCGTAGCATATGTACGCAGCTGCTCGACAGCCGAGATACGGTACGTGTCCGAGGTAATAAATCCGACTTTGCGGTGATGCTTAAACAACTGTTCCGCTGCCAACTTCGCAATGGTCGTCGTTTTTCCTACTCCGGTTGGACCTGCCACATAGACAATTTTGGTATCTTTCGAGATGCCCTTGTCCAGCCTTTCCCGAATGAATCCGGTCACTTCTGCACGAAGGGCCTGCTCCCAATCAAAAGATTCAGGATCAGACGGATGCTCACTTCGGCGTTCATATACCCTTTCCAGCCAATGCTCCAGCAAATCGCGTTCCACTTCCTGCTCCAGCATACGCTCACAAATCACTTGTAACGGTTCCGGCCAAGTGTTCTCCATCGCAGAATTGCGGGAAATTCGAGTCATCATGGCTTTCATTTCCCGTAATTCATAAAGCAGGGATTGATTTTCCTCTGCCCCCATCTTGTCTGGAATGCTTGCCTCCGACGCTTGCTTAAACAACTCGTTGGATGTTTCCTTTTTCGGAACTGCTGCTTTGTTGTTAAAAGCTTCATTTTCAGCTTCCACACTATAACCTGCTCCATATGAAGAACGTTCTGTGCCCGGGGCAACTTGTTCGGCCGCAGCCATCAAATCAGCCAATCCCTCTTTGGAACCGTTCGTCATCTGCGTTACCCGTCGATAGGCTTCTGGAGCGGCTTGTCTGGGAACCACTGGTGACGACGGTGCTTCCTGCTGCTCAGGAGCATTCATGGGTGGAAAAGCCTCAACATACGGTTCCTGCGACGGTTGAGTCCGTCGTGGTTTTTGAAGCTGCTGCTCCTCTACCGCAGCGACGACTTCGATTTTCTTTTTACCGAACATACCCATAAATCCGCCGATCTTCATTTCCTTGGTGCTCAAAATGACGGCATCCGTTCCAAAGTCACCTCTGATTTGCATCATGGCTTCCGGCATTGTATCCACTACATATCGTTTCACTCTCATAAGTTCACCACCCCGACACTTTGAATTTCAACGTTCGGCTCTAGCTCACTGTACGACAGTACCGGGACATCCTGCATCGTCCGTTCCATCACTTGCCGCAAATACATACGAATCGTCGGTGACGTTAATACGATAGGCTGCTGCCCGGATTGAATGAGACGGTTGATTTGCTCCATCATCCTTTGATACACCGTCTGCGTTGATACCGGATCAAGAGCCAGATAGCTGCCCTGCTCCGACTGTTGCACGCTTTCGGCAATTTTCTTCTCCAGCCCTGGTCCCACGGTAATGACACGTAGTGTCTCTCCCTGCTGGGCGAACTGCTGCGTAATCTGGCGGGACAACGCCTGACGGACATATTCAGTCAGCACGTCCGGATCTTTTGTATAAGTGCCGTAATCAGCCAGTGTTTCAAAAATGGTCACCATATCGCGGATGGAGATTTTTTCTTTTAACAGCTTGGCCAGCACTTTTTGTACATCTCCAATCGCCAATACGGAAGGAATAAGATCGTCCACAAGCACTGGATAATTTTCCTTGAGATTGTCGACCAGCGACCGCGTTTCTTGTCTGCCAAGCAACTCGTGAGCGTGTTTCTTGATCGTCTCCGTCAAATGAGTCGCTACGACCGAAGGAGGGTCCACAACCGTATAACCGGATAGCTCCGCAACATCCTTGGTATTCTCATCAATCCAGAGTGCAGGCAATCCGAAGGCTGGTTCTGTCGTTTCAATACCCGTAATGGAATCGTCGTCGTATCCTGGGCTCATCGCCAGATAATGGTTTAACAGCAATTCCCCGCCGCCTACTGTATTGCCTTTAATTTTGATTACATACTCGTTCGGCTTGAGCTGGATATTGTCCCGTATACGAATGACTGGCACAACCAAGCCCAGTTCCAGCGCACATTGACGACGGATCATAATAATCCGGTCTAGCAAATCCCCGCCCTGCTGCGTATCAGCCAGCGGAATCAGCCCGTATCCAAACTCGAATTCGATCGGATCGACCTGAAGCAAATTAATGACACTTTCCGGACTGCGCACCTCTTCAATCTGTTGCTCTTCTTCCATCTGTTCATCAGCGATCTGTTTACGTTCCATATTGCCCTGCATTCTTCGGGCCGCAAAAAACAGCAGAACAGCCAGTGGAAGGGTCGTAATGATATGAATAGGAGTAAACAAGCCCAACAAAGCAATCGTGGCAGCCACAATGTAAATTAGCTTTGGATATGAAAAGAGCTGACCCGTCAAATCATCCGCCAAGTTTCCATCAGACGTAGCTCGTGTAACGATCAAGCCTGACGCCGTGGATATGAGCAACGCGGGGATCTGGCTAACCAGTCCATCACCAATGGTCAGAACGGAGTAAGTCGACAGCGCCTCCTGAAACCCTTTACCCTGAACAGCCATACCAATAATGAAACCGCCGACCAGGTTGATAATCAAAATGATAATACTCGCAATGGCGTCACCTTTAACAAATTTACTGGCACCATCCATTGCTCCGTAAAAATCCGCTTCCCGTTCGATTTTACTACGCCGTTCACGGGCTTGCTGTTCGTTGATCAGACCTGCATTCAGGTCGGCATCAATACTCATTTGTTTACCCGGCATCGCGTCCAGCGTAAACCGTGCGCCTACCTCAGCAACCCGCTCGGAGCCCTTGGTGATCACGATAAACTGCACAACCACGAGAATCAGGAAGACAACAAAACCGACCGCAATTTGTCCGCCTGCAATCCAACTACCAAACGTAGCCACGACTTCTCCGGCATGTCCCTCACCTAAAATGAGCTTGGTCGTAGAAATGTTAAGCGCCAGACGAAACAACGTTGTGATGAGCAGCAATGAAGGAAAAATAGAAAACTGTAAAGCTTCCTTCGTGTTCATAGAAACGAGTAGAATCATCAAAGCAATCGATATGTTAATCACGAGCAAAATGTCGAGCAACCATGAAGGGATCGGTAGAATCATCATAAGAACGATGCCGATGACGCCTGCAAGGACGGTTATTTCTTTTATTTTCACGGGTCTCTTGGCCTCCGATCCCTTTATTTCACTTTACCTTTTAATTTATATACATACGCCAGCACTTCGGCAACAGCCTGGAACAGATCGGCTGGAATCGCATCCCCGATTTCGGCTCTTTGAAACAGCGCCCGTGCCAGCGGCTTGTTTTCCATCGTTATAACGCCGTTTTGCTTGGCAATTTCCTTAATTCGGAGCGCTACGTAATCTTGCCCTTTCGCAATAATCTGCGGCGCCTCCATCTCCGAACCGTCATATTTCAAAGCCACAGCAAAGTGCGTAGGGTTGGTAATGATGACATCTGCATTGGGAACTTCCTGCATCATGCGCTGCATAGCCATTCGGCGCTGCCGCTCGCGAATTTTCCCTTTGATCAGCGGGTCACCCTCCATTTTCTTGTATTCATCCTTGATGTCCTGTTTGGACATTTTCAGATTTTTCTCATGCTCATAGCGTTGATACATATAATCCAATACTGCTAAAACGAACAGCACCACACCAATTTTGAGTCCCAGCTCCATTGTTAATGAAGCCGTAAAGCTCAACATTTGGTCACCGGACATTTCGGCCAGCTTGGGCAAGTCTGCTTTTGTTTTCCACAGCACGCTGTACACCAGATAACCGATCACGGTCATTTTTAAAACAGATTTCAGGAATTCAACCAGTGACCGCATGGAAAAAATATTTTTAAATCCTTTAATCGGGTCAATCTTGCTAAACTTGGGCGTAATCCCCTCTCCAGTTAACAAGAAACCGATCTGCATGTAATTCGCAGCTACCCCGATGACAATGGCCCCAATAAAAATAGGCGCCAGCATAATCATGATTTGCACGCCATACTCACCCATCATCAACATTGTCGTGTTCGGCGTTACCTCCATTGATAACCGGTTTACAAAAATATCCCGAAACAAGCGAACCGCATGATCCTTGAAATACCCGCCGAAAATCATAAGACAGAAAAACGTGACCAGCAGGACACCCGCTGCGGGCAACTCCATACTTTTGGCAACCTGCCCTTTTTGCCTGGCATCCTGTTTCTTTTTGGGTGTGGCTTTTTCCGTTTTTTCCCCTGAGAACAACTGCAGGTTCATAGCATATTTAAATGACAAACTACGTTCCCCCAAACCAGACATTAAGGACGGTTACCCATAATATCCAACAAGTTGCGCATGGATTCGAACATCACAGTAAACAATTTTTCAAAGATAAAAGCAAAACTCGGCATAAGAAGCAATAACATGAACAGTCCCACAATAATTTTGAGCGGCACACCAATGACAAAAATGTTAAACTGCGGAGCCGTTTTAGCCAAAAATCCGAGTCCCACATCCGTTAAAAAAGTAGCTACTACTATAGGAGCAGCAATTTGAAAAGCCAGCATAAAAGATTCAGCAAAGGAACGGATCAGAAATTCCGTCACACTGCCTCCATACAGCTTTACAAAAAAATCATTCGTCAGCGGCACCCAATCATAGCTGTATAAAATAGCGTTTATCAGGTGATGATGCCCGTTTAAGCTTAAAAAGAGCAACACGGCTATCGCAAACTTGAAATTTCCCGTTAAAGGCGACGAAGCTCCTGTCATCGGGTCAAACACACTGGCCATCCCAAAACCTACCTGAAGGTCAATAAAGGAACCTGCGGTTTGGATCGCTGTCATGAATAAATAAGCGGTAAAACCCAGCAACAACCCAATCAACACCTCACGAGCCACCAATAGCACATACGCTGCATCCGTCGGTACTTGCTGATGCGCACCATAAGTGAGATACACGATCAATGCGAGAAATCCCGATATACCAACCTTAAAGATATTAGGTACTCCTCGGGTTGAAAAAATAGGCGCTACTACAAAAAACGAGGTAATCCGACAAAAAATCAGCAAAAAAACAGGAAAACTCTGTAACAACATGTCCATAACTTCAGCCTAACCTATATATTTGTACAAATTGTCCAGAATGTTAAACGTAAAATCCACTAATGTCGTCAATATCCATGGTCCGAACAAGAGCAATGCCAGTAATACGGCGACAATCTTCGGAACAAATGCCAAAGTCTGCTCCTGAATTTGGGTTGTCGCCTGAAAAATACTGATAATCAAACCGACGACCAGTCCCAAAATCAGCATCGGAGCGCTAACTTTAAGCACTGTGTACACCGCTTGTCCGGCAAGGGAAATAATAAACTCCGAAGTCATTGCCGTCCTCCTTGATTGCTGTCCCTGTGGGAAATATTCATGTGTTAAAGCTCAGAAGCAATGATTTGACGACCAGATACCAACCGTCTACGAGCACAAACAGCAGTATTTTAAAAGGAAGCGAAATCATCACCGGCGGCAGCATCATCATCCCCATAGCCATGAGCGTACTCGCTACCACAATGTCAATGACCAAAAACGGTATAAATATCATGAAGCCCATCTGAAATGCTGTCTTTAACTCACTGATAGCGTAAGCCGGAACCATCACCGTTAACGGGATATCCTGATAGTCTTTCGGTTTTTCCATCTTGGTGTATTTCATAAAGAGCAGTAGATCCTTCTCCCGTGTATGAGAGAACATAAAGGTCTTGATTGGTACCGCAGCCTTGTTCAGCGCCTGAGACTGTGTCAAATCCCCCTTGAGATACGGCTGGAGCGCAGTCTCGTTCATAGCGGAGAACGTCGGGGCCATTATAAATAAGGTAAGAAACAAGGCCAGTCCGACAAGCACCTGGTTAGGCGGCATCTGCTGGGTCCCCAGCGAGGTGCGAACAAAGCCCAGCACGATCACGATTCGCGTAAAGCTCGTCATAAGCACAAGCAAAGCGGGCGCTACACTGATGACAGTAATAAGTAAAATAATAGACAGCGAGGTGGCACCGGGCTGTCCTTTGTCCGAGTTGCCGACTTGTATATCAATGTTCGGGATCGGTTCCGCAGAGGCCGCCGTCACCGAAATGAAGCTGAACAAGACGAGCAGCAAACATGCAAGTATAATCTTTTTTCTCATGAATCTCCCGACCGATCTGTAGTATTCTCCTCATTGCGCAGCTTTTCGAGTTTATCCTTGCGATTCGGCATTTGCCGAAGCTTGGATTCGAACATCTCGTGAAAAGACGTTTCCTCTTCAGGCTGCTGCTGTGCCGCGGTGTTCCGGCGAAGCTTATCCGCAATTTTAGCGAATAGCGGGGCAATCGGGCCGCGCTGCAGAGAAGCTTCTTGCTCCAGTGCGGCCAAAATTTGCTCCACTTCTTCAGGATCGGATACTTTGTCAACAAGCCGGATATCTTCTCCCACACCAATGAGATACACACTGCTACCAACTTCAACAAGCTGAAGGGATTTGTTAGGGCCCAGCCCCACGCCTCCCAGTATGCGAACGGAGCGGTTGCTGAACCAGCTCTGATTTCTTTTACTCAAAAACCGTATCAAGTACACGATCAGTACGATGATAAAGATCAGCACGAAAAGGACCCAGGCAATGTTGCCTATATTGCTGGATGTACTCAATGCGTCAGAGGCACCCTGTTTTGTATCCATAGCGGATGCGCCTTACACACCCAATGTTTTGTTGATGGCTTCGATAACCCGATCCGATTGGAAAGGCTTAACGATAAAATCTTTTGCGCCTGCTTGGATGGCATCAATAACCATCGCTTGCTGACCCATCGCGGAACACATGATGACCTTTGCGTTCGCGTCAATTTTTTTGATTTCCTTCAGAGCGGCAATGCCGTCCATTTCGGGCATCGTAATATCCATCGTAATCAGGTCCGGACGAAGCTCCTTGAATTTTTCAATAGCCTGTGATCCATCCTGGGCCTCTCCTACTACTTCATATCCATTTTTGGACAGGATGTCCCGAATCATCATTCTCATAAATGCAGCATCGTCCACGATCAAAATACGGTTTGCCATCTGAAATAAATCCTCCCTAAATTATGCTATTATTGTAATTTCTGAATACGGTCCCATTGGCTTACAATATCCGTCACACGCACGCCGAAGTTCTCGTCGATTACGACAACTTCGCCTTTGGCAATCAGTTTGTTGTTAACCAGAATGTCCACTGGCTCCCCGGCAAGCTTGTCCAGTTCAATAATCGAACCTTGTGAGAGCTCTAGAATATCTTTAATTTGCTTTTGGGTCCTTCCTAATTCTACGGTGACTCTAAGGGGAATGTCCATCAATAAATTTAAATTGTTTTCATCCACTTGCGCAAATGCACCGGACTGCAAGTTTGAAAATTGTACAGGCTGCACATTTACATTTCGTCCCGGTATCGAACCATAATGATGAGGCGCTCCATAAGGGGCCTGCGGTGGTACACCTCCAGGCATTCCATAACCTGGCGTTCCCTTCTGACCGTATCCCGGGTCTTGAGGGTACATAGGCGGTTGCTGTCCATAACCTGCATCCTGCGCCGGCTGTACGGGCACCTGTGCGGCTACCGGTGGCTGTTGATACGTTGGTGCGGGTTGCTGTTGCGGAATCTCGGTTTGTTGCGGCACTTCTGGAGCAGCCGTTGCTGCTACTTGCTGTGCGGACGCTTGCGGTTGCTCGTCATCCTCTCCGCCATTCATTAAAATGCTCACCATCTTTTTGGCGAAATGCACAGGCAACAGTTGCATCAATGTAGAGTCAATCAGGTCACCGATCAACAAACGGAAGGATACTGTAATCAGCGTCTGTTCATCTGGCAGGCTGGATACTCCATCACCATGCATTGGATCCAAAATATCAATTCCAGGCGGAGAAATATTAACAAAACGCTTAAACATGGTAGACATTGAGGTTGCCGACGAGCCCATCATCTGGTTCATCGCTTCCTGCACAGCGCTGATATGAATTTCATTCAATTCTTCATCTACCGGATTTCCTTCACCGCCAAGCATCAAATCCGCTATGACCTGCGCATCACGCTTTTTGATCACGAGCGAGTTAATACCCTCAAATCCGTCTACATAATTCACATGTACCGCTACGTGCGGCTTAGGAAAAGTTATTTCGAATTCAGAGCGGGTAATAATTGAAACTTTAGGGGTTGTAATATCAACCTTTTGACCAAGCAGTGTGGAAAGAGCTGTCGCTGCGCTGCCGAACGTAATATTACCGATCTCCCCGAGAGCATCCTGCTCCAGAGGAGTCAGAAAATCGTCAACGGTCTTGTTGGCGGGAGTAGAATCCGTGCCCGCTTCCGACTGTTTCAGCAGGGCATCAATTTCCTCCTGGGACAAATAGTCTTTACTCGTCAATTTCTTCAACTCCTTCGCTGACAATTTCATCAATCTGTACGGCAACACGATCTTTTACCATGCCGGGACTTCCCAAAAATTTCAGTTTTTCGCCCACCCGGATGGAGAGCCCTTCCTTGACGGGTTTGTTCAATGAAATGACATCCCCCACCGAAAGGCCTAAAAACTCGGCCACATTTATTCGGGATTCACCTAGCTCGGCAATAATGGGAAGCTGTGCTTTCGTGACCCGTAATCTCAAGGCGTCAATCTCTTCAGGCGCCCTTGATTTCTTTTCGGATGTAAACCACTGGTGCGTAGACAGCCTAGCCATAATCGGTTCCAATACCACGTGCGGGATACAAAGGTTAATCATCCCTGTGGTATCGCCAATTTTAGTACTAAGCGAGATTAAGGCAATCGTTTCATTGGGTGAAACAATCTGCATAAACTGCGGATTGGTTTCCATTGCCTCCAAACGCGGTTCAATATCCAATACCGTTTTCCAGGCCTCTTGCAGGCTGTCAAAGGTACGACTAAAAATCCGCTCCATGATTGTCGTCTCAATCTCTGTCAATGCGTTAACCTTGGACGGCGCTGATCCGGTCCCTCCGAGAAGCCTGTCCAGCATTGCAAAAGCTACGTTCGGGTGAACCTCAAGCACCATACGTCCTTCCAGCGGCTCGGCTTCAAAAATGTTCAAAATGGTCATTTTCGGAATGGAGCGAATGAATTCATCATAAGGAAGCTGCTCCACCTGAACGACATTAATTTGGACAAACGTCCGGAGCTGTGCTGAAAAATAAGTGGTCAGATACCGTGCAAAATTTTCGTGTATCCGTGTCAGACTCCGAATGTGATCCTTGGAAAACCGAAGCGCTCTTTTGAAGTCGTAAGCGCGAACTTTCTTTTGGGTATCTTCCTTTTTAAGTTCTTCCGCATCCATTTCACCGGACGAGAGAGCTGCTAAAAGGGCATCAATTTCCCCTTGTGACATTACATCCACCAATGTTATTCACCCCCTTACATGTTCTGACAAGTTCACCTGGAATCAAATGGCTGCCAGCAAAAAGTCTGTAATTTTGGCGTTCCCCAGGTGACCTTCAGGGAGCGACTTGTTGATGAGATCCGTCAGCTTGTCACTGAACTGGTCCCGGCCTTTAGCTGTTCTGAGCTCATCAGGCTTGGTATCTGCAAGTAATTGAATAACGATTGGCTTAATACTGATGTCCTTGATTTTTTCAAAAGATTCCTTTGCTTTGGCATCGTTTAATTGAAAAGCAAGATTCATCTGCACAATATAATCGGCATCTGCCAGATTGGTTTTGATACCAGTAATTTCAGAACTCACTTCCACCAATTCATCTGCTGTCAGTCGGGGAAGCCGTTCTGCTTGAGCAGCTTGCACATTTGGAGTGACTTCCGACTTTTTCCCGCTAAGCGCTGGTATAAGTACAAAGGCCGCACCTGCAATCAAAGTAATCGCGAGTAAAATTGTAATGAGCCATGGCAGCATCTTTTTCATTCGTCTTCCTCCATTTGTTGCACTTTTATCGTGGCGGCATGTATGCCGATTTCACGGCTGTAACCCTTGATCAAGGAGACGACATCTGCCGCTTTTTCCAATACAATCAACCGTTTCCCCGTCACTAATGTGACGTATGTATCCGGCGTTTCCTCCACAGTCTCAATGAGCAGAGCATTAAGCCACATAGGCGAGCCGTTTAGCCGCGTTAACGGGATCATCGTAACACCATCCTCCTGATAGGTACGGGGGAGCCCTTACTCCCCCGCGTTTAGATGCGATTAACGTTTCAAGTTTACAACTTCCTGTAGCACTTCATCCGAGGTCGTAATGATACGCGAGTTCGCCTGGAAGCCGCGCTGCGCCACGATCATTTCGGTAAATTCACCTGTCAAATCGACGTTGGACATTTCCAACTGGCCCGCAATGATAGCGCCCCGGCCCTCCGAATTAGCTACTCCAGGCTCAAGTGCATCAATGTTGGAGTTAACCGTGGTACGGTACAAGCTACCTCCGATTTTCTCCAAGCCTTCGGGGTTTGTCACTCTGGCTATACCAATTTGCGTGCCATTGTCTACGGTGCCATCATCCAATTGCTGTACAATCGTACCGTCCTGCGAGATAGAGAACGACGTCACATTGTCAGCCAGTGTGATTGGATCTCCACCCGCATCTCCTACGAAAAAGCCATCTGAGGTAACCAAATTCCGGTTTGCGTCCACGTGAAAATCACCCGCGCGAGTCAGATAAGGAACATCCTGTGCATCATTCATTTTGACCAGGAAAAATCCGTCACCGTTAATCCGCAAGTCTGTCGGATTGTTTGTAGTCATGGCACTACCTGGAAGATGAAGTGTATCAATCGAACTGACCGATACCCCTAAACCGACCTGCTTGGCATTTTGTCCCGCAGTTGTCGTTCCGTCCGGTGCACTTGCGCCCGAACTCGTTTGGCTCAAAATATCTTTGAACATGACGCGGCTGGACTTGAAGCCTGTTGTATTTACGTTTGCAATGTTGTTACCGATAACGTCCAGCTTTGTTTGAAAGCCCTTCATACCCGATACACCCGAATACATTGATCTCAACATTGAGTATAAATCCTCCTCTGAATGCTTGCTCGATTAACCGCATCAGTCGATCCGCGGCTTCTTTATGGCTTTCCTGCTCGGGCCAGCCACTTCTTGCTAAATTTTCTATGAAATAATAACGGCACTATCAATTTGCGTAAATACGTTATCTTGCATGGATTGCTTATCCATCGCGGTAACTACTGTCCGGTTAGGCACACTTACGATCAACGCCATATCCTGCATTAAAATTAATGATTCCTTGGCGCCTTTGGCAGCCGCTTTATCCACAGCCGAGTTAATCTTCGCCATCTGGTCACTTCTTAGCTCTATCCCTCGCTGCTCCAGACGCTTAGCTGCATGGTTACTCAGCTTGAGTACCTGCTCCTGTAACACCTGTCCGAAGGGCCTACCATCCTTCACAACCGGATTTACCCGATTCTGCGGAATCGCCGCCGGAGGAACATTGGCGGGAAAAAGACGTCCGACCGTTATCCGGTCATTCATGAGTTCTCACCACTTCCAGTAGAGGAAGAAGTTGTAGTATCCGATGCCCCTGCCGAGGAAGCCGCTGTTTGAGCCTGACTTACCGATGTCACATCTTTCAGTGCTACCTCTGACTTTCCGATTTTGGCATACTGTACACCGTCACGAATAACGATGGAATCCACGATTCCACTTTTCACCGTACCTGCGCCCGTTTCACCCGTAAGCGAATCCTTTTTACCAGCCTCGATCCAACTGACTTCCTTTCCAATCAAACCGGAGGATATTCCTAAAGACTGTCCCAACGTATTCAACTGGGTAGAAATGTTCATCAACTGCTCCACGGAAGAAAATTGCGCCATTTGTGCGATAAATTCCTTATCTTCCAGAGGCTGCATTGGGTCCTGGTTTTGGAGCTGGGTAATCAAAATTTTCAAAAATTGATCCTTACCCATCGTTTTGGTATCCTTGGCGCTTGCCGTTTTGACGTTATTCACGTTGTAATTCGGCCAGACGTTACTGGTGGATACATTATTGTCCGCAGTCGTCATTGTGTTCTCACCTCCATGCTACGCTTGTGCTGTAAAGGAGCCTGTCCGATTTACATCATCTGTGCGTTGTTCTGCTGTCCAGTTGCGGAGTTCTTCCGCCATTTCAGCTACCTTTAGAGCATCATCGGCTTCTTCTCTGCTCCGCGTCTTGGAACGTTGCTCGGATTGTTGCTGCTGATTTGCACCTGATCCACGGCCATCCTGATACATATGGGAAGAAAGTGATTCATTTTGCGTTACTTCCACCTTATCTACCTGAATTCCCTGACTTTGAAGACTTGCACGCAACTGTGACATTTGCTGTTCGAGCAAATCTTTAGCTCCGCTGTGCTCAGTCATGAACTGGGCGACCAAGTGCCCATTCTGCATCGTCAGTTTGACTTCAAGCTGTCCCAAATGATCTGGACGAAGCATAATAGTCGCTTCTGTTAATCCAGAATGCTTCACAATATCCAGCTTTTGCACTACAAAGTCCGTCATTTCCTTAGCAAATTGTCGCACATGTACGACAGGCTGCGCCGGAGCCGAAGGAGTTGTGCCTTGCGTCTGCACCGAAAGCTGGCCTGCGGTCGTAATCACAGGAGTTTGACTGTCGGTCGCTGCCGGATCAGCCTGCTCGGTTACGTCCACTACTGCACCAGTTTCATCCATTGGAGTTGCTTTAACTGCAGCTTGAACATGAACATTAGCTGATGAACGTTGTCCTTCTGCACCTTGCTGGTTTGTCCCGCCTTGACTCGTCTGCTGCTCAGTAGCAACAACCTGTTTGTCTGTAGAAACAGCCATTAATGTCTGAGTGCTATTCGCCCGATTCGTAGAAGGTTGAACTGCTTGTGAATCTGCGCCGTCAGCAAGCTCCACCGCTTTCAGTACGCCGGTCCACTGCTCATCGGAAATAGCTCCCGTACCAGCCGTCGTATTTTGAAGCGATTGTAGCAACTGTGTAATCTGGGCCTTTTGGTCTCCAGTAGCCTGATTCGCTACATTTGCAAGCTGTGACAAAGCATCTTGTAATGCAAACCGAATGGTAGCCGGATGTGCCGCCAAAGCCGTTAAGCCTGTCGCCGCATTCGTTTCCCCACCCTCTGTTTGCTCCTGCGCACCACCGTCACCTTGTAATAACTGCTGTACTTGCTGGACCCACGATTGCAGAGCTGCGAACAAGGCTGGGTCAGATGCTACCTGATCATCCAACTTTTCAAGGTTTTGCAGTAATGGAGCCAATGTCTCAACAAGCGGCTCTGTTGAAGCTTCTGTCGATTCTCCGGCAGTAATCAGCGGCATCACCATAACTAATGGAGATTTCCCAGCATCTGTGCTTGTAGAGCCCGTTTGCCCGCCAGTCATCATTTGCGTAAGCGTCTGATTAAAAGCACCGCCTGTGGCTCCTGCTGCTGCCGTCCCTGCTGTTGAGGTTGTCGCTGTACTAGCTGTGCTTCCAGCCGTCTGACTGGAACTGCTGAGAGATACACTTTGAGAAATAAGTGTCATTTATTTTTTCACCTCCCTTCATTCAAATCACTTGCTGCCCATCAGCTTGTTTAAGATTTTCGCCGTTTGTGCAGCGTCCTTCGCAGACATATTTTGCAGTAAAGAAGCACGTGTCGAATCATCTACTGTATTTAATATGTTTAATGCCTTGTCCGGACTGATTTTGTAAGTTTGTAAAATCAGTTCGGCACCGCTTTTCTTGTCCATGGAAGCAAATGTGCTGCTAATCTGAGTGTTTTGCAGACTTTTACTCGTTGTCCCCGCTGCAGTGCTCTGATCCTTTTTCAAACGGGACTGCAACGCAGCCACTGACAAATCAGTAGAGGGTGTTACGTTTTTCAGAGCCATAGTGATATCGGCTGCTTTTTTAGCATCCATCTTTTGTAAAATTTTCGCACTGTTTTCAGGGTCCATGTAGCTTAGCAGTTGCACCGTTTCTTCGGTTGTCAAGTTTGCCATAATCGGTGCTGCCTTACTTGCAGTCATTCCTTCATACATGGAAGCAAGGTCTTTAGCCTGTTTTACATATGGGTCTTCATTCGCTGTTCCGCTTGCCGCTTGTGTACCCGTCTGTCCCTGCTGACTGTCCTGCGACTGTTGTTGCGTTTGCGTTTGTAGCGTATTGATCTGATTTTGCAGTTCTGTAACCTTTTTATCCTGAGTTGTTCTGGCAGCGGTAGCCTTTTTGAGTTCCTCCGTCTGCTTGGCCAAATCTGTCTTAAGCTGCTGGATGGTTGCTTCAGAGCTTACGGACTGGGCTTTCTGATCTGCCTCTTTGCTCTTGGCAACCTTGTCTTTCGGTTCGGGAATCCAATTCTTCACAATTGGAATCTTGTTTCCCAATGAAATCATTTCACTTCTGAAATCCACGTTGAACAGCGTAAGCAGGACCCCCACCAGAACGATTGTAAAAACAATCGGAATCAGGAAAAACATAAACCGTTCAAATCCCCCACCTGACTCTTTTTCCAAATCCATATCCAGTTCATTTTCTGCTAAATTCCGTGCCATCGTCTTCCTCCTCAGGCAGCTGATATGCGTATCCTGTGACTTTCCGCTTACCGGGCTTTCATGGCAAATCTCACGGAAGCCATTTCATCCAGCTCGTTCTGCTCGCGCAGGAGCATTTCCTGTTGGAATTTCACGTTGGCCTTCTCTCTCGCTTTCAGCCAAACTTGTTCATCCAGCATTTTATCGGTCAAAACGGTTTGTTTGCTTTGCACATTTTGCTGCGCATATTGAACATCTCTATGCTTGCGTGTAATACATTGATCCAGATGGTTGACGTAAGCCTGTAATTCCTGAATGGTAGAGAGCGGCGCGCAATCCTCGGCAGCCTTTTGAATGGCTGATATGACCCGATTCCTTTCGCCTACAAGCTGTGTCAATGTCTGCTCCTCAACCTGTAATTGTCCAACAGCACTGGAAAGCAACCATTCGGCCTGTGACTTTTCGTTGGTTTTCAAGTCTACAACTTTCTGAAAGGAATACTGAAATCTCATCGTTCAACCTTCATCTCCTCGTAAATTCAGAAATCAAACGCTCACGTACCTCGTCCAGCTCAGCTTTTTCATCTGTTCTTTGCCTTGTAAAATCCCATATATCCCGTATACGCTCCATGGATTCGTCAATTTCTGCATTCGAACCCTGCTGATAAGCCCCGATGTTAATCAAGTCCTCTGAATCTTTATAAACCGCCATCAGGCGCTTAATATTTTCGGCAGCGTCAATCTGATCACGTGGTGCAATGTCCTTCATGACCCGGCTAATGCTGGCTAACACATCAATCGCAGGAAAATGTCCCTTATTCGCAATTCCCCGGTTGAGCACAATGTGTCCATCCAAGATCCCGCGCACCGCATCCGCGATGGGTTCATTCATGTCATCACCATCAACCAGTACCGTATAAAAGGCAGTTATAGAGCCGGTTGGCCCGGTTCCCGCACGTTCCAGCAACTTGGGCAAACTGGCGAATACGGAAGGGGTATAACCCCTCATCGCCGGTGGCTCCCCGACAGCCAGTCCTACTTCACGCTGCGCCATTGCATACCGGGTAACCGAGTCCATCATCAGCATGACGTTCAAGCCGCGATCCCGAAAGTATTCAGCGATCGTCGTTGCAATGAGCGCACCTTTAATGCGGATCAATGCAGGTTGGTCGGAAGTGGCTACGATGACTACTGAGCGTTCAAGCCCTTCCGGACCCAAATCCCGTTCAATAAAGTCCAACACCTCGCGTCCACGTTCCCCGATCAGAGCGATTACGTTCACATCTGCTTCCGTATTACGGGCAATCATTCCCATCAGGGTACTCTTACCTACACCAGAGCCGGCGAAAATACCGACCCGTTGTCCTTTACCGATAGTAAGCAATCCATCGATGGCTCGTACACCGATACTGATCGGCTCCTGTACACGTGGGCGACTCAGTGGATTGGATGGAATGTTGAAGGTCGAGTATCTCGCCATCCGTGAGGGAATCAACGAGCCGTCCAGAGGTTGGCCCAAACCGTCCAGCACTTTGCCCAACAGCTCCGATCCCACCTGTACGTTCAATGGCTTCCCTGTTCCTACGACATCACAACCGGGTCCAATGGATTGCAGTTCTCCAAGCGGCATCAAAAGTACCTTGTTGTCTCTAAAGCCTACGACCTCCGCTTGCAGTGGCTTAGCCGTTTTACCCGGATAAATGTAACAGACATCCCCTATACTGGCGTCCGGACCTTCCGATTCCACCATCAAACCGATAACCTGTGTCACCTTACCGTTTACCCGAACCGGGTCCAGTTGTCGCAAATGATCCATGTAGCGCTGCGCATTAAGCCCCTTCATGTCTTCGCTCCTCGTTCTCGTGTGCCAGACGCAGCAGTTCCTTTTTGATTTCAGCCAGCTGTGTATCTATCCGCGCATCCACACTTCCAAAGGAAGAACGAATGACACAGCCGCGATCCTTCACAGTACCATCAGGAATAATTTGCAGTTCTGCCTGCGAATCGACAGTTAATGACAATTCTTCGCGTGCTCCTTGCACAAATGCGAAATGCTGAGGCGACACACACAACGTAATTGTTCCTTTTTCCCGCTTACGAGCCAGATTATTACGAATGAGCTCAATTGTATATTCCGGCTCCATGCTAAGCTGTTTTTCAATGACTTTCTCAGCAATAGCACTACTCAGCTCGACCAGAAAAGGCTCAGCCTCCTGAATCAGTTGTTCCTTGGTCTCATAGGCCTGACGCAAAATATCCTGCGCCTCTACCATCATCTGTTCCGATTTCGCCTGAAGCTCAGCCTCAGCCAATTTCTGACCTTCCTCATAGCCTTGCTGAAACCCGTCAGCCTTTAAGGACTCTGTTAACTGCTCGTCCTGCTCACGGCGTTCCTGCCACCAGGCTTCTATCTGCTGCTGCGCCTCCTGAAGCATCCGTTCCGCTTCTTCAGCCGCCTCACGAACCTGCCGTTCAGCAAAATCCTTGGCATCATTCAGCATTTCATCCCGGAGCCGTTCAGTCTCGTAATCTCTCTGTGGTTCCGGCTCCATATGTTCAGTTATGACTTCCTCTTCCGACGTTTCAGGCGCATACGAATGTGCCACATCAATGGTTTTCAAAGCTTCAACAGGCACATATTGGAAAGATTTGATCAAGTTAGACAATGATGTCATCTCCTCCGCCGCGTGCGATTATAATCTCACCGGCCTCTTCCAATCTGCGGATCGTCGATACGATGCGAGTCTGCGCTTCTTCCACATCACGCAGCCGTACCGGTCCCATATACTCCATTTCCTCTTTGAAGGTTTCTGCCATCCGTTTCGACATATTTCGGAAGATCACATCGCGTACCTCTTCGCTGGACACTTTAAGCGCCAACTGCAAATCGGCATTGTCGATATCGCGGATAATACGTTGAATGGAACGGTTGTCCACATTGACGATATCCTCGAATACGAACATTCTTTTCTTGATTTCTTCGGCCAGTTCAGGGTCCTGAATTTCAAGCGAG
This sequence comes from Paenibacillus sp. LT-B23, assembly GCF_059417685.1. Classification (NCBI taxonomy): domain Bacteria; kingdom Bacillati; phylum Bacillota; class Bacilli; order Caryophanales; family Paenibacillaceae; genus Paenibacillus; species Paenibacillus sp. LT-B23. Next base: position 296,311 of record NZ_JBSQBM010000003.1, on the reverse strand, counting down.
TCAAGAATCGTACGCTCGGTTCCTCGGTCTACGCCATTCAAAATCTGAACAATGGACTCGATACCGCCCGCATTCGTGTAATCCTGTGTCGCGGTTGCCGACAGCTTTTGCTCCAGCACACGTTCCACTTGTGAAATGACTTCCGGCGAAGTGCTGTCCATTACAGCAACACGTCTGGCCACATCAGCCTGCTTTTCCTGTGGCAGGGACGACAGAATCGCTGCCGCCTGCTCAAATTGCAAGTACGAGAGAACGAGAGCAATCGTCTGTGGATTTTCATTCTGTATAAAGTTTAAAATCTGGTTTGGATCAGCCTTGCGGGCAAAATCGAACGGTCTCACCTGCAACGTCGCCGTCAGACGGTTAATGACCTCAACTGCTTTTTGTGACCCGAGTGCCTTTTCCAATATCTCTTTGGCATAATTGATGCCGCCTTGGGAAATGTACTCCTGAGCCAAACAAATTTGATGAAACTCAGCCATAATCGAATCTTTTTCCGTTGCATCAACCTTCCTCACATTGGCGATTTCCAATGTAAGTTGCTCAATCTCTTCATCACGCAAATGCTTGAATATTTGAGCAGATACTTCCGGCCCCATCGTGATTAGCAGAATTGCCGCTTTTTGTCTTCCCGTTAAACCTTGACTGCTTGCCTTTGCCAATGAACTCACCTCTATTCGTCAGCCAGCCATGTACGAAGCAGATTGACGAATTCGTCGGGTTTCTTTTTCGCCAGACTCTCAAGCTGTTTACGCACTTGACTTTCATTTGTCACACTTTCCATGGTAATGGACGGGAACTCCGTCGGGGTTGGCATAAGCTGCAGATCTTCTTCCAGTTCTTCTTCTTGCTGCTTACGACGACCGCGTACAATCAGGAAGATTACACCTGCCAACAGTGCCAGTACAGCAGCCCCGATGCCCCATACCCAAGGGTTGGAAGCCGAGAAAAACGTGTTGGTGTTCGCTGGCGCCGGTACGGTTTGAGAGAACACTGAAACTTTTTTGGCTAAATCAGCGTCTGTAATAGTAACGCCGGAATTCGCTAATGAAGCTCTTACGATATTAACCAAGATGTTTTGGATTGCGGCCTGAGTTGCAGCATCCAAAGTTTGTTGCCCCGTTGGTGGTTCAACTGCTACATTAATGGTTAAATCTTTTACAGTGTACGGACTTTGGATAATATCCTTCGCAATTCGGTTAACTTCGTAGTTAATTGTGCTTGAGCTCTTGTCTGAGCTTGTGTTGCCCGAATTGCTTCCTCCAGGGTAACCAGGTACATCCTGTGTTCCTGTGCCTGCGACTCCTCCGGTTTGTCCACTACTGCCAGTGTAGCTTTCCTGAATTTGCTGGGCGCTGATTTCAATGCCCTTCATTTTCGTTTGATCAACCGGTGTGACCAGTTGTTCTTTCGACGTTACTTTGTCGAAATTTAACTGTGACATAACCAGCACATTCACTTTGTCTTCGCCAACAATTTTCGACAAAAATTGTTGGACATTATTCCTTACATCGCTCTCAAACTTCTTCTGGAGAGCCATGTTTTCCTGAACACCGCTGGAGAGACCTCCCTGGCCGCCCTTGGCCGTTGGAATCAGTTCATACTCCTTATTGGTGATCGTAATGTTTTCTACAGGCAAATTCGGCACAGCCGTCTTTACCAGATTAAAGTATCCGTCGATGGCTTGCTGATTCGGCGTAAAGCCAGGTTCGAATTCCATTTGAATCGAAGCAGATGCTTTGTCCTTTTCTTCAAGTCCGGCAAAAATGTTTTCCTTCGGCATATTAATGACAACTTTGGCGCTTTGGACGCCATCCATCCGTTCCAACAGTTGCTGCACTTCGCCGTTCAATGCGTTATTGTACTTCACATTGAATTCGTTCTCTGTCATGCCAATTGCCGAGGAGGACTGGTCAAAGGCACTCATGCCGATTGAACCCTTCTGAATTAGGCCCTGAGACCCAACATCTACCTTTGCCTTATCCGCGCTTGCGGTTGGAACTGCAATTTGCGTCCCTCCAGCATTGAGTTGATACGGTATACCCGCAGAATCGAGATATTTAATGACCCCGGCAGCATCGTTTGTATTTAAATCTCGGAATGCCACTTCATACTCGGTTTTGGTAAACTGCATCGTTAGTACTACAATAGCAATGATAATGAATGCCAATGTCGAAACAAGTAATATCTTCTGTTTTTTGCTGAAATTATTCCAATACCCGGAAATCTTATCCCGATATTGGGCGATTCTCTCGTTCACTCCGTCACCCCATCCGAAACTTTGCTAGACCCTCTTTACATCTGTGTACGCATGATCTCCTGATAGGCTTCAATCGCTTTGTTTCGGACTTGAGTAGTAAGCTGCAGAGAAAGCAGCGCTTGTTGGGAAGTAATCAAGACCTGATCAACATCAACTTTTCCTGCCATGAACTGGTCGGACATCGTGTGTGTAGCGGCTTCCTGCTGCCCTACTTCATTGAGCGCATCCTTTAGGAACGAACCAAAATCCTTCAAGGATTCGGAAGGCGTCGATTTCGTCAACTCATTGTTAGGCGATTGAATTTGCTGTATTACCGGTGTCTGTACATTAAACATGGCGTTCTGGATCATGTTTTACTCTCCCTATTCTGTAGTTAGTAGTCCTGGAACTTAGCGACCGATTTCAAGTGCCTTGGAAACCATTGCCTTGGATGCATTCAGAGCTGTTACATTGGCTTCGTAAGAGCGTGTTGCGGAAATCATGTCTACCATTTCTTTCATAATGTCTACATTAGGCATATATACATAGCCATCTTTATCAGCATCCGGGTGACCCGGATTGTACACAGGCTTCAAAGGTGACTGATCTTCCTGTATTTGCGAAACCTTGACGCCAGCGGCGCCCGTGCCATTTCCTTCCATTTGAGCCTGCAAAACATCGGCAAACCGAGATTGGTTAGGCTCCAAAACAACCGTTTTTCTCCGATATGGAACCGCTTGTCCATTCTCCACTTTTGCCCGTGTTGTCTCTGCGTTGGCAATGTTGCTTGATATGACATCCATCCGCAACCTTTGGGCCGTAAGAGCAGATGCGCTGATATCAAAGCCGTTGTTAATCTTCACCTGGTCCTATCTCCCTTCTACCGCTGTTCTCATCATTTTGATGCGCTCAATAATTTCTTGGATGTAGGTATTATATCTTAGTTGATTCTCAGCCATAAGGCTCATTTCTCTGTCGATATCCACGTTATTCATATTGTTGTTCATGACAGAATACCCATCTTTGGTAACCACAGCATCTGGAATGGAGTTCGCAGGTCCTATTTGAAAATGTTTCGCATTGGTTACTTTTCCACGTAATGGTGTCACGTCGCCACCCATTTGCTGCTGAAGCAATTCTTCAAATGAGACCTCTGAACGCTTAAAATACGGGGTATCCTCATTGGAAATGTTGTTGGCCATCACACGTTGTCTCGTATTTGCCGCCTGAACACCTGCCTGAAGTTTTTGGAAGCTCATATCACCCAGCAGATTCATTTAGCTCCTCCTTCCAGCGTCTACTCCAAAGTAAGATTCAATAAAACAAGATTTTTCACTTTTTTTCGACAATTAAATTTCATAATTATACATTTCTCTTAGGTCTTAAGTAGAAAATAATTGCTTTGTGTCATATATTCTAAGTTTCGTAGAGTTGGGACCTAATTACAATAAGAAAAAAGCCCTATCTTTTTTAAAAAAGAGGGCTTTCGATGCATAAAATGTTAAATTTTTCAGGTTTTTTTCAATAAAATGAATGTTTTCTTAGCACTTTGCACCTGTAAAAGAATATACGTCCTACTTTTGGAATAGACAGAAAAATCATCAAAGGGAGGTTCATCTAGGTCTATATGACGGTGCAAGATAGTGTTATTCTAGACAACGCATCCTATTTTAAAAGCTCCCACTCATAAAATATACTGACTAAGGTCCCTGTTTTGGGCAATATCACCCAGCTTCTCCCGAACATATTCCGGGGTAATGATCATACGGTCCAAAGTAAGCTCCGGAGCCTCGAAGGACAAATCCTCCAGCAACTTCTCCAAAATGGTATGCAAGCGGCGCGCACCGATATTTTCCGTGTTCCGGTTTACAGACTCGGCAATGCTGGCAATTTCACGGATAGCTTCTGCCGAAAATTCTACTTCAATCTCTTCGGTACGAAGCAAATCCGTGTATTGCTTGGTCAGCGCATTTTTGGGCTCTGTCAAAATGGATACAAATTCATCCAATGTGAGACTGCTCAGTTCAACACGGATTGGAAAACGTCCCTGCAACTCAGGGATCAGATCAGAAGGCTTAGCAACATGAAAAGCTCCAGCGGCGATAAACAGAATATAATCTGTCCTTACCGGGCCGTATTTAGTCATAATGGTAGAACCCTCGACAATAGGCAAAATATCGCGCTGGACACCTTCTCTAGACACATCAGGACCACTGCCCTTACCCTGGCTGGCAATCTTGTCGATTTCATCTATAAAAATGATACCGGATTGTTCAGCACGCTTCACGGACTCCTGAATGACATCATCCATGTCGATCAGCTTGGCAGCCTCATCCTGAATTAGCACCTTGCGGGCTTCCTTCACCGGCAACTTGCGCTTTTTGGTTCGCTTTGGCAGAAAGCTTCCGAACATTTCCTGCATGTTCATGCCCATTTGCTCATTTCCCTGCCCAGCAAACATATCCAGCATATTGGGTGCGGTATCCTCCACATCAATCTCAATAACTTCATCCTCAAGCTTGCCGGACAACAGATCGAATTTAGCCTTACGCCGTTTCTCAGCCAAGGATGCGTCCTGTTGCGGGGGTTCTTCCTCTGGCGAATTCCCGGTGTTATTGCCAAACAGCATTTCAAAGGGATTACGTTGGGATTTATTCGATTTCTCCGCAGGTACAAGAATGCTGACAATCCGTTCATTCGCCATGTCCTCGGCTTTGTCCTTCACATTCTCCGTCCGCTCTGCTTTAACGATGCGAATCGAGGTTTCCATCAAGTCACGTACCATAGATTCCACATCCCGGCCGACATAACCCACTTCTGTAAATTTAGTCGCCTCTACCTTAACAAAAGGAGCTCCCACGAGCCGGGCCAGTCTGCGTGCAATTTCGGTTTTACCCACGCCCGTCGGACCGATCATCAAAATATTTTTGGGCACAATTTCATCCCGGATATCGTCCGGCAGCTTGCTGCGCCGATAACGGTTGCGCAAGGCAACGGCAACGGATTTTTTAGCCTGCTTCTGTCCGACAATATATTTATCCAGCTCGGATACAACTTGTCTGGGCGTCAACGATTGATTATTCATTTTGCACTCCTCCACCCTTGGATACTCAGAGCCGATTTACAGTTCTTCCACGATAATCTGATTGTTCGTATACACGCATATCTCCGACGCAACCTCCAGCGCTTCCCGGGCCATATCCTTTGCCTCCATGCCGGAGCCATGACGCTTGAATGCACGCGCCGCCGCCAATGCAAAATTACCGCCTGAGCCGATCGCAAGCACATCATCGTCCGGCTCGATAATTTCACCACCCCCGGAAATGAGTAGCATTCCGGATTGATCCATAACAATCATCAAAGCCTCCAGCTTACGCAGGATACGGTCCTGCCGCCAATCCTTAGCCAGTTCCACCGCGGCCCGCTGAAGATTGCCGTGATGTTCCTCCAGCTTGTTTTCAAACTTTTCAAACAATGTGATGGCATCCGCCACTGAACCCGCAAAACCTGCAACCACCTGACCACGGTATAATCTGCGTACTTTTTTCGCCGTCTGCTTCATGACGACACTGTTACCGAACGTTACCTGACCATCACCCGCAATAGCTCCCTTGCCATTGTGGCGTACAGCACAGATGGTGGTAGCATGAAAGGACATATCCATAACGCGCTCCTCCTTTTCCTTCATCCTTATGTCTGTACTTCGGCTGACATAACTTCCGCTTCGTTAATATAACCACGCAAGCTTTCCAACGCACGGTTAGCAAGCGCTTCGTTCTTTTCCTTCTTGTTGCGGATACGCGTCTCCAGCTTTGGCAGCAGACCAAAGTTCGCATTCATCGGCTGAAAATGCTTGAAATCAGCGGTTGTGATGTAACGGGCCATGCTGCCCAGTGTCGTTTCCGCAGGGAATACAAACATTTCTTGTCCACGCGCCACACGCGCTGCATTCATCCCCGCCAGCAAACCCGAGGCCGCAGATTCTACGTACCCCTCCACTCCAGTCATTTGTCCGGCAAAGAACAAATTACTTCTGCCTTTGAACTGATAGGTCGGATGAAGCTGCTGTGGAGAGTTAATAAAGGTGTTGCGATGCATCACACCATAACGTACAAACTCTGCATTCTCCAGACCCGGTATCATGGAAAATACGCGCTTTTGCTCTCCCCATTTCAGATGAGTCTGGAAGCCAACCAGATTGTACAATGTACCCGCCGCATTATCCTGTCGAAGCTGTACAACGGCATATGGCAGCTCTCCTGTATGTGGATTCACGAGACCGACTGGTTTCATCGGCCCGAACAATGCCGTCTGCTTACCACGCTGCATCATCACTTCAATGGGCATACAGCCTTCGAAATAAATTTCCTTTTCGAATTCCTTAACTTGTGCCACCTCAGCCGTAATCAGCGCCTCATAAAAAGCATCAAATTCCGCTTCATTCATCGGACAGTTCAAGTAGGCTGCTTCTCCCTTATCGTAGCGGGAAGCCAGATAAACCTTACTCATGTCGATAGAGTCCTTCTCCACAATCGGGGCCGCTGCATCGTAAAAGTAAAAATATTCTTCTCCCATCAGCGATTTAATCTGCTCCGACAAAGCCGGAGAAGTTAAAGGCCCGGTAGCAATGACCACAATCCCATCCTGGGGAATTTCCTGAAGCTCCTCATTGACCACCTCAATAAGCGGATGTTGATGAAGGGTATCTGTAATATGTCCGGAAAATCCATCACGATCCACCGCCAGCGCACCACCTGCCGGAACAGCATGACGATCTGCGGCATTCAAAATCAAGGAGTTTAATATCCTCATTTCTTCTTTAAGCACACCTACCGCGTTGGTCAAACCATTTGCCCGTAAAGAATTGCTGCACACCAGCTCGGCAAATTTATCTGTATGATGCGCCGGTGTCTTAACAACCGGTCTCATTTCATATAGCTGGACAGGCACACCACGGCTTGCGATCTGCCAGGCAGCTTCGCTGCCCGCCAAACCTGCTCCGATGACTGTTACCTTTTGTAGTTCACTCACGTTTAAATCCCCCTGCTATTGTTGTTCTTATGAAGTCTCTACACCCTCGTCGCTATCTTCCAACATTTCACTGTGATCGCAGACGGTACAGTTGAGCTTCGTTCCTTGTTTGGTACGTTTCTCGACCATTAGGCCACCACAACTTGGACAAGGCTTAATGGACGGTTTATCCCAGGATACAAAATCGCACTCCGGATAACGGTCACATCCATAAAAGATGCGACCTTTTTTACTCCGCCGTTCCACAACATGGCCCTCACCACATGTAGGACAATTTATTCCGATATCCTTGACAATCGGCTTCGTATTACGGCAATCCGGGAATGCCGAGCAGGCCAGAAATTTACCAAAGCGGCCAAGCTTATACACCATCGGGCTGCCACATTTGTCACAAATGACATCGGATTCTTCATCCTTTATCTCAATTTCCTTCATTTCTTCCTCTGCCACTTCCAGACGCTTCTCAAACGACTCGTAAAAGTCACTCAAGACCTTGACCCAGTCTCCTTCGCCTTCTTCTACGTGGTCAAGATCACCTTCCATATTGGCCGTGAATTCCACGTTCAGAATTTCAGGAAAGAATTCCTCCATCTGCTCGATGACCAGTTCTCCCAGCTCTGTAGGGAAGAACTTCTTCTCTTCAATGGCGACATAGCCACGCTTCTGAATAGTTTCCAGTGTCGGTGCATACGTACTCGGACGTCCGATACCCAGTTCTTCCAGCGTTTTCACCAGTCGTGCCTCTGTATAACGGGGAGGCGGTTGCGTGAAATGCTGCTTCGGCTCAACCGATTCCTTTTTCAGCTTGTCGCCCGGTTTAAGCGGCGGCAGCAGCTTATCTTCTTCGGTTTTGCCATCGTCATTCCCCTCCACATACACTTTCATGAAGCCTGGAAAACGAACCTTCGAGCCGGCTGCCCGGAATATAGTCTCACCCGCTTCAATATCAACAGACAAGGTATCCATAATAGCGGAAGCCATCTGGCTGGCCATAAAACGCTCCCATACCAGTTTGTACAAACGGAACTGATCCCGGCTCATAAACGGCTTAACCGTTTCCGGGTCACGCAACGCGGAGGTTGGACGAATCGCTTCATGCGCATCCTGGGCGTTGGCCGCTTTTTTGGAATATTGACGAGGACTTTCAGGTACAAAATCTTCGCCATATTTCTGAATAATGAATTCCTTCGCTTCCTCTTGGGCCGAAACGGCTATTCGTGTGGAATCCGTACGCATATACGTAATCAGACCCACGGTTCCTTCTTTGCCCAAGTCCACACCCTCATACAACTGCTGGGCTACGGACATCGTTTTGGATGCACGGAAGTTGAGTTTCCGAGCCGCCTCTTGCTGCAAGGAGCTAGTCGTGAATGGTGGAGAAGGATTGCGCAAACGCTCTTTCTCTTTCACATCACGAACCTTATAAGACGACTTGCCGATAGCCTCCAGCACTTCTTGTACATTCGCTTCGCTGGAGAGCTCTTTCTTTTCGCCACGAAGCTGATGGAATTTCGCCTCAAAGGTACTGTCCTTAATCGCCAGTTTAGCTGTGATTGTCCAATACTCTTCCGGTACAAACTCATTAATCTCGTTTTCACGGTCCAGGATAATTTTCACGGCAACCGACTGCACGCGCCCTGCGGACAAGCCCTTCTTTACCTTTTTCCAAAGCAATGGACTGATTTTGTAGCCGACAAGCCGATCAAGGATCCGCCGTGCCTGTTGGGCATTGACCAAATCCATATTGATTTTGCGTGGTGTTTTAAATGCATCCTTAACCGCCTGCTTAGTGATCTCATTAAATACAACGCGGCAGTCTGCTGTATCGTCCAGATCCAGCGCATGCGCCAAATGCCAAGCGATAGCTTCGCCTTCGCGATCCGGGTCAGCCGCTAGGTATACTTTTTTTACTTTTTTTCTGGCATCCTTTAATTCTTTCAAAATCGAGCCTTTACCTCGAATGGTAATATATTTGGGATTAAAATCATTTTCGACCTCTACGCCGATCTGACTCTTTGGCAAATCCCTGATATGACCCATGGAAGCCTTGACGATATATTTACTGCCCAAGTATTTGCCGATCGTCTTCGCCTTGGAAGGCGATTCCACGATGACGAGTGAATCCGCCATAGGCTCTTCCTCCTCTCAATTACGTACAATTAGGATAGACTTCCTGAAACGTGGTGAGCTATAGTCCGTAGAGAAGCTACGCGATGGATTTGATCTTACAATCGCTGTTGTAACAGAATTCTTCGGATTATATAAGACATCCAGAGGTAATCCCACTAAGCTAATGCTTCCGATGCGAGCTTTCCTTTGGAATGCTATCAGGCGAACGCTGTCGCTTTTTCAGATTCAAATCCAACGCTTCGCTAGTACGAGCTATAAATTCAACACATTTCAGGAAGCGGGGAGGGAGCAGGAATCCGCTGTGCGGATAAATATCTAAACTCTCATCCCCGGATGTTTAATATTGAATTTGTACAATGACTACATTAAGGATTTGCAAAATTAACTATTAAATAAGTTTGTATTTTGTACCCGTAAGCTGGGCGATCCTTTTTTTTATGATTAACGATAACAGAACTGAGTGTAAAAGTCCAAAATCCCATGCAGTTGCTTCAAGCAGTTCATCCAGTGTCATGGTTCCTTGCTCCAGCAAAAGCACGACACGCTTTTCCTCGGGTGTCTCACTCGCTGGTGCTTTGGAGACCCCATTCACATCCAGACCCTGCTCTCTATTGTATGAAGAAACATCCCTTATACGCAAATCGGCTACGTACTCCTCTACAATATCCGAAGCTTCGGTGACCGTTTTAGCCCCTTGCTTAATCAGGCTTAACGTACCTCTACTCTTCGGTGATGTAATCGGCCCCGGAACGGCGAACACATCTCGATCCGCCTCCAACGCAGCATCGGCTGTAATTAGGGAACCGCTTCTCACATCTGCTTCCACCACAACGGTTCCCTGTGTCAGACCAGCAATGATCCGGTTACGCTGCGGAAACATTCCCGGATGCGATCTGGTACCTGGTGGATATTCCGATACAATCAAGCCTTTGCTCGCCATTTCTGCAAATAAAGATGCATTTTGGGGCGGGTAAATTTGATCAATCGCCGTTCCAAGAACCCCTATCGTATTGCCTCCCCGGCGCAGGGCAGCTTCGTGGCAAATACTGTCGATCCCTCTCGCCAATCCACTGACTACAGTAATGCCCGCATCACACAATCCCTCTGTCAGCATTTCGGCCACTCTGCGTCCATAAGCCGTAGGAATGCGGGTCCCCACCATAGCTACAGAGCATGTATGCAGAAGTGAAATGTCCCCTTTCGTATACAATACCCAAGGCGAGTCTACCGTTTCCTTCATTAATAGGGGATAATCTTCATCCACATAAGTTATCACTCCGATATCGCCGGATTGAACCCGCCGATATCTTTCATGTACCCAATCTTCGTCGTAACGTTGCACCGCTACGCGGGCCTGAGCAGGACTTAATCCTACCTCAATCCATTTCTGCTCGCTAAAATGCAGTAGTTCATGCAATCGGTAGTCACTCGACCAAATACGCTGAATTGTTTTTCTACCGATACCCTCTAATTCATGCAAACCCAGCAAAAGCCATCTTTCTTCCAAACTGCGGTTCCCCCATTCACGGGAAGAGTGAACCCTCCCTTATTTTGTGGCACAGCGTATCATTTTGCAAGCGTTTCCCTGATAAGCTTGTCCCAACGCAAAAAAAAGCAACCTTTTCATCCCCTGTTTCAGAAGACAAAAAGGTTGCTTACCTTTCTTTCATTATACACTAGCAGGCGGCAAATTTCGATGCCATTTTACAGCTTGTATATTAATGAAGAAACACGATTTAATGTGTCGTACACAAATTCAAAATACCACGTGCTTCCAGCACACTGACCAGCGTCGAGCCCATCTCCGAAGGAGTCGGTGCCACCTTGATACCACAGGCTTCAAGCGTAGCGATTTTTTCCTTGGCTGTTCCTTTTCCGCCGGAAATGATGGCACCTGCATGCCCCATCCGTTTGCCTGGAGGCGCAGTCACACCGCCGATAAAACCGACTACCGGTTTCGTCATATTGTCTCGAATCCACTCGGCAGCTTCCTCCTCGGCCGTACCGCCGATTTCTCCGATCAGAATGACAGCATGCGTGTTAGGATCTTCATTGAAGCGCTGCAAAATATCAATAAATTCCGAGCCTTTAACTGGATCACCGCCGATACCAACCGCGGAGGATTGTCCGATGCCCCGGGTAGTCAGTTGATGCACCGCTTCATAGGTCAGCGTTCCGCTACGTGACACAACACCTACATGACCCGGTAGATGAATGTAACCCGGCATGATGCCAATTTTGCACTCTCCCGGTGTAATTACGCCTGGACAGTTAGGACCGATCAGAACGGTCTTTTTACCTTCCATAAAGCGTTTGACCTTAATCATATCAAGCACCGGAATACCCTCGGTTATACAAATGACGAGGTCTAACTCTGCATCTACAGCCTCCAAAATGGAATCCGCAGCAAAAGCAGGCGGCACATAAATAACACTCGCTGTCGCGCCTGTAGCAGCCTTCGCTTCGCTCACCGTATTAAACACAGGCAACTTGACCTGTTGTCCGTTCTCCAGCGTAATTTCCACCTCGGTGCCGCCCTTGCCTGGAGAGGTGCCTCCTACCATCTGTGTGCCATAATCAAGCGCACCCTTGGCGTGGAATAACGCCGTTTTTCCCGTAATCCCCTGTGTAATCACCTTTGTATGCTTATCGACCAAAATACTCACGATCTTCACATCCCCTATCGTTTATTCGGCATATCGGAATGCAAACAGGCTATTGAACAAGTTCGACGATTTTCTGGGCACCATCCGCCATGGAATCAGCCGCCACGATATTCAAACCGGATTCCGCCAAAATCTGTTTACCCAACTCGACATTCGTACCTTCGAGACGGACAACAAGCGGACGGGTCAGCCCCAATTGCTTGGCAGCCTCCACCACACCGTTCGCAATGATGTCACACTGCATAATTCCGCCGAAAATGTTCACAAAAATGCCTTCTACCTTCGGATCGGACAAAATGATTTTGAACGCTTCGGTTACCTTTTCCGTCGTCGCACCGCCCCCTACGTCAAGGAAGTTGGCCGGATCTCCGCCGTAATATTTGATAATGTCCATCGTCGCCATGGCAAGACCTGCGCCGTTGACCATACATCCAATATTTCCGTCCAATGCGATGTAGCTCAGATCGTATTTGGAAGCTTCGATTTCTTTCTCATCCTCTTCGTCCAAATCACGCAGCTCCAAAATATCCTTGTGGCGGAACAGCGCATTAGAGTCGAAATTCAGTTTGGCATCCAACGCCAGCACATTCCCGTCACCTGTGACGACCAACGGATTGATCTCTGCAATCGAACAATCCTTGTCCACAAAAGCTTCGTAGAGCGCCTGCATGAACTTAACCGCCTTGTTCACCAGCTCATTCGGGATGTTAATGTCATACGCCAGCTTGCGCGCCTGATATACCTGAAGTCCAATCGCCGGATCAACAACCGCTTTAAAAATTTTCTCCGGAGTAGCCGCAGCTACCTCTTCGATTTCCGTACCGCCTTCTTCCGAGGCCATGATCACGACACGTCCGGTCGCACGATCCACGACAACACCGACGTAATACTCTTTACGAATATCGCAGCCTTCCTCTACCAAAAGGCGTTTAACCTCTTTGCCTTCAGGCCCGGTCTGGTGTGTCACCAGCACCTTACCCAAAATTTCAGAAGCATAAGTACGCACTTCATCCAAGCTTTTGGCCACCTTCACACCGCCCGCTTTACCACGTCCACCGGCATGAATTTGCGCCTTTACCACCGTAACAGCGCTTCCAAGCGATTCTGCTACAGCAACGGCTTCCTCCACCGTATAGGCAACCTTACCGTTCGGTACAGCCACTCCGTACTGCTTCAATACTTCTTTACCCTGATATTCATGGATATTCATTCTGGAATCCTCCTATCAACATGACTGCAACAAGGGCGGTTCACAAGGAAATCTATACTAAACCTACATCATTGTAACATGTTTTTAAAACGCTTTCCTTATAATTTAACCTTATGAATTACAGTATTTTGATATCATTATCATTCCCAAAATCGAATGTTTGGATATTAATGGATATTCATTTTAATAGAATACAAAAAAAAGTACCTCTTCAAGTTCAGGATTTATTAAATCCGTATGAGAGGTACTTTAGTTCATTGGGGCATTCCTTCATCCAGCTACGGGCGGCTACATAACAAGAGATTCGTAAAGTAGCCGGAAATACCGATTATGATTTTTCAACCTGCACATTCGCTTCATGAACTCGATCCAGCAGATCATTGAACTGAAACAGGAGCGAGTCGAATTGATCGTGGGTCATGCTTGTTTTTTCCTGAATACATCCCGGTACAGATAGTGCTTTTTCCCGCAATGCATTTCCTTCTGGAGTCAAAGAAATCAGCACCTTACGTTCATCCTGAGTCGAACGCTTCCGGTCAATGAGTCCGGCATTCTGCAATCTTTTCAATAACGGGGTTAGTGTCCCTGAGTCCAGATACAACGCCTCGCCTAATTCCTTCACTGTACATTCCTCGCGCTCCCACAGCACGATGAGCACCAAATACTGTGAGTATGTCACACCGAGCTTTTCCAGATAAGGCTGGTATAGCTTCGTAATCTCTCTGGAGCACGCATATATGGCAAAGCATAATTGATTATCAAGTTTTAATGTTGCACCTTCATTATGATTGTTGTCCATGCTGTCAGATCACCTGCTTTCGTCCTTATTTTAGCACATTATATAACAAAAAACATGATAATTGCACAAAATACTTTACAAAAGATAATTATTTTGATAAATTAAATTGTGTAAAATATAAATTGAACGAGAGGCAGTGATTGGATTATGATGACCATTCAACAAAAAATGTATGAAACCACAGTGAAAGCGGTTGGAGGACGTAATGGTTATGTCGAGTCTTCTTCCCCTGAACTTCGTCTAAATATTGATACACCAAAAGAAATGGGCGGTGCAGGCGGCACGGGTACGAATCCGGAGCAATTGTTTGCAGCAGGCTATTCAGCGTGTTTTGACAGTGCTTTGAATATGGTTGCCCGCATGCAGCGTATTAAACATGAAGGTACCGAAGTAACAGCAACGGTCAATTTCGGTAAAGTTGAAGACGGCGGCTTCGGAATCGGAGTGAACCTTGATGTTCTGGTGAAAGGCGTTGACCATGAAACAGCGGTAAAATTAGTAGAAGGCGCACATGAGCAGTGTCCTTACTCCCGCGCTACCCGCGATAATATCGAAGTGAAACTGAACGTGCTCTAATCCGAATTATAAAAAAATCCTCCGAGCTGTTTCTGGTTCGGAGGATTTGTATACTTTCAGCTACACCTTCACAACAAAGGATTGACAGCTGGTTTTTCTTCCATCAAGTAACATGGCAGATGATGCATAATCGTATATACGAAATTGATATACTTATTGTATAATCACATTGTCATAATCTTTTTTTCTTCTCCAGAACTTTGCGTCTGGAGCTTTTTTTGTCTTACATAAAAAAAATGGACATATCGTTATTCCTATGCTGTTTTATTCTTCTGAAAAACTGGCATGTGCTCTGTCCATATTCCGATATTGAATGGCTTCAGCTACATGTGACACGGTGATCTTCTCTGATTGATTCAAGTCTGCAATGGTGCGTGACAGTTTGAGAATTCGATCATACGCACGCATGCTTAAACCGAGTGCATCCATCGTCTGATCAAGAAGCTCTGCCGCGTTATGTTCTAACACCGCATATTTACGGAGCATTTGACCGGATAGTTCGCTATTCCATGAAAAAGGAAGCTTGCTGTATCTATGGATTTGTATCTCTTGAGCAGCTAGTACCTGTCTTCGCATTTCAGCGGACGACAGTGACTCCTTTTCCTCACGCCAGTCCTTCGGTTGCGATACCTCAAGCTGAAGATCGATCCGGTCCAGTAATGGACCAGAAATACGCGAACGATAGCGAGCTACCGCAGCAGGTGAACAGGTACACCGCTGATGTTGCGTATCACTTCCGAAAAAGCCGCAGTGACACGGGTTCATAGAAGCTGCAAGTAAAAAATGTGCCGGGTACTTAAAAACTGCACGTGAACGGCTAATTGTCACATTGCGATCTTCCAACGGCTGCCTCAGCACCTCTAGCACATGACGACTAAACTCAGGCAACTCATCCAGAAATAAAATCCCCCGATGTGCAAGGCTAATTTCTCCCGGCTTGGGAATGCCGCCTCCTCCCACCAGTCCAGCAGCAGAAATCGTATGATGAGGTGAACGGAAGGGGCGAATGTTCATTAAATGAGGCGATGACTCCTTCCACTTCCCGGCGGCGCTATATATTTTGGTAACCTCCAGTGCCTCTTTTCCGGTCAAGGGCGGCAGAATGGATGGCAGCCTGCGGATAAGCATCGTTTTTCCGGCACCTGGAGGCCCGATAAGGACAATATTGTGCATCCCGGCAGCAGCGATAACCAACGCTCGTTTAGCGTGTAGCTGACCTAATACATCGCTGTAATCCTCCATAGCGTCAATTATCTCTTTGACCTCACCCATAGGTATTTGATCTGCCTGAGGCAAATGGTCATAAGCATGGATAATGATCTGCTGTCTAGCATTAATACGTTTGTCTTGGGCATAATGTTCAGCTTCATTCGGGATTGGCTTAGGAGCTGGATCCATAGCTTGCTTAATATCTTGATTAATTATTTGATTACCTGTTTGATTAGTTCCCCCACCATCCATTGGATCAGGTAAGTAGTTAGAATTCCGATCTTTTGATTGGCCTTCAATAGCGTATTGTCCATGATCTTTTGCTGGAATGAGATCCATTAGATGACGAACAGCGTAAATACGTATACCCGTGATCAGGCGTGCTTCACCTGCATTTTCCTCGGGAAGCAGCACCGAATGAAATCCTTCTCGCTTGGCCAAATCAACCATAGACAATACCCCGTTCACGGGGCGAATACTGCCGTCCAACGCTAGTTCACCGATAAATAGCGTCCATTCCCCCGCAGGTAAAACGACTTGTCCGCTGGTTGTCAGCAGTCCCAAAGCGATAGCAAGGTCAAAGGATGAGCCTTCCTTACGTAAATCAGCAGGAGCCAAATTTATGGTTACACGCTGTGACGGATATTTGAAACCGCAGTTTTTGATCGCTGCTCTTACGCGCTCCACAGCCTCTCGAATGGCCGAATCCGGCAATCCGATGATTGCAGTTTGAGGCAACCCATTAGACAAATCAGTCTCAACTTCAATCAGAACACCGTCTATTCCATAAAGACAAGCTCCATGTAGTTTTCCATACATAACAAAAAAACACCTCTCCTCATACTGAAATGTCTCCCACGGGAGCATTGCATATATGAAAAAAGGTGCTTCCAAATTTTCATCCGCTGCAAATATCATGTTACATTTTTAATTCATAAAGCTGTCTAATCAAGGTTATTCGACAAAAGATTATTTGTCAAACAGGGTTAGCTTATCCGCTGCTGGAATACGTGGTCTTGGTTCTGGAATGACTTCAGGATAACCCGCATACACCATGCCGATGATCTTCTCACCAGGCTGAATTCCCAAATGCTTGCGGAATTTCGGTGAATAAAGAAAAGGCTTTGTGACCCAAAACGTTCCGATTCCTTTACTCCATGCGGCAAGCATAAAGTTTTGTACAAGGGCACTAACCGCTGCAAAGTCCTCATCCCAAACTGCCTGACGCGGATCTTCCTCCAACACAACTAAAAGCTGAATCGGATTGTGCAAAATGCCGCTTTCGAACTTGTTATCCTTGCCAATATCGGCTTCAATAGCTTCAGCAAGTTTTTTCCGGCCGTCACCGGCAAACAAGAGAAAACGCCATGGCTCGCGCATTTTATGATTGGGGGCCCACACAGCAACATCCAGCAGTTCTTTAATGGTATCTACTGGAATGGGGTCGGATTTGAACCGTTTAATGGTCCGTCGTTCCTGAATTACATCTATGACATGTTCACTAAAGGTATGCTCTGTCACGTATATCCTCCTTTGTAGGAATAGCTCGTGAATGTTCACTATAACTAAAAATCAAAATGATAACCATTCTCAATAAAATATACCTTTAGCATTCCTTCCTGTCAACCTGTGCATATAAAATTCGAAATGAGCCTTCAAAAAAGTTTACCACTCTTTTAAAATGCCTCAATTATGTGCTCCGTGACGACTGCGGTTTCCTCAATCAATCGTACAGAAATCATATCAAAACGGATTGGAACATCCTCAATTCCGTTCATATGCAAATAAACAGCGGCTGTCTGGCGAACCTGGGTTATTTTACGTGCAGTGATTGATTCTGCGGGCGTTCCATAATTGGAGCTACTTCGGCTGCGTACTTCAATAAACACGAGAATATCATGCTGCGCGACAATCAGATCCATTTCTCCGCTACGACATCGCCAGTTACGCTCTATGATACGATACCCCAGATTTTCCAAAAACGAAGCCGCTGCCTGTTCACCCAAAGCTCCTTTGGCTTTTCGTTGATCCTTACCTCCGGTCCTCATCAGGTGTCATCCCTTGGAGCAAGCTTATCCATTTGATATATATAGGTGAGCACCTCTGCCACCAATTGATATAGCTCAGCAGGAATTTGTTCATCCAAGTCAAGCTTGGACAATACCTCAACCAGTGCGGCATCCTCTTGAACGGGAACGCCGTGCTCTTTGGCTTTTTCTAAAATGCTATCCGCAATACGACCACTGCCTTTGGCAACGACGATAGGGGCTTCGCTCTCACCGGGCGTATATTTAAGGGCGACAGCCTTCTTCCTAGAAGGAGAAGGAGCCTCTAACGGCTCTTTCATATTTTAAGATCGACTCCTTTATACGGCTGAGGCACATAGCTTTGTACCTCCGAAGAGACCAGACCTTTGCTCTCCTGTCCAGTCCTTACCGGCATCGGTTCGGTGCGCAGGGATAAAAGCTGATAGCCTAGCGATTCCAGCGCCGTATGAATGGATTCACGCCCGCTGGTCAACAGCGAAGCAGCCCAATCCTGATCGTTATGGAGCTTGAGGCTCACTATCCGGTCCACGACTTGCACATCCACCAATGTTGGCCCGAGCGCCTTCATGTCCAAATCAAACCAAAGTCGGCAGTTGGATGCATCCAGCTCCCCGCGTTTACCGCGTCGAGACTGAATCTGGATCGTAGCTGTTTCACGACCATCTGGTCCGACAAACGGAATAAACATGTGTACCTGTGCAAAAGGGGCCGTACGGTCCGTATTCAGCAGCAACTGCTGACCCGTCAGGTGCTGCACGACCTGCTGCGCCGCCTCTTTCAGGGCAGGCGGCAGGTCATCGCTGCCCATCAACTGGAGCAGCGCTCCCTTTACGGTGTCGGCGTCCGCTGACACCGTACCGCCCGCCGCAGCCGCTAATCCCGGCAGCGGCTGCGTTCCTTCCGGCGGCTCCATACGGGCCGCCGCCGTTCCCTGCGCGGTCTGTGCAGCCACGCGGTGTACCTGCTGCTCGTGCTCTGCACCGAGCAGCTTCAGCACGCGGCCCACCCACGGGTCCTCCGTGGGGGTGAGCTGCGTGCTGGACACTACGGACGCCGCTGGCTGCGCAGCAGCGGCATCCGTAGCCCGCAGAGAGCCAGCCGTAGGCTGCGGCGCTTCTGCTGCGGGCTGTTCCGGCGCAGCCGTGCCCAGCGCGGACGGCACCGCCGCGCGCAGCTCTTGCAGCAGCGTACGCAGCCGCTGGAGAGGCGCCTCCGGCGTGGCCGCGTTGCCCGCAGCGGCCTGCGGAACAGAGCCGCCAGCCAGCTGCGCGGCGGTGCGGTCGGCCGTAGCAGCGTTTGCAGCGGGCTTCGCCCCGGCAGGCTCTGCCGTTGCCGCAGTAGGAGTGCCTTCGGCGCCCTTGGGCTGTTGTGTACCCGCCGTGGCAGCTTGCGGCTGCTCCGCTCCGGCTCGTGAAGCCCTCAGTGCATTAGCACCCGATTCAGGCGCATTTACACCAGAGTCCGCCACCATGTCTGTGGCTATGGCTCCACGCCCGTTAGCTACCGTTGCTTCCCCAGAGACCGCACCTTTAGCTACAGGTGCAGCAGTTCCAGTCGGAGCATCCGTGTCTGTCGCTGAAGCGCCCGCTTCACCCACCATAGCAGCAAGATTTGCCGCCTGAGTCCCTTTCAGCGTCTCCTTGCCTCCTGCTGCCTGTACCACTTCTGCCTGCTTTGTAGCAACAGCAGCGGCATCTTTGGACAATACAGGAACTTGGCCTTCTGGTGCATCTGCAACAACAGATGAAGAAGAGCCTGATGGAGCAGGGGACATTCGGTCAGCCCCCTTTACCGCTGTTGCTTCTCCCGCCATACGGTCAGCAGATGCTCCTTGTCCTTGCTGCTTGAATACTGCTTCAAGCTCCTGCTCCAGCGAAGACAAAAGATCATTTAAAGGAGGGCCAAACATCGCCTGTCGCAAACCGTTTATACTTTCCGCCGTCAATGGCAATCCACGTTGAAAGGCAACCGCTGCTGCCTGTACAAACGTCTCCATTTGTACTTTTCCCGGCTGCTTCGCCAAAGCGTCCCGTAAAGAAGCCGCATTTTCCGATGTCAACGGTACACCATTCTTTTGCATCGCCTGTATCAGTTCTCTGTTCTGCGCTGTATCCGGTAGCCCCACCGAATCCAGTACATCTGCCAACGCTACAGTCTGCTGTCCTGTGTTGGCTGCATCGTTCAAAGGCTTAAGCACAGTCATTCCACTGGGCGAAGCCGGCTGAACCTGAAGTAATGTGGACTGTCCAGGTTGAAGAGGGGTTTCCAGCTTGGCCCTGACCTGGGAACCTTGAATTTGCAGTACAGCTTCACCGCCGTCCTCAGACACCTTTAATACGACGCCCCGAACGACCTGACCTGGCTGCATATCGAGCTTTTTAGTCTCTCCCGCCTTCGCATCACCAAGTAATCCTCGAAATACAGAACCGATATTCATAGGGTCCCTCCTCTCTTTATGCCCTATGTTCAAGGGCTCTATTTTATTGGGTATACATTATATCGGCACAGTCCCGACTCATAATAAGTATTTACAGGTCAAACAACGTCGGTTGCTCGATCAACAAATTCCCAAGAAAGCTGCGTCTATGCATCGCTGTAGGTCCCAGCGCCAAAATTTGTTCCCTGTGTAGCTTGGTAGCGTAACCTTTATGTATGCCAATCCCATATTCTGGGTACTTTGCATCCCATTCACCTTTGCACAGTCGATCACGGGTTACCTTGGCAATGATAGAAGCCGCAGCAATAGACTGGCTGTTCGCATCTCCTTTAATAATAGAGAGCTGGGGAATAGGCAAATCCACCTTTTCTGCATCTACAAGCAAATAATCAGGAGATACCTGTAATGCCTCAACTGCCTGCTTCATCGCCAAACGAGCAGCCTGTTTAATATTGATGGCATCAATCGTTCGTGCGTCCACATACCCGACTCCTACGGCAATGGCCTTCTCCATAATCAGCTCATAGTAGGTTTCCCTCTTCTTGTCCGTCAACTTTTTGGAATCATCCACGCCCTCCAGCAGCTCACCATTCGGCAAAATGACGGCCGCTGCCACAACATCCCCGAACAAACACCCTCGGCCTACCTCATCAATACCAACGATGCGCTCATAGGATTGCTCCCAGCACTCTTTTTCATAGCGCAGCATGTCCGTTACCGCTACCACTTTTTCTTCCATACTCCATACCCGCCTATCTATATGTAGTTTGGCGCTTAATTCACGCCATAGTTCTGCACAATTTTATTCAGCTTAACACAGACCTGTCCATCCCAAAACCCTTTTCGTTAACCTGCCTTCACATACCAAAAAACCTTCCTCTCTCCGGAGAGATGGGGAAGGTTCTTCCTTGCCACACTATGCTATGTTGTGTATCCGGTACATCTGGCAGAATCAGTAAGGAGCTTCCAAACTAAAACGTCCCAGCTTACCTGCACGCAGCTCTCGTAAAATGATTTTTGACGACTTTTCGAGATCTACACGTCCACCGCTGACAATACAGCCGCGTTTACGTCCAATCGCTTCCATGACACTGACAATTTCATCGGCATTTTCCGTATCCTCGGGACGTTCAGTCAGCTCAAAGCGCGCTGCCAGCTCATCCCAGTAATATTGAACCAAATATCTTGTCGCGAAAAAAGCGATATCCTCAACATTCAAAATCTCTTCCTTGATCGCGCCTGTAACCGCCAGACGATAACCAACATTCTGATCCTCAAATTTGGGCCACAAAATACCCGGTGTATCCAGCAGCTCAATTTCACCAATCTTGATCCATTGCTGTGCCTTCGTCACCCCAGGACGATCGCCCGTAGCTGCAATGCTACGTCCTGCCATACGGTTGATCAGGGTCGATTTACCGACATTCGGTATACCAACAATCAAAGCACGCATAGGACGAGGATTCATACCTTTAGAAATCTGCCGATCTATCTTTTCCTTAAGCAGCAACTTGGCCTGAACAGGAATTTCTTTCATTCCTGTGCCTGTTGTAGCATCCACCTGAAATGCGATATTCCCTTGCTCCTTAAAGTAGGCAATCCACTGCTGTGATACTACCGGGTCCGCCAAATCTGCCTTATTTAAAATAATCATTCGCGGCTTGCCCTGCAAAATATCATCAATCATTGGATTTCGGCTGGAAAGCGGCAATCGAGCATCAATCAACTCAATTACTAAATCAATCAGCTTTAATTTTGCTTCAATTTGGCGGCGCGCTTTGGTCATATGACCAGGAAACCATTGTATCGTCACCGTCATCACCTCATTGATCGTAACTCCTAACGTTTTCCATAGTGTTATGCGTCAGGATTACGGCAGCTATGCTGCATATTAGTTGTTCTAGTGGTTAATCCACTTCATATCCTTCACCGGCCAGAAAATAACATCAGCACGGCCGACGACTTCTTTCAAATCAATATATCCAATCATCCGACTGTCTGTACTGTTGGAACGGTTATCCCCCATAACAAAAATATGCCCTGCCGGAACTTTACCATCCTTAAAATTTTCATTCGGGAAATTTGTAAACTTGTTGTAAAGCTCACCATTTTGATGCGCTTCCTCCAACGGAGTTTTCAAGTAAGGCTCCTGAATAGGTTTACCATTCACCGTAATCGTGTCACCTTCTACCTTAACCGTATCGCCCTCAACGGCAATGACGCGCTTAATGAAATCTCTTCCTTCATCCGGTACATGAAACACGATTACCTCTCCCGGTTTTGGGGAACGGAAATCATACAAAATTTCATTTACAATGACACGTTCACCGGTATGAAAGTTAGGCTGCATCGACGGGCCATCCACAATAAACGGCTTAAAAAGAAACCAACGGATTAAAAAGACCAACACTAACGCGATAACGATGGCCTTGATCCACTCAAAAATCTCATTTTTCGGTTTACGCTTGGGCGTACCATCCTGATCGGTCGGCTGCTGTATAGCTCCTTGTCCTACTTCTTGCTCCATAGCTCACTGTCCTCTCTTTACGGTCAATAATCCACAGTTCCCTATGTACGTAGAAAAAACGAAAGGAGCTTGTAATCAAGCCCCTTTCGTTATTCGTTGTATTAACGACGAATTTCTTTAATTCTCGCTGCTTTACCGCGCAGTTCACGAAGATAATAAAGCTTCGCACGACGCACTTTACCACGGCGAGCCACGTCGATTTTATCGATTTTCGGGGAATGAAGCGGGAAAGTTCTTTCCACACCTACACCGTAAGAAATTTTACGAACTGTAAAAGTCTCACTGATTCCGCCACCACGGCGTTTAATTACAACACCTTCAAACAACTGGATACGCTCACGAGTTCCCTCAATAACTTTCACGTGCACTTTCAAAGTGTCACCGGGACGAAAGTTAGGCAAATCTTTACGCAGTTGTTCTTCAGTGATCGCTTGGACGATATTCATCTATGACTCCCTCCTTCCGTACAGGTGTTCATGCATCTTCTGGAAACACATCCGTTTCCTTCATCATCCACAGAGGACCACCGTATTACACACAACAGATGTATTGTATCATGGAGGATACCGCATTGCAACAAGAAAAAGGGATTTGACCAAACATTATATTTAATTAATTACATTATAAAACAGGTTAGCACCTGCTTTCAAATCCCCTCATTGCTACAGCGCTTTAATACACTCTTCCCATGATCAATCCATCTTGCCCTGTTCCTCTATCCATACCCGTTCCTTGCTTGTCAATTCAGCCTGCTCCAGCAGATCCGGTCGACGTTCCATCGTACGACGCAGTGCCTCCTGCCGTCTCCATGCATCAATATTAACGTGATGTCCTGACAACAGCACCTCAGGCACCTTCCAGCCCCGAAACTCAGCTGGTCTGGTATAATGCGGGTACTCCAGCAGACCTGTACTGAAAGAGTCCGTTACTGCACTCGTTTCATTACCCAGCACTCCAGGCAACAACCGTGCCACACTATCTATAACGACCATGGCGGGCAGTTCCCCACCAGTCAACACATAATCTCCAATAGAAAGCTCATCCGTCACTAAATGCTCGCGAATACGCTCATCATAGCCCTCATAATGCCCGCATATAAAAATAAGATGGTCCTCTTTAGCAAACTCCTCCGCTTTCTTTTGCGTAAAAGTCACACCTTGGGGACACATCAAAATAATACGCGGTGCTTTCAAACCTGCACTCGACCTGGCCTCTCTACCTTGAACAACTTCGTCTGTGTTCCCTGATATGGTTGGACGCTCTGATTCATCCAATAACGCCTCCACCGCAGTGAAAATCGGGTCAGGCTTCAATACCATCCCGCCCCCGCCACCATAGGGTGTATCATCCACTTGACCATGCTTGTTCCCGGCATATTGGCGAAAATTAACCGCTTGCAGTGATATGATTCCCTTCTCCCTTGCTTTTCCCAGAATGCTTGCATTAAATACACCGTCAAACATTTCGGGAAACAGGGTCAGCACATCCACCCGCATTACAGTAGTCCTTCCATCAACCGTACCGTAACCCGTTTTTCAGGCACGTTTACATCCAAAATGACACCTTCTATATACGGCACCAGCAGTTCCTTGCCATCGGGCATTGTGACTACCCATACATCGTTAGCTCCTGGTGTCAAAATCTCCTTCACCACACCAAGCTTTTCTCCATCTTCTGTCACTACTTCCAAGCCAACAACTTCATGAAAATAAAACTCATTTTCCTCTAGTTTGCCTAGCCGTTCAGCGGACACTTTCAATAAGCTGCCTTTATACTTTTCAACATCATTGATGTTATGATATTCCTTGAATTTGGCTACAACCATATTTTTTTGAAAACGTGCTGTTTCAATAGTTACAGGGATCGGCGCTTTACCATCCGCAGGAATGATCAACAACTCACTGCCTTTGGCAAAACGATCCTCCGGGAAATCAGTCGTCGTTAATATTTTAAGCTCGCCGCGGATTCCATGTGTATTCACAATTTTCCCGACATTAAACAATTGCTGCATCGTGTTCCTCCTGCATGTAATCGGTCCCGCTCCATATCATCTTCATCATGTACGAAAAAGGGTTAGGACATACATCCTAACCCACTTTCGTATATCTTTAAGATATGATGTCTACGGTAACCCGTTTATCCATCTTAACGGCTGCTGATGCAACCACAGTGCGAAGCGCTTTGGCGATACGACCCTGCTTGCCAATGATTTTACCTACATCCTCAGGATGCACGCTAAGCTCATATACGACAAGCCGATCCTTCTCCAAGGTCTTCACGGTTACATCTTCCGGATGATCGACTAAAGCCTTAGCAATGATTATCACTAATTCTTCCATGGTTGACCCTCCGCATCAGCACCTTATTTCTGTTGTTTAAGCTCATGAAACTTTTTCATTACGCCCGCTTTGCTAAGCAAGTTGCGGACTGTATCGGATGCTTGTGCACCATCTTGCAACCATTTCAACGCTTTATCTTCATCAATTTTTACAACTGCTGGTACTGTAATAGGGTTGTAATAACCGATTTCTTCGATAAAACGACCGTCACGCGGGGAACGGGAATCCGATACCACGACGCGATAGAAAGGAGCTTTATGTGCACCCATACGTTTCAGACGAATACGAACTGCCACGAAAATTCACCTCCTTCAAAAAGTAGACTGTATATTGTTATCCTATAATTCCAACGGCCTATTGGCCTTAACGGAAAGGAAACTTCATACCTTTACCCATACCCTTCAACTGCTTCAGGGCTTTGTTTTTGCCACCCTTAGGTCCCATCATGTCTGAGAACTGCTTCATCATGCGCCGCATTTCGTCAAATTGCTTGATTAGGCGGTTTACCTCAGCCAGTGATGTTCCACTGCCTACAGCAATCCGTTTGCGGCGGCTATGATTAATCATGTCCGGGTTTTGCTTTTCTTGTGTGGTCATGGAATGAACGATAGCCTCAATCCGGCCCATCTGCTTGTC
The DNA here is from genome assembly GCF_059417685.1 of Paenibacillus sp. LT-B23. NCBI lineage: Bacteria > Bacillati > Bacillota > Bacilli > Caryophanales > Paenibacillaceae > Paenibacillus > Paenibacillus sp. LT-B23. Next base: position 270,464 of record NZ_JBSQBM010000003.1, on the reverse strand, counting down.
ATCCACTTTAACATCTTTCATTTGCTTCATATTGCCCATGCCGGGAATCATATCGAGAATCTGGTCGATCGGGCCAAGCTTTTTAACTTGATCCATCTGCTCCAGAAAATCTTCGAAGGTAAATTCAGCATTGCGCATTTTCCGTTCCATTTCCTTCGCCTTATCGGCGTCGATATTGGATTGCGCTTTTTCAATCAGGGACAACATGTCGCCCATACCCAAAATCCGTGAAGCCATCCGTTCCGGATGAAACGGCTCCATTGCATCCAGCTTTTCACCCAATGTAGCAAACTTGATCGGGCATCCAGTCACAGCCTTAACCGACAAGGCCGCACCACCGCGGGTATCGCCGTCCAGCTTCGTCAGTACAACCCCAGTTAACTCCAAGCTCGTGTTAAAGTGCTCCGCAACGTTTACCGCATCCTGACCTGTCATGCTGTCAACAACCAACAGAACTTCGTCAGGATTCACATTCGCATGAATCTGGCGCAACTCTTCCATAAGCTCTTCATCTACATGAAGACGACCGGCAGTATCTATAATAACGTAGTCATTACTGTTATCCTTGGCATGCTGTAAGCCCTGTTTTGCAATTTCCACCGGGCTTGTCTGATCACCGAGCGTAAATACAGGAGCGTTGATCTGCTCGCCAAGTACCTGTAACTGTTTGATCGCAGCCGGTCTATATATATCACCAGCTACGAGCAAGGGGCGATGATTTTGCTTTTGCAGCAACTTCGCCAGCTTACCGGACGTCGTCGTCTTACCTGCGCCCTGGAGACCCACCATCATAATGACCGTAGGCGGTTTGTTTGCTTTGGCAAGCTTGGCCTGACTGCCGCCCATCAACTCGGTCAGTTCCTTGTTCACGATGTCGATGATTACCATGCCTGGCGTGAAGCTGTCCATCACTTCCTTGCCGACGGATTTCTCCTTCACCTTGGCAATAAAGTCCTTTACAACCTTGAAGTTAACGTCCGCCTCCAGCAAAGCTAATCGTACTTCGCGCATCGCCTGAGCTACATCATCCTCAGACACTTTTCCTTTGCCGCGCAGTTTACTAAATACATTTTGCAAGCGGGTCGATAATCCTTCAAATGCCATATTTTCGCACCTCCTTGTCTACCAGGGTTGTTTGTTTACTAATCTATATGACCTACAATTCCTGCAGGCGATTTACAATTTGATGAACATGTTGCAGAGTGCCTTCATCAGGTTTACCGATTTTACCGAACGCCTCATACAACGCTGTATTCAATTCTTCCAGATCTCGGCTTCTACGCTCATGTTTACTGAGCAACCCGAGCTTTTCCTCATACATTTCCAGTACCTGCTCGGCACGTTTGATATGCTCATACACGGCCTGACGACTAATTTGAAATTCCGAAGCAATCTCTCCCAGAGAAAAATCATCATGGAAGTAATATTTCAAAAACATCTGTTGCTTCTCCGTAAGCAGAGGTTCATAGAAGTCAAACAGTCGGTTAATCCGGTTTGTCTTTTCCAGCCGATTCTCCTGACTCATCGCGTATACCTCCATCGTCAAGGAAAAACACTTTACAGTTCTTTTCAACGATCCTTATCATACATAAAAGAAAAGAAGATGTCAAGCGTTATCCCTTGTCAACCAAAAAAAAGCCGATTCACTGCCCTTAAACGGAAGTACGAATCGGCTTTTTGCCTACTAGGGTTTAAACTCTTACCGGGGTAAGATACAGCAGAACAGCCAGAAAATGAAGTATGCTGCCTGCCAGAACAAACAGATGCCAGATCGCGTGATGATACGGAAACGCCCGCCACACATAGAAGATTGTGCCCAACGTATACATTAGACCGCCCAGGAACAATAGCGTCATGCCCCCGGCGGGAACAGCCGCCACCAGCGGGTTCCAGGCAATCGTGATGAGCCAGCCCATCACGATGTAGAACACGGTAGACATGAACAGGAAGCGCTTGGTGAAGAATGCCTTGAATAGCACACCAAACAGGGCGATTCCCCAAATAACGCCAAACAGCGTCCAACCTAATGTCCCGCGCAGTGCAACGAGCATAAACGGGGTGTAGCTGCCTGCAATGAACAGGTAAATGCAAGAATGATCGAATATTTCGAACAAATCCTTCAATTTTCCTTCGCGCAGACTATGAAGCAACGTGGAATTGGTGTATAACAGCAGCATCGTAATTCCGTAAATCGTGAAACTGACGACATGCCAAGTGGTCCCTTTCAAGCTTGCAAAAACAATGAGCAGCACAAGTGCCGCCACACTTAAAACGGCTCCAATTCCATGTGTGATCGCATTGGCTATTTCTTCCCGGCGGGAATAAGTATAGGTGTTCGCCATTGGTTCTTCACCCAGCTTCCTGTGAAATATTTTTTACATCCAAAAAATTCATATCCGGCGCCGACAGACCCTTTTTTTTCATTATACATCCCTGTGATCTCACGCAGCAACCGGATCATACTTAGCCCCAAACCTGATTAAGCCTGTTCTTCCTCACCCGGAGCGGTTTCATCAACGCCTTCTTCCTGAATCAAACCAGAGAACAACGCGTGAACGAATTGCTCGGAATCAAATGGCTGGAGATCATTCACCTTTTCACCCAAGCCTACCAGCTTCACCGGCAAATTCAGCTCTTGGCGGATCGCCACGACAATACCACCCTTTGCTGTACCATCCAGCTTCGTCAGCACCAGCCCGGTTACGCCACTTTTCTCGCCAAACATTTTGGCTTGATTGAGCGCATTTTGTCCGGTCGTCGCATCGAGTACCAGCAGTACTTCATGGGGAGCATCGGGAATTTCACGCTGGATCACGCGGAAAATTTTGTTCAGCTCCTCCATCAGATTGCTTTTATTCTGGAGACGTCCTGCGGTATCACACAGTAACACATCCACCTGACGCTGCTTGGCAGCCTGTACAGCATCAAACATAACAGCCGCTGGATCAGAACCGGATTGCTGTTTAATGACCTCTACACCAGCCCTTTCGCCCCATACCTCCAGTTGTTCAATCGCTCCAGCACGGAACGTATCCCCGGCGGCCAGCAACACTTTTTTACCCTCTTGTTTAAAACGGTGCGCCAGCTTGCCAATTGTTGTTGTTTTGCCGACACCATTGACACCGACGAACAGAATGACCGTAATCCCGTCAGGGCTCATTTGAAGCTGACTGTTGTCATTGCCCCGCAGTAGCTCAGACAGCTTTTCCGATAATACAGGCTGTAGCTCGGATGCGTCCTCGATTTTGCGTTTTTTCACTTCTACCCGCAGGTCTTCAATGAGGTTCATAACGGTGTTGACGCCAACATCGGCACCGATCAGAATTTCTTCCAGCTCCTCATAAAACTCCTCATCAATCTTCTTGCGGCGAATCATCAGATCCGACACTTTTTCAACAAAACCTTTGCGTGTTTTTTCTAAACCGTCCTTGAACTGTTTAGTGACGGATTCGGTTTTGCTTGCAATGCTTTCCTTCAATTTCCTAAAGAAACTCATAGGTTCCCTCCGTTGATCTGAAAGTATGTTATTTGTTGTCAGGCAATCTCGGCTTCCTCATTGTCCAGCTTGACGGATACGAGCTTGGAAACCCCGCCTTCTTCCATCGTAACTCCATATAGCACATCGGCTTCTTCCATCGTGCCCTTGCGATGTGTAACTACAATGAATTGTGTCTGTTCGGAGAACTCCCGTAAATATTGGGCAAAACGCACCACATTGGATTCGTCCAGTGCGGCCTCCACTTCATCCAGCACACAGAATGGGACAGGCTTGACATGTAAAATGGCAAATAATAGCGCCATCGCTGTTAACGCCCGCTCTCCTCCTGACAGCAGTTGCAAGTTTTGCAGCTTTTTGCCCGGCGGCTGGGCAACAATATCAATTCCCGTCTCCAGCATACGTTCCGGGTCAAGCAGTACCAGATCGGCACGTCCGCCCCCGAACAGCTTGGAGAACACCGTACCAAATTCGCGCCGGATGGCATCGAAAGTGGCTTTGAAGCGTTTGGACATTTCATCATCCATTTCACGAATGACCTGATAGAGCGTTGTCTTGGCCTCGACCAGATCAGACTTCTGCTCATCGAGAAACGTATAACGCTCATGCACCCGCTGGTATTCCTCAATGGCACCCAGGTTTACCTCGCCCAACGCGGAAATACCGCGTTTGAGCCTTTGCACCTCGGCCTGCGTACCTTCTATATCTTCCGGTATCGGATAACGCTGCTTGGCCAGCTCATAGCTGAGTTCATAGTCATCACTTAATTTTTTCAGAACGTTCTCCAGCTCTACATCAAGCCGGTTCACTCCGATTTCTGTCTGGCGTAGCTGCTCCTCGACCGACTTGAGCTGAATGCGTTGCTCTTTCGTCTCATTTTCGGCCACTTCCAGCTTTTTGGACAAGCTGCTGCGTGCAGCACGCTTGAATTCCAATTGCTGCGAAGCCTCTTCCTTTTTAAGCCGATACTGATTGAGGTTTTCAATCTGCTTCACGCTTTCCTGCTCATTGGTCAGCAGATCAGCTTCGATGGAAGCAAGTAAGGTCTTGTTCTGTCTCGAATCCTTGCCAAGGGTATCATAGTCGCCCCGTAGTCTACGCAACTGCTCTTCCAGTGAAAAACGCTCCTGATCCAGCTTTCCTTCTCTTACCTTGAGATTCGTAAGTTCTCCCTGTAGCTGTTCTTTCGCAGATTCGTTGGCCTTACGGGCAAATTCAGCGGCATGGATAGCCTGGTGGGTTTTCTTCTCTTCTTCCTCCAGCGTAGCCAATTTCAGCAATGCCTCTTCACGTGAAGCTTCCAGCTCCTTGATCTCCTGATCAAAGCCCTTCTTCTCCTGACCAGATGCAGCCACCTGCTCCAGAACATGGCGAAGCTCATGTTCCAGTTGCTTGAGTTCCATTGCTGCCTGCTGTTCTTCGCCGCGCTTCACATCGCCGCCCTGACGCAGCTCGTCCAAACGAATCTGTGTCTCTTCCAGTTGACGTTTTGTATCTACCGCGCTCTGACGCAGCCTCACAATTTGTTGCTCCGTATCGATAATATCCTGATCCAACTGATCCAACTGACGTTTACGTCCAAGCAGATTGGCATTTTTCTTGAATTGGCTACCACCTGTCATGGAACCACCTGCATTAACAACATCGCCTTCCAGCGTTACCACACGATATCTATATTGGCAACGTGCCGCAATACGGTTTGCATCTTCCAGGGTACGGGCAATAACCACATTTCCCAGAAGACTGCCTACAATGCCAGCATACCGTTGATCAAACTGAACAAGATCCGCACCGATTCCAACAAAGCCCTCGGCACCTTCCGCGATCTGGCGTTCACCCGCCCCAATTTGACGCGGACGGATAACATCCATAGGCAAAAATGTCGCTCTGCCCAGCTGACGCTGCTTCAAAAAGCTAATCGCCTGTCTGGACACCGATTCGTTTTCCATCACGATATGCTGCATCGAAGCGCCCAAAGCGGTTTCCATCGCCTGCTCCAAATGCTCAGGTACCAGGATCAGCTCTGCTACCGCCCCATGCACACCATGCAGGGTTTCTTTGCGTGCCGCCTTCAATACTTCTTTAACACCCAGCATAAAGCCATCGAAGTCATCCTGCATTTCCTTCATCGTATCTCGGCGTGAAATTTGGGCCTCACGTTTTTGTTCCCATTTGCGGACAGTGCCCTGACTTTCTTCCAGCAGCTTTTGCAGCGCCTGGTATTTTTCGCTTCCCTGAATATATCCGCTGCGCAGACTGCTGATTTCCTGACCCAGCTTCTGCACAGCCGCTTCCAAACCCTTTTTACGCTGTTCCAGTTCGGCTTTCTGGGCTTCCCATTTGCCAGATTCGTCACTTACGCGAGTCACCCGCCGTTCCAGCGCTTCCTTCTGCTGGTCGGTATAACGGATTTCGTTACGCGCCTGTGCCATCTGATTCATCAGCTCCAGCAGTCCGCCCTTCAGACTTTCCTCCTGCTCCTGGCTGATTCCGCCTGTGACACCAATCAGCTTCGCCTCTTCGTCGGATAGCCGTTCACGTAGCTCGTCAAGCTCGACAGTCAATGCAGACAGTTTTTCGTTCAGTAGATCCAGCTCACTTTTGCGCTCGGAATGACGTGATTCGCTCGTGCTGAGCGATAAAATGAGCTGCTCCCTGTTTGCCTCCAGATTGCGTGTACGCTCTTTCAGCAGTTCACCGTAGCCTTCACTCTTTTCCGTAGCTTCACTGTATTGCAACAGATCACTTTGCAGCCGCTCCACTTGCTCCTCCAACTGACGCAGCTCATTGCGGTCGCTCTCCAGCATCGCATCATGACGGGACACTACCGTAGACAGCTGTAGCTGCTCCTGCTGCAACAAAGCCAGCTTGGACGTCGCATCGCTCCACGAGGTATGAATCTGTTCAATCTGATGGACATACATCGAAATTTCCTTCGATTTCAGTTCACCCCGCAGCTCCTTATAGTGGATCGCCTTTTCCGACTGCTCCTTGAGCGGCCCGATCTGATCCTCCAGCTCACTGACCAAATCATGAATACGCAGTAAATTTTGCTCCGTGTCATCCAGCTTGCGAACCGCGTCTTTTTTACGTGATTTGTATTTCACGATACCGGACGCTTCCTCAAAAATCCCCCGACGGTCCTCGGAACGGGTACTCAAAATCTCTTCAATGCGCCCCTGTCCGATAATGGAATAAGCTTCTTTACCAATACCTGTATCCATAAACAGCTCGGTAATATCACGGAGTCTGCATGATTGTCGGTTAATAAAATATTCACTATCTCCACTGCGATGCACACGCCGCGTGACCGTTACCTCGCCAAAATCAAGCGGCAACGCCTGATCCTCATTATCCAGCGTAAGCGACACTTCGCCGTAATTAACGGCCTTACGAGCATCACTACCCGCAAAAATAATGTCCTCCATTTTACCGCCGCGCAGTGATTTGGCGCTCTGTTCACCCAGTACCCAGCGAATACCGTCGGATATATTACTCTTTCCGCTTCCGTTGGGTCCGACGACCGCTGTTATACCGCGGACGAATTCCATCTCCGTTTTATCTGCAAACGATTTGAAGCCCGCCAGCTCAATGCGCTTTAAAAACATACTCAATCTCACCTCTAACATTTAAATATGCTTGTACAACACCGTTTACCTGATTCACAAGAATTATTCCTATTGTAGCACAAGACTACTTCGGATAAAGCAAGGCAACGACATACAGAGCTACAGCAGCAAAGCCACGAAAAAAGAGCAAAACGCAGTCCATTCGCCATTGCGGGCCGGGACTCCCCGCGGACTGCCCTTTGCTCTTACTTTGTGTCCCCTGCTCGTGTAACCCGTCCGGGCCGCTCAGGTACCGATTACGATTCCGCCAGCTTCAAACGGTTTAAGGCTACTGCCGCCGCCTGCTGCTCAGCTTCTTTTTTGGAGCGTCCTGTACCTGTACCCAGCCGTTCGCTGTCCATATATACCTCAGCTACAAACTCGCGCTCGTGGGCAGGTCCGCGCTCCTCCACAATCTTGTATTCAAGCATCCCCATGTTATGATGCTGCGTCAGTTCCTGAAGCTCTGTTTTGAAATCACTCATCTGTAGCTTACCGTTTAATACAATTTGAGGAAAAATATAACGTTCCAGAAACGACCGGACGGCATCCAGACCTTGATCCAAATATAGCGCGCCTACGAACGCTTCGAATACATCGGCCAACAGAGCCGGACGAGTACGTCCGCCTGTCAGCTCTTCACCTTTGCCAAGCAGTACATATTGCCCGAACTCAAGTCCGACAGCAAATTTCACCAAAGAAGGCTCACAGACAATGGCTGCACGCAGCTTGGTCAGTTCGCCTTCCGGCCGATTAGGGTACTGATTGTACAATTGCTCGGATACAGTCAACTCCAGAACAGCGTCACCTAAAAATTCAAGCCGCTCATTGTCTGCATGCTGACTGAACCGATGTTCGTTTACGTAGGAAGCGTGCGTAAAGGCCTGCTTCAGAAGCTGCCGGTTGTTGAATTGAATATGAAGTTTCTGCTGTAATTGCTTCAAGTCTCCACTCAACGAACTGACCCCTTACGCTTCATATTTTTTTAGAATAACCGTAGCATTGTGACCGCCAAAACCAAAAGAATTGGACATCACGACATTTAGTTTCGCTTTTCTCGGCTCGTTAGGTACATAATCCAGATCACAAGCCGGGTCCTGATTATCCAGATTAATCGTCGGCGGAATAGTCTGGTGCTGAAGAGCCAGTCCGCAGATCACGGCCTCAACGCCACCGGCTGCACCTAACAAGTGCCCCGTCATTGACTTGGTTGAGCTAATCGCCACTTTGTGGGCGTGCTCTCCAAGCGTTTTCTTAACCGCTTCTGTTTCCGATTTGTCACCGACTGGTGTAGATGTACCATGCGCATTGATATAATCAATATCCTCAGGGTTCAACCCTGCGTCGCGGATCGCCATTTTAATACAGCGCGCTGCACCATCCGGATCTGGCTCTGTCATATGATGTGCATCGCCTGACAGACCATAGCCGATCACTTCGCCGTAAATACGTGCGCCACGCTTCAATGCGTGCTCCAACGATTCCAGAATCAGAACACCGGAGCCTTCGCCCATAACAAATCCGTCTCTGTCAGTATCAAAGGGACGGCTTGCCTTCTCAGGCTCATCGTTACGAGTGGACATCGCCCGCATCGAACAAAAACCAGCCATGCCGATCGGACGAATAGTTGCCTCAGCCCCGCCGCAAATCATGGCGTCAGCATCACCACGCTGAATCATGCGGAACGAATCGCCGATAGCATGACTGCCTGTTGCACAAGCCGTAACCGGTGATGTATTCGGTCCTTTGGCGCCGAGTGAAATCGACACTTGGCCGGAACCCATATTAGCAATCATCATCGGGATAAAGAAAGGGCTTACGCGTTTAGGTCCTTTTTCAATCAGCGCATTGTGCTGATCCTCCCAGGTACCCAATCCGCCAATACCGGAACCAACGGATACACCCACACGCTCGGCATCGGCGTTCTCTCCGATTACGAGTCCGCTGTCCTTAAGTGCCAATTTACTGGCGGCAACGGCAAATTGGACAAAACGGTCCATTTTACGGGCATCCTTGCGCTCTATATAATCCTCAGGATTAAAATCCTTAATAGAAGCCGCAATTTTCGTTGTATATTCACTGGTATCGAAAGCTTCGATTTCACTGACGCCAGATTTTCCAGCCATCAGATTATCCCACAGTGTGTTCAAATCCTGTCCCAGCGAAGTGATTACACCCATTCCTGTTATGACAACACGTTGTTTCAAAGATAATCACCTCTATGTCTACTGCATATTGTATTTCAAGGCCGTACGCTCTTGTGTGCAAAAATAATATAGAATCAACTAAAGTTAGTAATGCCGCATACTCCCACCCTTGACTAAGTCATGCCGAGCCAAGCTCAAGAACACGCGGCAATTCCGTCTTTAGTTCAATCTGTATGATTAGGAGAAAGTCCCGCCTGTAACAGAACGGGACTTTTGTTGACTTGAATTAGGTATGAGATTGTATGTACTTTACAACTTCACCTACGGTTGTAATTTTCTCTGCATCTTCATCAGAGATTTCCATATCAAACTCATCTTCCAATTCCATAACCAATTCAACTACATCGAGAGAATCAGCGCCTAAATCATCTTTGAAAGATGCTTCAAGTGTAACTTCGGCTTCGTCGGCTCCCAAACGGTCAACGACAATGCGCTTTACGCGCTCCAATACGTCGGACATCCGGCTCACCTCCTCCTTAGGTATTATACGAAAATTACAATTAAAATGCCATAGAAGAGAGTTTTCAATCACTACTCTTCTTCGGGGCATGCGGATTAGCAACATGTAGCTACATGTACATGCCGCCATCCACATGCAAAGTCTGGCCCGTCATGTATGAGGAAGCATCAGAGGCCAAAAATAGCACCACATCCGCAATTTCCTCAGGCCGTCCGAGACGGGCCAGCGGAATACCGCTGAGCATATTGTCACGTAAATCATCAGCAAGCACCTGTGTCATTTCGGTATCAATGAATCCCGGGGCTACACAGTTGACTGTAATACCTCTCGAAGCAAGTTCTCTCGCAGATGATTTGGTAAGACCGATCACTCCTGCTTTGGCAGCCACATAGTTGGCTTGTCCTGCGTTGCCGAGTACGCCGACAACGGAAGAAATATTGATAATCCGACCGGAACGCTGCTTCATCATTGGACGAGTCGCTGCCTTGAGGCAATTAAACACACCTTTCAGATTCGTCTCGATCACCTGATCGAACTCCTCTTCCTTCATGCGCATGATTAAATTATCTCTTGTTATCCCGGCATTATTCACCAGAATGTCGATCTGGCCCCAAGCGCCAATCACATCCTTGATTAACTGATCCGCCTCGTCAGCGCGACCAACATTAGCCTGAACCGTAATAGCTTCCACGCCTTTGGCACGAATTTGCTCCGCAACCTCTGCCGCAGCCGCCTCACTACCAGCGTAGTTTACCGCTACATTAGCGCCTGCGTCAGCCAACGCCAATGCGATACTGCGACCAATCCCCCGTGACGCACCTGTAACGAGCGCCGTTTTTCCACTTAATGGCTTAGACATGATCCTGCCTCCCCTTGCAAGTATATAACCCGTTAAGGCGGTCATTACTACTTTATTAACGGGCCTCCAAGGCTTCCGTTACCGAAACAAGCGATTCCAGGCTGCTTATATTATACAGCTTAACCGTTTTGTCGATCTTTTTAACCAGTCCGGTCAAAACACTGCCCGGTCCGAACTCGACAAAAGTGTCAACTCCCTGTTTCAGCAGCCATGCTACACTGTCTTCCCACAATACCGGGGAATAGACCTGCTCGACCAGCAACTGGCGAATTTCGCCACCCTCATGCACAGGCTTCGCTGTGACATTGGCCACAACAGGAACCTGAGCTTCGGAAAAAGCCACGTCTTCCAGTTTGCCAGACAGCTTGGTCGCTGCTTCCTTCATCAGCGAAGAATGGAAAGGACCACTGACCTCCAAAGTAATAGCACGCTTGCCACCCGCTTCCTTCACGCGTTCAGCAACAGCAGCTACGCCCTCCTTTGCACCGGATACGACAATCTGTCCCGGGCAGTTGATGTTCGCTAATTCGACCAATTGACCAGATTCCGTAATATCACGGCATAGTGTCGCCAATGCTTCACGGTCGGCTCCCAATACAGCAGCCATCCCTCCTTGTCCGTCAGGAATAGCTTGTTCCATGAACTCGCCACGAGTACGAACGATCTCAACTGCATCTTCAAAGGCAAGTACGCCGGAAGCAACGAGCGCACTGTATTCTCCAAGACTGTGCCCAGCCACGTAATCAGGGCGAATGCCCTTTTCCTTGAACGCTTCATACAACGCAATACTCGCCGTCAACAGAGCAGGCTGCGTATTGGATGTCTGCTTCAAGGCTGTATCTGGGCCTTCAAAAATCAGTGAGCTTAGCGCAAAACCTAACCGTTCGTCCGCTTGGCGGAACACTTCTCTTGCCGCAGGAACTGCTTCATAAGCATCTTTAGCCATACCTACAGCTTGTGAACCCTGACCGGGAAATATAAATGCCGTTTTGCCCATCGTGTATGCACCTCTCTGTATCCAATGCTTGTCTTGTAAAGTACCAGACAAATTCAATATTGTATCAAACCCGCCGCTTTCTTACCAGACAAGAACCGACGCGCCCCATGTCAAACCGCCGCCAAAGCCCACCATTAATACCCGGTCGCCTTCCTTCATGCGGCCTTCTTCGGCTGCTTCCACAAGCGCGAGAGGAATTGATGCCGCGGACGTATTTGCATATTTATGAACATTAATGACGACCTTTTCTTCCGGTAGATCCAAACGCTGCATCGCTGATTGAATAATGCGAATATTGGCTTGATGCGGAACGAACAGATCAATATCATCTTTGGAAAGCCCTGCTTTTGCCAGCACATCGACGGTTGCGGTTCCCATAACACGTACCGCGAACTTGAATACTTCGCGTCCGTTCATATAAATATAGTGTTGCTTGTTTTCCACAGTATCCGCACTCGCAGGCAAACGTGAACCGCCAGCTTCCAGCTTAAGCAATCCGCCTCCTGCTCCTTCGGCACCAAGATCAAAGGATTGGAATCCTCTACCCTCAGATACTTCACCAATTACTACCGCCCCTGCACCGTCTCCAAAAAGAACACAAGTATTGCGGTCTGTATAATCCGTGATTCGGGAAAGACAGTCTGCCCCAATGATTAACGCATTATTATAAATGCCCGTCTTAATAAAGCTCGTCGCAGTTGCCAGCCCATATACAAACCCTGAGCATGCCGCAGACAAATCAAAAGCCGCTGCGCCTTTGGCTCCAAGCTTGTCCTGAAGAATGCAGGCAGTCGAAGGAAACGCCATGTCCGGCGTAACCGTAGCCACAATGATCAGATCCAAATCCTGTGCGGTCATACCTGCGGATGCCAATGCCTTAATCGCTGCTTCATAAGCCAGATCGGACGTAGCCTGCTCTGGAGCCGCAATGTGGCGCTCCTGAATTCCTGTACGGCTGACAATCCATTCGTCACTTGTTTCCACGATTGCTTCCAAATCTTTGTTCGTCAATATTTTCTCAGGTACATATTTCCCTGTTCCGATAACACCAACCGACCGCAAATTATTCATATCGTCACTCACTTCCTGCTGATTTCCTTGGATATACTTTCCACCAACTGGTTTTGCAAGGCCGTACGGGCCTGTCTTACTGCATTTTTGACGGCAATGCCGTCAGATGAACCGTGACTTTTCAAGACGAGTCCGCTCAGTCCCAGTAAGGGAGCGCCGCCGTGCTCTTTGTAGTCCAGTTTATTTTTCAAACTGCGAAGCTCAGGCATAATCAGAGCCGCTGCCAGTTTGGTTTTTAAGGATTTACTAAACTGCTCCTTTAAGAGAGAGAATATCGCACCCGCCGTACCTTCCAGCGATTTTAGCATGATGTTTCCGGCGAATCCGTCACACACCAGCACATCGCAATTCCCGGTCAGTACGTCTCTGGACTCCACATTACCTACAAAGTTAACAGACAACTGCTCAATCAGAGGAAAAGCCAGTTTCGTCAGTTCATTGCCCTTCCCGGCTTCTGTCCCAACATTCAGTAAACCCACTCTGGGGGAAGCCACACCATGAACCTTTTGTCGGTACAAGCTACCCATCAGCGCATATTGGGCAAGATGTTCAGGCTTAGCGTCCATATTAGCTCCCAAGTCCAGCGCCAGCACACCCTGATCGTCAATCGTCGGAATCATCGGTGCAAGAGCAGGACGCTCAATACCTGCCATTCTCCCAACCACCAACAAACCTGTTGTCATCAGCGCACCCGTATTACCTGCCGATATCATGGCATCTGCTTTGCCTTCTTTGACCATTCGGCCAGCTACGACCATGGAAGCATCCTTTTTACGTCGTACTGCCTTCACAGGCTCATCCTGCGCATCTATCGTTTCGGATGCATGGCGAATGTTGAGATTCGCAGGCAATGCTCTGCCGTTCAGCACCGATTCAATTCGTTCCCGGTCACCAACCAGCGTAATGTCTGTATCCTTCCATTCCGCCGCCGCAGATAACGCGCCCTCTACTGTCGCCTCGGGAGCATTGTCTCCCCCCATGGCATCAATGGCGATCCGCATGCTGACTTCCTCCTTCGCTATACTCTTCCTCTGTGGAGCGGTAAATGACAAAGTTACCCTGGAACACCATTTCTTCTCCCACGTAAGCAAACACTTCTACTTTGGCTTTCCCTTTTTGCTCGGGATTTGATCGCACATATGCTTTGGCAATGCACTTTTCTCCCAAATGAACAGGGCGGACAAAGCGGATGTCCGCCGAAGCGGTCAACGCTATCTCATCATTAATCACAGCAACAGCCAAAGAATTGGCCTGGGCAAATACATAATGCCCCCGCGCGATGCCAGTGCGTGAAAAGATATGCTCTTCTTTAATTTCAAAAATGGAAATACCGCTTCTGTCCAACTGGAGATCCACGATATCCCCGATCACTTCATGTAAAGGCAGGGAGCGAACCTGATCGTAGGAACGCTCAGCCATCAGCTTCAGTCGCTCTCGCAGCTCTGGGATACCCAATTCCATCCGATCCAGCCGAATCGTCTGAATGCTCACCTTAAGCTGTCTCGTCAGCTCCTGATCCGTTACGAACGGATTCTCATCAATTAATTGAGTCAGCCGTTGCTGTCTCTGTCTCTTTGGCAAACGTTCGATATCAGTGACGCCTCCTTTCCCTGCAATAAATTACCGTTCAGCCGGCGGTTCGGGTTACTTCACGTGCTAGCGGCGAATGCTTCATGCCGATTTGTCATCTTGTATGTATAAAGAACCCCTTCGGCCCTTCTTTCTTAGAACCTGGTACTAAAACAGTATATAGCATGCCGCCGTAAAAAGAAAGTACGAAGACAAAAAAAGTAGCGCCTCACTAGAGTGAAGCGCTACTTTTCCTGCGAAGATTCCAAAGAATCCGCTTATCGGACATTATTGAGAGATAATCTCTCTAGCTTTGTACGTTCCGCAAACTTTGCACACATGGTGAGCAAGTTTCAATTCGCCGCATTCGGAGCATTTCACCATACCTGGTACTGCCAGTTTAAAGTGAGTACGACGTTTGTCGCGACGAGTTTTGGATGTTCTCCGTTGAGGTACTGCCATTATTCCCACCTCCTTAACCAGATCAACCCGTAAAACGGGCGTGACTTCTTATCTCATTCAAGACTGAAGGAAACTGCCGGAAGCAGCTACCTCACAGCCGGTGAATCAAGCCTGCAACATCCATGTGTCGGTTCTGTAACTCCCCTGCACAAGTGGATGATGATTTGTCAGAATTGAACTCAATTCTCATTTAAAAAAATCCTTAAGCCCTGCCAGACGCGGATCAATCTTTTTCGTATCGCCATCGTCACTGTCATCGGAGCCAACGCTCCAGTTTTGTCCGGCTGCAGGAGCGATCCCCTGACAATCCTCGCTGCACACAGGCGCAAACGGCACGTGCAGTACAAACAGCTCTTCACAATACGGTGCAATGTCGAAGGAATCCCCCGTCACTGCGATAAATTCGCCATCTTCATCCTCCTCTTCGCCAACCGAAGAGATTTGCTTGAACCGTTCACGGAATTCAATCTTCAAATCCTCGTGCATCGGACTTAAACAGCGTGAGCACAGCATGTCCAGACCTGCGGTCAACGTGCCTTCCACGCTCATTAAGCCTTGACCCAGACTAACGGCGACCAAATCGGTCTCCAGCGGGGAAACGGCCGTAACATCAGGACGATCATCCACCAATTCACTCACATTGAGAGCTTCACGGATCGGAAAAGGACCATCACTTGTTGCTACTTTGCGAAAAAATAGTTGCATCGCTATCACTCCAAACAAACAAAAATTATTATACCGACTGATCGAGTCGTTTGTCAACACCTTTCACTTTACACCTCTCACAAATCCATCGGTTTTCCAATGGTTCCACAAGTTTTATGCGAAAGCGAAAATACGTTGCATGGATCATGTACCTGTGAGTATTCGTACCCCCGCCACTCTTCGTGTACAATAATGCGAGTATAAAGCTTTTTTCTTCAGGTCTCAATGGTCTTGTTCATTTCGGATCACAAAAAAGCATCATCGCTACCCTTAGAGCAATCATTAACTGGTGGAGGACCATCATTTTCAGAATAGTCACCAGATTCGCGACATCAGAAAGGAGCCGAAGTATAGCCTTGAAAACCCTCGGTATTATTGTAGAATACAACCCGCTACATAACGGTCACACGCATCACTGGAAGGAGTCTCTTCGCATCACTGGCATGCAGCGCACGGTGGCTGTGATGAGCGGTCCCTTCCTTCAGCGAGGGGAACCTGCAATTGTGGACAAATGGTCCCGCACCGAAATGGCACTTGCCATGGGTGTGGACCTGGTTTTGGAGCTGCCTGTGGCCTATGCCGTCCAGCCCGCAGAATGGTTTGCCCACGGGGCGGTCGCCCTGCTCCGCGCCACGGGCGTCGTCGACGCGCTCTGCTTCGGCAGCGAGAGCGGCGACATCGCCCCGCTGCGCGCGCTGGCCCGCGTGCTGGCGGCGGAGCCGGCCGAGCTCAAGGCCGGCATCGCGCAGCGCCTGAGCAGCGGCGCAAGCTACCCCGCCGCTTACGCGGGGGCCGCAGCCGCGCTCGCGGCCGAAGGGGCAGACGGCGCTGCGCTAGCCGCCCTCATGCAGCAGCCCAACAATACGTTGGGGCTGCATTACTTGATTGCGCTGGAACGGCTGGACAGCGCAATCAAGCCCTTCACCGTAGCCCGCACGGGATCGGGCTACCACGAAGCCATGGCGCCCGCGGACGGAGTCATCGCCAGCGCCACGGCCATCCGCCGTCTCCTCCTCGACGGCGGGCCGGAGGCCGCGTCGCCGTACTTGCCTGCGGCGACGCTGGAGATTTTGCGGCGCGAATGGCAAGCCCGACGCGCGCCGTTGCAATGGGAAGCGTTCAGCCAACCGTTGCTGAACGCCCTGATCACGCGCAGCCCGCAGCAGCTGGCGGAGCTGCACGAGGTGACCGAAGGGCTGGAGCATCGCCTACGACAATCGCTGTACACGCTGCCCCAGCCCTCCGTAGAGGCATTACTCACAGCTGTCAAGACGAAGAGGTACACTCGTACGAAGCTCCAGCGTATGTTCACCCATATTTTGCTGAATCATGCCAAAACAGGTATGGCCCCCTCCGAGCTGGCGAAAGGCCCCGGCTATATCCGCGTACTCGGATTTAATACTGCCGGACGCGAGCTTCTGGCCCGAATGAAGCAGACAGCGACCCTACCGGTATGGGTTAAGCCGTCAGCCGGATCGCATCCTCATCTGGACTGGGACACCGCAGCAGCAGCCATACACGCCGCCGGAATGCCCCGTCCCGCCATTCGTGACATGTATGCCGATTACTTGCGGCCGCCCGTCATGATTTGATCGGGAGCTTTTCCATATAAGTTAACGCATCGTCAAGCTTGCGAACCGGAACGAGCTTCATTCGGGTTCCGATTTGCTCGGCTTTGGCCTTGGCTTCCTTATAATTGTCCGTCGGGACGAAAAACAATTCAGCACCCTGACGGTCAGCGGCGACAATTTTATACTTTGCACCGCCGATAGCCCCCACCTTACCATTCTTATCAATCGTACCCGTACCAGCAACACGATATCCCTTGCTCAGATCGCCCGGTGTCAGCTGATTATAAATTTCCATCGTAAACATCAAACCAGCCGAAGGCCCGCCCACATCCGTTGACGTAAAATGAATCGTTTTACGTTCATCCTTCGGCTCTACTTTCTGAACGGTAGCGATGCTGACTCCAAAGCCGGGACGCTGTTTGCCTGTTTCGCTGTCTGTGATGGTCGTTAATGGAGCTTGCACCGTCAGCAGCTTGCCATCACGTTTTAGCTTCACTTTAGCCATCGTTCCCGCCTTTTCATCCTCTAGGGCATTTCGAATGGAACGATTATCCGTCACCCTTCCCCCGTTCAGCTCCAGAATTTCATCTCCGGGATGAAACACACTGTTCGAGCCGGGTACCTTAAATACATACACATAATCCGGCACAATGCGATAAGGAATATTGGCCCGCGTATAAGCAGCCTCCATCGCAGAAGACTGGGAATCTCCCATATACCACACCTGCTCTGCTGCATATTCGTCTTCACTTCGGCCGTGCAGTCGATCCTCCTTGCGCTGAATCTCCGAATTGGCATCCAGCTTCGACATACCCAGCATAATGACATTGGCATAACGCGCCGATACCGTCGTCATCATAAAAGTTCCCCGTTCGCTACGGTCGCCTTCCTGGACGGTAACCATCGGCTTGATTTCATTCGCCCCGCCGGGTCCATAGATCAGATACGGGGTTGGCATATATACCAGCACATAGACCATAGCGGCCAGAAACAGAACATATCCGGTTGTAAAAAAAGCTCTGTTCCGGTTAATTCGCTTCATCGCTTCTCCCCCTCACAGCCTTAACTTCTCCTATCTCACCCAAATCCACTCTGTGCCCTGCCTGTTCTCAATTCTTACAAAAAAGCATACATTATTTACCGACAGCGCGTACGAGCACCTCGGCCGATTACAAACAAACGCGAACAGGCGCTAGAAACAACATACGGTGAACTCTACTATATTTATGCACGATGGGATTCGTTTTTTAAATGTTAAATCATATCACTTCCAGGGAGGTGAACCCTTTGCTACAAAAGGAAGCCCATTCCGCTTCTTATTGGACAACCCTGTTGCTTGGCCTTGGAGCCATTCTGCTTGTGCTGGCTGTTGTCGCCTCACCGGAAGAGGTGTTTCAAGCCTCCGCCCAAGGGCTTAAGCTATGGTGGAGCATTATTTTCCCGGCCATGCTCCCTTTTTTGATGCTGTCCGAAATGCTCGTCGCCTTCGGTTTGGTGCATGGGCTTGGCGTCCTCCTGGAACCGTTCATGCGCTCCTGGTTCCGTCTTCCGGGTCGAAGCGGCTGGGTACTGGCCCTCGGCCTGACCGCCGGATTTCCGGCTGCTGCGGAAGCGGTGCGCCAATGGGCACAGCAGGAGGATATGACCGAGCGCCAGCTTAGACGATTGACCGCTATCGCTCATTTCTGCAATCCGATTACCATCCTGCTCGTGATCGGGACAGGATTGCTGCACAATGCTGCTGTAGGCGCCATGCTGCTTGCCATTCACTGGATCTCCGGCCTGTTGGCGGGATGGATTACAGTCAGACTGACTGCATCGTCAAAAGAATCGCAAAAACGGGAAACGCCAGTTGCCCTCCGGCGAACCTCTGTTTCCCGTGCTTCTACCACCCTCATCCGGTCCGCATGGGACGCCACACGCTCTGCCAGAGAACGAGATGGGCGCAGCTTCGGAAAGCTGCTGGGCGAAACCGTATCCCATGCCGTACAAACACTTATGATGACAGGTGGATTCATTATTTTCTTTTCCGTGCTGATTCGGCTGCTATCCATGTACTCAGGTCAAGGAGCATTTTCTTTCATCTGGCCCGCCTGGATAGAAATCCATCTCGGTTCCTATGAAATCAGCCAACTGCCCTACGACCTTCGTACACAAGCGGCTCTGATCAGCGCCGTACTAGGCTGGGGAGGGCTATGCGGCTGGCTCCAAATCACAGCCGTCACCAGACCCTCGGACAAAGGCATCACGTTCACCATATCCAGGGTGCTTCATGGCATCATCGCCTTTATGCTCACACTTGTTGCATGGACGTCTCTTAGCCGTATGACAAGCAATGCACTTCCCGCTTATGTTAGCCGCAGCTCCGTTTCTTCCTTCGCGGAAGGCGGTTATGATCCAGCCGCACATTCCGTTATGGCAGAGAGCAGCAACCTATGGACACAGTTGGAAAGTCCGTCACTGTATCCCTGGCAACTGACCGTCTTGTCTATTGCGCTGCTGGGCGCGATTATACTTACACTGCTCGTCATTTCCTTTATGACTTCATGGTGGAGCCGCCGCGCTTGGCGTTAACCTTGGCACGCAGCGCATCCTCGACCTCAGGGGCCACCAGATCTACGACCTTGCCATCAAAATGGGCGATTTCCTTCACCATACTGGAACTCAGATATGAATAAGTCGGGTTCGTCATCATAAAGATCGTTTCGGCATCCGGGTTCAGCTTATGGTTTGTGGAAGCCAATTGCAGCTCGTATTCAAAATCTGTCACCGACCGGATTCCTCTGACAATAACCTGAGCCCCTTTTTCACGTACATAATTGGCTGTCAGGTCACGGAAGCTGTCCACCTCAATGTTCGGAATATCGCGGGTTACCGTCCGCAGTAGCTCCATTCGCTCCTCCAGAGAAAACAGTGGATTTTTACTAATATTGTTAAGTACCGCGACAATCAGCAGATCAAACTGCCTCGCCGCTCTTTGAATAATATCCTGATGCCCCATCGTCACGGGATCAAAGGTTCCCGGATATACGGCAATACGTGGTTTGTGCTCAGTCATGATGGTCCTCCCCGCCTGATTCGGCTATACCGGATGTTTCCGTTCCGGCCTCCGTATGTTCTGCATCGTCCGGTTGCTCTGCTGCAAAGCGGTAGATAGATAACGTTGTTTCGCCATAGACCGCTTTTCTGACCTGTTCGAACGGTCCAAAGCTTTCCGGGTACTTATGTCCCGACTCATACTCCAGCACAATGACTGCCTCGGAACGAAGCAAGTCAAGTTCAGCCATACGGCTCATCAATTCATCACCATGCTTGAGACGATAGGGCGGATCCAGAAAAACAGCATCAAAAAGAGCTCCACGTTTAGCCAGCACCTTGAGCGCTCGTCCGGCATCATTGCGGAACACGTCAGCCTGTTCTTCCAATCCGGTTTTTCGCAAATTTTCTTTAATGACATCAATACTTTTTGATTCCATATCAATAAAGACTGCCTTGTCCATTCCCCGGCTGAGCGCCTCTATACCCAGGCCGCCACTGCCTGCAAACAGATCAAGCGCGACTCCCCCATCAAAATAAGGACCTATCATGCTAAATAGCGCTTCCTTGACCTTATCCGTGGTCGGCCGCGTCCCTGTGCCGGGAACTGCCTTTAACGGCCTTCCTTTGGCACTACCCGATACCACTCTCACGCTGAAACTCACCTATTTTCTATATGTGTTGATAACCATATAAAGATTATGACGTTATCGTACCACATGCATAGCCGTTTGAAAAATGTAGGGTTGGAGCAGGTATAAAAAACCATATCGTGGGCATCCTTAAGATATCGGCATTCAACCAATGTCGTAGACAACCGCGGAGAAGACTTACGTTTCCCCATAAGCTCTTCGTCCGGTTTCTCCTCTCCCATTCGGGCGCTCTTAATGGAGCGCCTGATTTTTTTGCAAAAAAAGAAGCTGCTCGCTGGCAGCCTATGTATATATGGAAGTGATGTTATACTATTTAAGCAGCTCCTCGGGCGTATCTCCCTGATAGACATACACATAACTCGCTACCGATACAGCAAATGCAGCAAACATAGACAACGATGTCGCTAGACCATATACGATTTTTTTCACCATTTTCCTCACCTCCTTCCCCGAATTAACGTCAGGCTCTGGACTAGAAAAGCAACAGCCACTACAGAGGAACCGATTACAAAATTAGTACATACAAGCAGGGAAGACAACAGTCGCAGGAGGGGATAAAACCGGGATGGAATGCGCGACTGCTTTTCTATTCTGGACGGGGCAAAGCATAAGACAAGAAGCAAGGATAATCCAGTAAACACGTTTGTCCACCAACTATGTAAAGAGATACAGGATAGGGCTGTAAAAGCTAAAGAGGTCGCCACAACACATGCCATCCCTGTTTTTAGATGAATCCCTCCTGACATTTGGCGCAACAAGGCAAAAACCACTAGAATCGTCACAGCTTCTGCCGTCCGCCCGGTGAAGAATGAGGCGAGTAATGTCAACACAATAATCATGGAGGCATTTATAATAAGAGCCAGTGCATATTTAAGTACCGGGATAGAAGCCGGATGATCCGGCACAGTCTGTTTGATCTGGTTAGCAAGCTTGAAAGCCATCGTTTCAATCATCCCGATATTCCTTTCCAACCGCATAATAGATGAAGAATCCCGATACCAGTGCAAAAAACATCATATTTAACCATACCTCGTTGTAGTACAGCACGATAGAGGTGGATATGAAGGATAAAATAATGAGTGTAATCACAATGCCGTATTCAGCTCTAAATTTAAGCTTTTTGAAATTAACGGCAAACCCGATGCCTTTTCGATACAAAATAAATGAAATGAGCAGTCCTGCCACCGCACTTACCATTTGCAGCAGATAGCCCTTCAGGGAACCGTCCTGTAGCTCAGAGACTGGCAGGCTCCCGAACATCGCTTTTAAAAGCACCGACTGAATGACCGCATAAGCAAAATAACCGGTAACCGTCATAATACCTGACCATACAATCGGAATTTTCACCACCGTAGCGAGCAAAAAGATAAAAAGCAGCATGTTAATGACAGGCACCAGATAAGCGAGGGAAAATTCCTCTCTCAGCAAATAACTTTGCAAGTTCATAATCAGGTTCACAAAAATTGCTTGCCATACATAAGGAGTCATTTTAACTTTAAAAACACTGAGAATGAGCGCAAAAACTGCCACTCCTTCAAACGTGGAAAATACTAAAAAGCCAAAAGGCTTCACAAACATACGTGCATCTCCTTTTCAATTCCAACAAATCTCATCGGTGTTTTCAAAAAACTTGGGATGTACATCGAATATAAAGGGCTGCGGCCTACTTTTCAAGAGGTCTTTTCAATGATTTGATAGATTTCTTTGAGCACTTCAACGAAATGTTATCGGATGGAGAAGAAAGCTACAGCTCAGGCAACACTTTCCTTGACCGAATCTTTCTGTGTGCGCACAGACTTCATACGTGATATGATCTTTTTTCCCCAACGAATGCCCGGTTGCTCGATCCAAGAATAGGTGAGCCAAGACAGACCTGTAGTCAACAGTAGTGTCATGATAAACATCAGAGTCATATTAACAATAGGGAAAAAGGGTAGCTCGATCTGATTGACCATCTCCAGAGCAAGCAGATGCGTCAAATACATACTATAGCTAAGGCAGCCGATCCATGACCATCCCCGGTTTAGCAGCCACACAGGCTGCCAGTGGTACAAAGCATAGGATCCCAGCAGCAACAGGACACCGAGGAGGTAATCTGTCATTCCCGTACAAAGAGCAAACAGTACGGAGCCAAGCAGCAATCCCCCGCTGAATCGATCCATACTTTTCCAATGCCGCTCGTCTTTCCATATGAAGAACAGCAATATCCCCAGTCCGAAAACAGGCAGTTGATTCGGAAACCATAAATACAGATAATGCCCCCATAACGAGTGATCACTAATCCATGGAGCATACGCAAACACCGTATTCAATCCGAAGCTCAGTACAAGCGCGCCGGTCACAAACCAGGCAGCATGCCGAATCGATTGAATGAGCTTAAATAATAGCGGCACGCACAGATAAAAAATACATTCCACCGCAATGGACCACTCCACACCAATAATGCTATTGATCCAGTACGGATTCAAGCCATTCAGAAACAAAATATGAGCCGCGATATTGGCAACGGTGACCCCTTCCTGATCTCCAAGCCAGAAACGGGGCCCTGTCCCGTTCACAACCAAATAGATGATTAGCATAACGTAATACAACGGGGCAATACGAAAAAAACGACGCACCAGATACGCCGAGACCCCCTCTTTCCTGTCGCCCATACGTCTGCTCAAAGACAGAAAGAGCGTAAATGAACTAGCCAGATAAAATAAAGCAACCCCTTTCGCTCCCAAGCTCAAACCCTTTTGCAACCATCCGTTTAGTCCCTCTACGTGCTGGCTGACATGGACAAGCAACACGCCCATAATCGCCAGTGCTCTCAGCGTATCTACAAATTGCAGCTTGTTATGTTCCGTTTCACCCTTGGCTACGGGCATTGTATCCCTCCATATCGGTTCTTTAATGATACATTTTGTATCTATAATACACAAAACGTATCGTTAAAGTAAATATGCCGGTATGGAAAAAAACACCCTCCAGCCGCAATGACATGCGGCCAGAAGATGTTCATCTTGTTAAGCCATTTTATTTATTTAAATGAAATGGCACAGTCGTTACGATGACGTCTTTATAATTGATCAGATAAGCTCTCATCAGCAAGCTGGTCTGGTTGTGTAAAATATTTTCCCACCAGTGCTTCGTGATGAATTGCGGAATAAGGACGGTAATATGATCCTCGTCCGCTTTTTTCCACTCCACCGTATCAATGAACTTGCGAAGCGGATTGATAATGCTCCGATAACGGGATTTCAGCACTACCAATCGGATACCTACATCCCACTCTTCCCATTTTTGCTCCATCTTGCGGATCGCTTCATCATCAACACCTACATATACAGCAACCACATTATCCGACAAGGTCTTGGCATAGCTGATGGTATTCATCACGACCCGTGTAATACCAGCTACCGGAATAATGATTGTATTGCCTTTGACCATAGGTTTATCCTTCGTAATATCTATCCGCAGTTGCTCGGCTGTATTTTTATAATGTCCATTGATCTTCATAAAGAAATACAGTACCAGAGGCAGGAAGATAAACACCATCCACACCTGACTAAACTTGGTGAAAATAAAGATAAGCGTAATGGACAGTGTGGTCAGCATTCCAATGGTATTAATAGCAAGCTTGACGACCCAGCCTGACGGCTTGAGACGAATCCAGCGAATCATCATTCCCAACTGGGAAAGCGTAAACGGGATAAATACCCCTACTGCATACAGCGGGATCAGATTTCCTGTATTGCCGCCAAATACGATGACCAGCAAGGCTGAGAAAATACTCAGAAACAGGATCCCGTTCGAGTAACCGAGCCGATCTCCGCGAACCATGAACATATGCGGCATGTATTTGTCTTTAGCCAGCATAAATGCAAGCAACGGAAAAGCCGAATAGGCTGTATTCGCCGCCAAAAACAGGATCAGCGCCGTCACGCCCTGAATGATGTAATACATCACGCCGCGCCCGAATGTGGCGTTCGCAATTTGCGAAATGACTGTTTCATGCGGATTAGGACGAACACCGTACCAATAAGCCAGCAGGCTGATTCCGATAAACATACACCCGAGAATCAAGCCCATCATCATCAGCGTAGTTGCCGCATTTTTGGCAGCAGGCTTGCGGAAGTTCGGAATGGCATTTGAGACAGCCTCTACCCCGGTTAGCGCCGAGCAACCTGAGCTGAATGCCTTCAGAAGCAGAAACAGACTGACGTTAGATACCGTAGCTCCAAATTGCGGTGCCGCAGCATGGGCTCCTCCTGCCACGTAATGGATGATACCGCTAATAATCAGGACAAAGATCGAAACTACGAACAAATAAATCGGTGCAGCCAGCACCGAGGCAGATTCCGTTACCCCGCGCAAGTTCATAATGGTCAAAAAGATGATCATGATCAGTGCAATCGCGATCCGGTGATCATGCAATGATGGAAACGCCGATGTAATAGCATCTGTACCCGCCGACGAGCTGACTGCTACTGTCAGAATATAATCGACCAGCAAAGATCCGCCTGCAATCAGACTCGGTGCCCTGCCCAAATTGTCCTGTGCGACGATATAGGCGCCACCGCCACCGGGATAGGAAAAAATAGTCTGTCTGTAGGACAGAATCAAAATAATCAGCAATCCCAATACCGCGATGGATATAGGAATGGAGTACCATAGGGCAGCGAAGCCCGCTGTAATCAAAACAAGCAGAATTTGCTCTGTTCCGTAAGCTACAGAGGACAACGCATCCGAGGACAGGATGGCCAGAGCCTTAAGCTTGTTTAATTTCTCATCTTCAAGAGCCGTCGATTTTCGTGGACGACCGATTAGCAATCTTTTGACTTTACTCAGCATTTCGTTAACTCCTTCTTTGGATGAGGGTTTTGCAGAAGAACTTTGGATCATATGTTATTATGTCACCTGAACATCAGATTGATGAAACAAATGAACTATTATTTTATACTCCCTCATCCGAAAAAAAACAATAAGGAATGCCCCCTAAAAAGAGCATTCCCGCGTAAGAAAGAGTATTTCGATTAAATACCCTTATAAATACAATAATTTGAACCTTTCAGGGGTAATTCCTTCGGCCTTGCGGAAAGTCGCCACAAAATGACTGACATCACGGAACCCTACCCGCTCGGCGATCTCTTTTACCGTTAAGTGCGGGAAATCAGTCATCATTTCCTTAGCCTTGCGAAGACGTATGACGATCAGATAAGCGTAAGAGGTCACACCGAATGCCTGCTTGAATAATGTATTCAAATGACGGGCGCTGACATTCATCATCACCGCCATATCGGACAGGCCGATATCCGGGCTGGCATAATTTTCCTCCATAAAAGCCAGCACAGGCCCCAAACGTTCTACATTATGAGACAAGGAAGGCATAGAGCTGTATTGACCATGTTTGCGCAGCAAAGTTAGAAAGCGGTACATATTGGCCGAAGCGTCCAACCCTGATAAATCCCGTTCACTTGCCATAGAATGAAGCATACTTTCTCCGAAGCTGTGCAGTTCACTATGAGCGTCCCAATGATATCCGCGCGTGTGCTTCAATCCGAGTTCGGTCAGCACAGCAGCGGCTATCGGTCCGTCAAACGTAATGTACAGCGTTCGCCATACTTTCGTCGCCCGGCTGTAAGCATGGGACTCTCCCGGCAGCAGCAGAACTCCGGCATGTTCTCCCAAACGGAAAGAGCCCCCCTTGAACGTGAATACCCCTTCCCCGGACACCGTCTGAATCCAGTGAAAGCAGGGATACCCCTCCGGCCGGGATACATCCTCCTGCCTGCTGTTAAATCCAATACTTTCGATAAAAAGCGGTAAAGAATGCTCACGCGTAGTCAGAAAAAATCGCAAATGATGGGGAGTTAAAATCATAAAAAGCACCTCCGGCGCACGCGGTTATGTATTCCTTAATGTAGATCCATATTGTTATATCCATGTTCATTTTATTATATTTAAAAGCGTTTACTTGTATTATAAGATAGAATTATTCTTATATATAGAGGTGATTGGCATGATAAGCGGTAAACTGCCTAAAGTATTTTACGGCGGAGATTACAACCCTGAGCAATGGGATGACACCACACATCAGGAGGACTTACGGATATTCCGGCTGGCAGGAATTGATATCGCCACAGTCAACGTATTTTCCTGGGCCAAAATTCAATCCGATGAAATCACATATCATTTTGATTGGTTGGATCAATTCATCGACAGCTTATATGAAAGCGGTGTCTTTGTGTGTCTTGCCACCAGCACTGCGGCTCACCCTGCCTGGATGGCGACCCGATATCCGGATATTCTCCGGGTCGATGCCGACGGGCGCAAACGAAAATTCGGCGGACGCCACAATTCCTGTCCGAACAGTCCCACCTACCGCAAATATGCGGAGAGCATGGCTGATCGACTGGCAGAACGCTACAAAAACCATCCCGCGATCCTCGTGTGGCACGTGTCCAACGAGTACGGCGGGGATTGCTATTGTGACAACTGTGCTGCTGCATTCCGAGTGTGGCTCAAACAAAAATATGGAACACTGGAAGAAGTGAACCGGGTATGGAATACTTCGTTCTGGGGACACACCTTCTATGATTGGGATGAAATTGTACCCCCAAATAATCTGAGCGAGCATTGGGGCGAAAACCACTCCACCTTTCAGGGCATTTCCCTTGATTACGCACGCTTTAATTCAGACAGTATGCTGGAATGCTATTTGCTGGAGTACAACGCGATCAAAAAGCATATCCCCGAAGCTGTCATAACGACCAATCTGATGGGCTTTTTCAAGCAACTGGACTATTTCAAATGGGCAAAGCACATGGATATTGTGTCTTGGGACAGCTATCCGCGGGCTAATACCCCACCGAGCTATACCGCGATGGCCCACGATCTGATGCGCGGTCTTAAGGATGGGCAGCCGTTTATGCTGATGGAGCAAACACCGAGCCAGCAAAACTGGCAAGCGTACAATTCGCTCAAGCGGCCTGGTGTCATGCGGTTATGGAGTTACCAGGCGGTAGCGCATGGCGCGGACACGGTCATGTTCTTCCAGCTTCGCCGTTCCATCGGAGCCTGTGAGAAATTCCACGGGGCTGTGATTGAGCATGCCGGTCATGAGAATACACGTGTATTCCGGGAGGTGGCACAGCTCGGCAGCGAGCTCGGCACATTAGGTAATACGCTGCTGGATGCAACCGTAAACGCAAAAGTAGCCATTTTGTTCGATTGGGATAATTGGTGGGCACTGGAGAAATCAAGCGGTCCTTCTGTAGCGCTGAATTACGTCGATCAGGTGCATAAATATTATGCTGCTCTATTCCGCCGTAACGTCCAGGTAGACTTGATTTCCGTGGAATCAGATTTCCAGAAATATGATCTCATTATCGCGCCTGTACTCTACATGGTCAAGCCGGGTACAGCGGAAAAACTGGAACAATTTACTGAACATGGAGGCACCTTTGTCACCACCTTTTTCAGCGGAATTGTGAATGAAAACGATCTGGTCACAACCGGAGGATATCCGGGTAAGCTGCGTAAGCTTCTCGGAGTTTGGGTAGAAGAAATTGACGCGCTTCTGCCGGAGTCACGCAATCGGATCGTATTGAAGGAACAGGTGGGAGCATTACAAGGGGAATATGAATGCGGCTTGCTCTGCGACCTGCTGCATAGCGAAGGTGCCGAGGTGCTGGCGGAGTATGGCGATGATTTTTATCAGGGAATGCCCGTACTGACACGCAATCGTTTTGGTCAAGGTGAAGCATGGTATGTGGCTTCGGACCCTGAAGAAGCTTTCCTGGACGGTCTGCTGGGCTATATTTGTGAGGAAAAAGAGATTCCGTCCTTGCTGCGTGCTCCTGTGGGTGTGGAGGCCAGCGTTCGCTCCAAGGATGGAAAATCGTACTTGTTCATCTTGAACCATAACGCCGAGAAACAGAATTATCATCTGGATGAACAAAAAGGACATGAGCTGCTCAGCGGCGAATTCCTGGAAGGAGATGTTACCATCGAAGGCTATGGCTTTCATGTGCTGGAATTATCATAAATATTTAATACCTTACATTGTCGTTCACTTTACGGTATAAGTGCAATTTCAGGTATCAAAGGAGTTCATCATGAAACGACTGCTATGGATTGGCAGCTTGTCTTATTTTCTAATTGGCCTGGCGCACGTGGTTGTAGGATCTCTGCTGCCCGTGCTGCTGGAGCACTATGGCCGGAATTATACGGAGGGCGGAAGTCTGATCTTCGCCCAATTTTCCGGTTTTCTGGCTGGCGTCCTGCTGTCGCCATGGCTTGCAAGGCAGTTTGGCAAACGCGGGACGCTGGTATTCGCCTTGCTGCTGCTGTGTGCGGCGGAAGTGCTCTACTCACTGCTGCCCCCCTGGGGTTGGCTATATGCCGTCGGAGCGGTAGCTGGCTTTGGCTTCGGCATGGTGGAAGCGGTCATCGGAACCATTGTGATTAGCGGTATTACCGAAGGAACGGGTGCAGCGATGAGCCGTCTGGAGGTCTTTTTCGGGATCGGCGCGTTAGCTATGCCTGCGGTTGCCAGCCAGTTGATCGCCCTTGGCTGGTGGCGGTTGGCCTTCCCTGTCATCTCCGTCTGTGCGGCGGTGGCAGTCGTAGCCTGGCTACGGGGGTCCTTCGGCAAGCTGGATGCCGTATTGGACGAATATGGGCGTCCCGGGGAAAGGCATACGCATTCCGGCTCGGCCCCACATTCTTCAACCAAGGGAGCTTCTAAAGTGAACGCTGCGGGAAATTGGCGGCTACTGGCACTGTTTATCATCTTTTTCTTTATCTATGTAGGGACAGAAATGAGCCTTGCCAATTTCCTACCTTCTATGTTCATTGAACGGCTGGGCCTTTCTCAAGCCGAGGCGGCACTCAGTGTTACCTGCTTCTGGCTGGCAATGGCGGCCGGGCGACTGTTCGCAGGAAACATTGCCGACCGGTACGGCTATGGTGTCTTTGTTGCCCTTAGCTCGCTTGCTGCGACCATGCTCCTCTGCGTGTTCCCGCTGGTCAAGGGAACTGCTGGTGCCTTTGTGCTTATCGCGTTGCTAGGGCTAGGCATGTCCGGTATCTTTTCGATCGCACTCGTCTTTGCCAGCAAGATGATGCCCGGCACAGAAGAATCCACAACCAGCCTGCTTATTGGCGCAGGTGGAGTCGGGGGCGCTCTGCTGCCATTATGGCTCGGACACAGCATGGATCGCGGCGGGGCTGTCGATTCAGCCTGGTTGCTGGCAGGCTTCGCTTGTACCTTGTGCCTGCTAGGCGGCATTTTGTACGCTATATACATGCGCAAAAAGCGGCTTCAAACCGCTTCATAATTACGGCACGCTTCTTCTGGCGCCTTCGGCTGTTCCTTGGTGTGAACCAAGGTAACAGCTGGGGGCGCTATTTTTATATAACTAGATGAATGCACCAGTACAAAGACCCATTTTTATCCAAAAATAGATCATTGCCTATCAACCACAGGACAGATGTCCATGCCTGCCATGGATGAATGGAGTAGTATACAACAAATCGATATGGAGGTGTTTGTATTGGGTCGTCCCGAATTGAAACGAAAGAAAGGCCGTAAAAAAGACGTTTTTATCCGCTCTTGGTTTAGTAAAAAACGTCCGAAGAGAAAATGCCATTCGAAACGAAAGTGCTTTTGCAAGGAAATCGTCGTCAGAAAGCAAATCGTCCGTGTAAATATACCTCAAAATGTTTTAGGTATAACAGGCGCAACTGGAGCTATAGGTGCAGCAGGTAACGTAGGTGCAGCGGGCGCTGTGGGTACTGCTGGAGCCGTCGGAACTGCGGGAAATGTGGGCGCTGCCGGAAATGTCGGGGCTGCCGGAAATGTGGGCGCAGCAGGCGCTGTGGGTACTGCGGGCACCGTTGGGGCTGCCGGAAATGTAGGCGCAGCGGGGGCTGTGGGCACTGCGGGCGCAGTTGGAGCTGCGGGTGCGGTTGGACCAGCAGGTCCCGTAGGTCCTGCGGGCATTCCAGGGGCAGTCGGTCCAGCAGGTCCTGCGGGCATTGCAGGGGCTGTCGGTCCAGCAGGTCCTGCGGGCGTTGCAGGGGCTGTCGGTCCAGCAGGTCCTGCGGGCGTTGCAGGGGCTGTCGGCCCAGCAGGTCCTGCGGGTGCGGTAGGTGCCACTGGGGCTACGGGTACCGCAGGAGCAACGGGGGCCACCGGGGCGACGGGAGCTACAGGAACCGCAGGTGGAATAGCTCAGTTTGGTTATATCTACAACTTAGGATCCCGAGTCGTTCCAATAGAAGCGGATGTCATTTTCGATACGAACGGTATACTTACACCTGGAATTACCCATGCTCCCGGTACTACGCAGATTGCAGTTACCGATGCGGGGAACTATGAAGTTAACTTTTCAGTATCGGGTGTAGAGCCAGGCCAATTTGCCATATTTATCAATGGCACTCTGGCAGCAGGAACCATATACGGCTCAGGAGCTGGTACGCAGCAAAACACAGGGCAGGCCATCCTCGCTCTAGCATCCGGTGATGTCCTTACCCTGCGAAATCATAGCTCTGCCGCTGCGGTTACCCTGCAAACCTTGGCTGGAGGTACCCAAGCCAACGTAAATGCTTCCGTGGTTATCAAAAAATTAAGTTAGACATGGATACATCCGGTTTAACGTATGGCTGACCTGCTCATCTGCTAATATCAAACACCAGCTTGTTTCCGCTTGGGTCATGCAGAAAATTCATTCACTTCTCCATAGGTTGCATGGCCGTCAAGCTCTATGTGTTTTTTAGCTTCCACAAAGATCCATCGTCAGGAAGCAGCAGTATAATTTCCTTAACCCCTGTCGCATGAGCGGGAGGATGGGGGTTACCTTCTCCATTCCATACATTGCCGCCAATATGGTGATGATACCCGCCTGAGGGCAGCTTTCCATCTGTTACAATGTCACCCAACCGACCCGTGCTTCCGGGTGAATCTGAAATTGGTGCGTATGACTTCGTTTGTACTCGTATGAGTCATATTTTTTTCCCTGCTCCATATTATTCATAGTATTTCAATGTATTTATCAGCATGTCAAAAAGGCTTACACCAACTCAGGCTCAATTGGCATAAACCTTGATTTAATAAGAGAGCACCTTTCACTCCAAAAGCTTAAAACGCCATAATAATTCCTTTGTCATTGGCATACATCGAACTGATTCCTCTGGTGGACACAATCAGAATATCCTTAAATTCATAGCGGTTCTTTAACGCATTCATTAGCTTTTCCGCAAGCCCGGGATTATTGCAGTGGGTAATCACAATGCTTTCCCCCTCCGTAGCCCGACCACTTTTTTCAATGGTATCTGCCAGCTTTTCAATGATTTGATTTTGACCACGCGCTTGGGTAAACAATGCGATATTTCCGTCACCGTCTGAACCCAAAATGGGTCTGATATGCAGGAATGAAAGTATCTTTCCCGTAATTTTATTCATTCGTCCGTTCTTCACCAAATTGTCCAGGTTCTCTAGCACAAAATAGGTTTTCATCTTCGTGATAAAGCTTTCCAGTGAAGAAATAATCTCTCCTTTATGATACCCCTCGTCGATCAGCTTGCGTAATTTTAGAGCTAACAATATTTGTCCAGCCGACGCACTTTTCGAATCGAATACATGAACATCAGCCCCTTCTTCCTCCGCCATATCCTTGCCAACTAATGCACTTGAATACGAACTGGACAGATTGCTGGATAATGTAATGGCAAAAGAAGTATGCTCACCTTGAAATGCTTCCTTATACAGCATGGGAGACGGCGAAGCTGATCCGATCTTGGCTGTACAGGCTTTCATTTCTTCCATAAATTGAGGTAAATCTAGCGTTTCATCATCTACAAAGCATTTTTCTCCCAATGTCATGTTTAACGGGATCGTCGTGATTTTCATTTCTTCTCTAAGCTCTGTCGTTAAGTCACAGCAGCTATCTGCTATTATTTTATACCTCATCTGTACACCCTCACATTATGTTATTTGTCAGTAGAATCCGTATTCATGATACTCATGGAAAGCTCAATCAATCGTATAAATTCCTTGACATTGACCTCACCCAAACCTTCTACCAGCGCTTCAAAATAGCCTTCAATCCTCTCTTGTTTCTGTTTAATCAGGGATGCACCTTCTGGTGTGAGCCTTACACACATTCGTCGTCTGTCATGCTCAGACATTTCCATGGTCACATAGCCTTTTTTTCTTAAGGCAGTAAGCGCTGCCGTAATTCTCGATCTGGATACATACAGGTGGTCACTGAGTAAGGATGGATTAATTTCATCATCTCGATGCTGAACTAAATATTGAAGCACATGGTTTTCTCCTTGGACAAGCTCCGTCAGGCTGCTGAATAACTCCATGTTATAAATCCGGTTAACGGATTCTCTCAAATCGTCTCTTAATTCATAATCTTTCATAGTGAACCTCCGTAAAACACATAATACATACAGTTAACTATTAATACTATGTACTATAATGAATTGCTGACGATAATAACAATGAATTATTTGTGAATTTTAATACAAGGGTTATGAGAACCCAGCGTCGAATAAGAAAAAATATGCTGGTCACCTCTTGCCTGTTTATGATAAAGGAGTTGTTACATTAGATGAAACCTTTTACTCTTCGCCAATCCCAAAATTCCGATGTTGAAACCATTGCTCATTTACGGGCCATTGTACTGCGTAACGATTTAACCAGGTTAGGAAGATTTGATGAAGAAAAAGTTCGTCAACGCTTCCGTGATGCATTCGACTCTGTACATACCTGGATCATCGAAGTAGATTCTTCTTTTGTTGGTTGCATAGCTTTTAAACCGACGTTAGACGGTTATTTATTGGAGCATTTTTATATTCACCCCAATTACCAAGGTAAAGGGGTCGGCAGTCAAGTATTAAAAAATCTACTTGAACAAAATGATGTAAAAGGAAAGCGCATAACCTTAAATGTCCTGCAAGGAAGCTCTGCCAGACGTCTTTATGAACGGTTTGGTTTTAAAGTTGAAAATGAGGATCCTATTGACGTTTACATGTCCTTAATCGTAGAGGAAAATTCCAAAACCGTCGAAGGATATTAGCATCTATATAAACTGAACTTAAAAGTTTCATGTATTGCCACTACGCATTCAGAGTCAGCTTATATAGAAGAAAAGGCCAACCAGTAAATGCTGGTTGACCTCATCATTTGAAGACTGCCGTACATTTCTTAACGGTAAGAACAGCCTTTTAATGTGATAATATAGTTTCGTTATAACAGCGATTTGACGGTGTCTTGGACCTGCTTCAACAGTCCTTTATAGCCATCTTCATCAAGGTAGCCGATACTTCCAAGCAGCAAGTGACCGACGGATTCAATCCCAGCGAAATCAAAAATCCCCGTATCCGAAGTGATCTTCAATCCTGCGCTCATACCGATTTCATCGTAGATCGCGTTGGGGGTACCGTGTGTATTCACAATAAAACCTTTTTTACCTGTAAGGAGCTTATTAATCCCTTCCGGACCAGCCGTATATGCAAAGCCGTAGGCAAATACACGATCAACGTAACCTTTCAGGATAGCAGGAAGACCTGTCCACCAAATGGGAGAAATAAAGGTGATCGTATCGGACTGCGAGATAAATTCCTGCTCTACTTTGATATCAGCCGGAGTTTGCCCAGCTCTCATAGCGGCAGTATCCTCAGGTTTTAATACAGGTTGAAAATCAAGGGCATATAGATCGCGTACAACGACTTCATCGCCTTTTTCTTTCAAGGTATTTACAACGGTTTCCAGTATCGCATGATTGAAACTTTCAGCGTTAGAGTGAGCATAGATGATAAGATGTTTCATTTCAATAACCTCCAGATGTTTTATTGTTATTTTGGCATTCATATAGATATCTATGCATTTACTCAAAAAAATTTATAATCTGTTTTTTACATGTTCCAGCAGATATTCCAGTTGTTCCTTTTCTTCGTCTTTGAGACCACCATAAATGGTTTCTTTTAATCTATTGGAGATCGCCTCAAATACAGGCTCCAGCTCTTTCCCCTTATCGGTCAGATAAATCAGGGTAACTCTGCTATCCTCCCTTTCTTTTTTTCTTTCGACATACCCCAACTTCACTAGCTTGTCGACCAAAACAGTGACTGTGGGCTGCTGACGAGAAATTTTCTGCGTCAATTCCTTAATGGAAAGCCCGTCCTTTTGATAGAGGAACATTAATATTCCACCATGGGTAGGAACAATCCCTTCAACTCCATTTGATTCGAGCTCAGTCACAATCAATTTATTGATCGAGTCTCTAATGGTTCCTATCAGTGCAGCTGCGTTATTTTTTAACATACAAGCATTATTACATAGACATCTATATATATCAAGTATTTGTGTCAGTCTGATTTGGTTTTAATGTATGAATGATTCAAGTTGCCCTTTCTTTATTTTATAAGTTAAGCAACAATGAAGAGGAGCTTCAGGAGTTCTTGAGTAAAAAAATGAGCAAGTGGGAATCTGTGATGACTTAATTCAAAATGGTTGATGGTGGACTGCTGTTGCAGACGCATTAAAAAGCC
This sequence comes from Paenibacillus sp. LT-B23, assembly GCF_059417685.1. Classification (NCBI taxonomy): domain Bacteria; kingdom Bacillati; phylum Bacillota; class Bacilli; order Caryophanales; family Paenibacillaceae; genus Paenibacillus; species Paenibacillus sp. LT-B23. Next base: position 235,220 of record NZ_JBSQBM010000003.1, on the reverse strand, counting down.
AAAATACCCAAAGTTCCTATGGCTTTGAGTATTCTGGCTTACATTGTTTATTTATGAAATGAAGAGATATTCGAAGCATGAGATATTTTAGTTGAGCGTTTTAAGTACCTCAGGTGTGAAGGCTTGAAGATCATGAATTCGACCTTCACGTATTTTCGTAGCCCATGCAGGATCGCCCAGAAGCGCACGCCCAACAGCTACCAAATCAAATTCATTGTTGTCCAGCCGTTCCAGAAGTTCATTAATATCTTGGTGTCCTGCCACTTTCCCTTCCGTATAGAGACTTACAAAATCCTCATCCAGGCCTACAGAGCCAACCGTAATCGTGGTTTTTCCAGTCAGCTTCTTCACCCATCCGGCAAAACTCAGATCGGAGCCTTCAAATTCAGGTACCCAAAAGCGACGTGTCGAGCAATGGAAGATGTCCACGCCCGCTTGTACTAATACATTCAGGAATTGCTCCAGTTTATCCGGTGTATCGAACGGCTTTGCGTTGTAATCATTCATTTTCCATTGGGATAGGCGCATGGCAATAGGGTAGTCAGGGCCAACCTCAGCACGAATAGCTTCCACAAGCTCAATGGCGAATTGAGCACGTTTTATGATATCGCCACCATAGCGATCCGTACGTTGGTTCGTTCTCTCCCAAAAGAATTGATCAACCAGATAGCCGTGCGCTCCATGAATTTCAATGCCGTCAAAGCCCAGTCGTTTTGCATTCGCAGCTGCATCGACATAGGCCCCAATAACCTTGACGATCTCTTCTTCTGTCATCGGCTCGGTCACTTTTTTTCCTTCCAGGTCCAGCCCCGATGGACCAATCGACAGCGCTTCCGGGTTCGGCTGAGATCCCAAAGGACGAGCCATCCCCATATGCCAAATCTGTGGAAAAATTTTGCTACCGGCTTCATGAACCTGTCTGACCACTTCAGCCCAACCGTTTAAAGCCGCTTCCCCATAAAAATTAGGCCCCCTCGGCTCACTTGTTCCAGCCGGATGGTCAATCACTGCACCTTCAGTAATAATAAGACCTACACCATTCTCTGCGCGACGGCGATAATAAGCAGCAACATCCGGTCCTGGTACACCATTTGGTGAAAAAGCGCGGCCCATTGCCGGCATTACAATGCGAGTCTGCAGGGTCAGATTATGAATGGTATAAGGTTGAAATAAAGCTTTTGTTGAATGGACATTTTGCGGTTGATTACTCAAGAATTGTACCTCCCCATTTTCTTTTATCGTTTTAGCAATTATATAAAAGGCTCGTGCACCATCAAACGGGGTGCAAGTGAAATGTTAACAATGTTTAATTTATTATTCAACCGACAAAATGTTCATTCTGTTGCTTAACCAAAAGGGTTATGAAATTGTTGTATATCTAAATTCACTTGTTGACAAAACAACACATGTTTATAATGGGGGAATCATTTGATTTATCTGAAAGGAGTGTCTTAAAGATGCCTGGTGTAACTTCACCCAACCCAAACGATCCGCGCGTCATTCGAACACGTAGGTTAATTCTCGACGCATTCGTTGACCAATTAAATAAGAAAGACTTCTACACTATTACGATCAATGACATTACCCAAAAAGCCACCATTAACCGTGCTACGTTCTATGCACATTTTCAAGATAAATATGCACTGCTTGAAACCCTTTTGTCCGATGGATTTTCGAGGCATGTGATCAATAGAATTGATGCCAAGGCACATTTGACCGAGGAGACCATTCAGAAGCTTATTCTTTCATTATGCGACTATCATGACACTAGTAACCAATGCATCCATAAATATAATTCAGTCGCACCGATCCTGGAAGAACATATTAAGAATCAATTAGAGCAATTCATACTTCAGCTCGTAACAAGAGCAACCAACAATACAGATCAAAGAACGCTGGAGCTTGCTGCAACCATTTTAAGCTGGTCCGTTTATGGTGTAACCTTTCGCTGGAATGTGGAAGGAAAAAAAGAGTCTCCTACAGCTTTAGCCGAGAGAGTAGTGCCATTAATATTCAATGGGGTTGTCTTATCTCTAGTCTCACAAATCTCTTAGCAGAAAATGCGAATAAAAAGGGCCGTTCCCAGTATGCTTCGATCAGTTCCTGGGACAGCCCTTACAGTATATAACAAAATAATATCAGCTTTTATTTAAAGAATTTTCTTAAACATCTCGATAACTTGTTCTTTGGTAGGTATGAACGGGTTGCCCGGAGCGCAAGCATCCTTCATTGAGTTTTCGGCAAGCAGATCCAAATCCACTTCATTTACACCCAGTTCAGAAAGTTTGGAAGGAATCCCAACTTCCTTCGACAGGTCTTTGATTCTTTGGATTACATAATCTGCACATTCCTTATCTGTTTTCCCCTTGTCTTCAAAACCGATGACCTTAGCGATGGCACGAAATTTCTCTGGTACATGCTTGGCATTCTCCTCCTCCACAATCGGCAGCAGCATGGCATTGCAAACACCATGAGGCAAATCGTATACGCCCCCAAGCTGATGCGCCATCGCATGAACGTAACCCAATCCGGCATTATTAAATGCAAGTCCTCCCAAGAAAATAGCGTATACCATTTGCTCACGTGCTTCTATATCATGACCGTTGCTCACTGTACGGGCCAAATGATTAAAAATAATCTCTACTGCTGCCAAAGCGGTCACATCCGTAACAGGATAGGAACCTGGAGTAACCAAAGCTTCAATGGCATGGGTCAAAGCATCTAGTCCTGTAGCTGCCGTTAACGCGGCGGGTTTGTCTACCATTAGTTCAGGGTCGTTGACCGAAATAGTAGCTACACTATTCTTGTCGACCATAACCATTTTGACCTTGCGTTCTTCGTCCGTGATGACATAATTGATCGTGATTTCAGCCGATGTTCCTGCCGTGGTATTAATAGCGACAATAGGCAGCGATTTATGCTTGGATTTATGAACGCCCTCATACTCGGTTATATGTCCCCCATTGGTAGCAATAATGCCGATTCCCTTAGCCGTATCCTGTGGTGATCCTCCCCCAATGGAAATTAAAAAGTCACATCCATTTTCCTGCAGGAATTGAACGCCATCATGTACATTTTTACAGGTCGGATTGGGTTTGACCTCATCATATACCGCATAGTCCAAACCAATCTCGTCCAGCAAGGATGTGACCTTGCCTGCAATACCGCTTTTCATCAAAAACTTATCCGTCACGACTAGTGCTTTGTTTAAATTCAGTTCTTTTATATAGGGTCCAACTTCATGCAAACAGCCTTTTCCCATTAGATTGATAGACGGTACAAAAAATACATGTGCGCTCATAAACATCGGCCTCCTAAAGGATTCACTTCTTGATGTATCGCTAAATACGGAACCATTCTTAAAAGTGAAACATTTCACATACGTAATTTTATCTTTATTTTGTTTTGGTGTCAACAATTAAACACAGATATTATTTTGTTTTATTTTTGTTTATTTTGGTTTTACAAAGAAAAGCTGCCTGTTATCTTCTTCGTTCAAAGCGCTATCGAATAAGCCCAGACTTACCCGGGCGATTGGATAACCTTTATTCCTATGACGAGTATCCTGCGGATATTAAGCCCGGCAAAATAAACAAACGCCGCCCTGACAGGACGACGTTAGTTATGTTCCATTAGGGGAAGTCCAGCTTCCCCATTACATTAGGGCGTTCATGTCCGCGCCCGCTTCAATCGCCATTACAGATGCTTCCACCGTTCCGTAATATTCGGCGATTGCCCGTCTGAACGGCACCCATTCCACCTGCTCCATCCGTGTCCGATCTGCGGCACCGTCGGCAGATCCAGATGGGAATCGACGACGGTATAGCCATGCCCGGGAAAATGCTTCGCCGTAGCGGATCACGCTAAGACTACTTTCTTAAATTGCCCTTTTAATTACATCAAGCAATTCCGGATTCAACGCCAAGCTTTTTAAGCCATCTGCGATAAACAATACTGAGAGCATCTGATTTGAGATGCATTTCTTCCTGTAAGTCGAGAGGTAATAACTCGGGTTTTTGGCTCTCGATCACATCTATATCTTGTGCCATTACAATATCAAGAAATTTGGTATAGGGCTCATCCGATTGCTCAAGATCGTAGTTCCTTGAATGCAACATAAAGGCTTTGGACACTCCATCCTTTTCCTGCACCACTGACATGAGTAGCGTAAATTCATCATCGGAATCTACAGCTTTCTTTTTAAAGCGGACAGTCATGGGTGATAATATTTCATAAACATAATTGGAGTACCCTCCGTTGGAACGGCCATCCGGATTAGGCTGATATATTGGTATTTCAGTTGTGATATACCGCCCCTCCACAAAATTAATATCGAATGATGGAATCTCTGCATGATCTCCATCACCCAGCATTCCTTCGTGGACAAACATTAAATGTGCAATATCCAGAAAGTTTTCGATAATGCGTGGTCCATTGGCTTTAACTTCATATCCTCTTACAATGAGTGTTCGGTACTCCTTTTGATTAAATTCCGGAAATTCAATTATTGAGGCTGGTTCTTCACCAATATTAACCCATATAAATCCAATATGTTCAATGCACTGATACACAATTGCTTTCGCCTTTTTGGGAATCGTCTTCCCACAAGCAAGAGCCGGTATTTTTTCGCATTCTCCTTCGCTGTTGTATTCCCAGGCATGATAAGGACATACCAACATCCCATCTTTAATTTTCCCCAGGGAAAGAGCTGCGCCCCGATGGATACACAGATCCTTGAAAGCATGGACACCGGATTCAGTTCGATAAATAACAACCCTCTCTCCCAAAATATGAACCTGTTTTGGCTCTTCTTTTAATTCAGAGGCAACATATACACAGTGCCATTCATTCAATAAGTAGTCTTTCTCCAACAGATTCCCTCCTCTATTTATCTTAATTAGAGAATATTTAACATTAATAGGTATTTGACTAGAATTTAAACATATTCTTAGCGGGGATGCATTTTTCCATACGATGACATTGCTTATCTCATCATATCATGCTATTTTGTAACTGATTGTTTACGCCCATGCAGTGTCAGTCTTGAAGGCCCACGCAAAGGATTCCTACAGACGCGACCCGGCATCGCTTAAACTATTTCAAGACGGGGTGTGCACAGCCGGATGAACGTAGCGGCCTGCTTCCAACAAGGCAAGCCTGATGAAACCGGGCGCTGCTGCCAGGACATCAGGGACGCGCCGCACAACGGCCATATCTGTGGTGATATGCTGATCAATTTCGGTAATCGCGACCCGGATGGTTTGTGCACCCTCCGCTACATAGACATGGCCAGATGTTTCCTCTCCTTCTGCGAGCTTAAACGTCAGCAGTCCTTCGAACCTGACCCCTTCTTCTGTCTCGAATGACACCACAGCATTTGAACCAATAACCATTCCGGGTTCAAGAACCATATTGGCACCGGGCCATTCAAGACGCTCTTTAGCATAAATGGGTTGAATGTCGAAATTCAATTCACCTGGCGTCAGGCCCATGCGACGTGCTAGTTCTCGCAAAGGTGCACCTTGGATTGACGTATTACCAGCGATCTGCTTTTGACGCCACTGTTCGAACTCCGTTTCATTCAGGGCCATGCCGGCATCCTGCTGTCCGGAATCGAACGAGAACTCAGCTGTATCCGCGAAATCCTGGATTTTGAACAATGAAACATTATGATTGGCTCCCATGAGAACCACTGGGAGATAGACATACACCATGTCCTGAATCCCTGTAGACATAACGGAAACGCCCTCTTCCTTGGCAACTCGATCAAGTCGCTCGAAGAGTTCGCCAGAAGCTTCGCATATTCGTCCATGAAGTGTAAGAATTTGAGACTTGGTTTTCATAAGCTCGATCGCAATATCGACGACTACCTCTGCCGACACAGATGCAGAGATTATAGAGACATCCGGTGCACCAACATTAGCGATCAGATCAGAGATTGTACCAAAAATCTTCGTATCGGAGGCTGACGCATGCTTCACATAGTCGTTGAACGGACGACCAAGCTTTTCGCCGGGATCTACCGCACCGATGACCTTATACCCCAGATCGAGTAGCATGCGGGCGATTGCAGTTCCTTGAATGCCTAGTCCAATAATCGCGATTTTTGTTTCGTTTCTTTCCGTGTTCGTTGTCAATATAATATTCCTCCTATGTTTGGATTTCACGCAGCAATGCCTTGAAGACAGACAGCTGTGAGGCGACAAAGACGAGCTAATATTTAACAAGAATTTCAAATGTTGAACGAACTCGTTGTTTCTCGCTAGATCACACTAGCACATTTTTTTTCAAAAAAGCCAGCCTTTTTTTCTTCATTTCTCAAATTTTTTTGTTCGGAAGATACCAAAAACTTGAATTTGTTAATCTATGTTGAGCCATTATCGTTATGAATTCATAGGCTCGCAAAAACACATTTGCTTGACAAAAAAACAGTTTAAACTTAAAATAAATCATGTTGAATAAGTACATATGTTCGTTTTATTTACTGACAGTGAATGACTTATTTTCAACCGAGGTACAGGCGACCCGAAATTGGGCCATCTGTATTTTTTTTGCTCAAATTTAACAAACGTGTGCTTTAGCCATGAGAAGGAAGTGAATCCAATTGGATTCATTGAAAGATGGCGGGGACAACGTTTAAAGGCTACGGGGACGTACAAAATTCGAATGAGTTGTTGATTGTTTTTAAAAACGGAGTAGAGCCTTTTGAATATAGACAGGAGGAGTAGTTATGCAAATTGAGACAAATCAGCTCATCATTCGTGATATTTGCAGATCCGATTGGGAAAGTATACATACGTACACTTCATTGCCTGAAGTCACCAGGCACACAGCATGGGGGCCGAATACAGAAGAAGATACAAAGGCGTATATAGAACAAGTTCCAGCTTCACAGCAGGAACAGCCAAGACAAGATTACGAACTAGCCGTATGTCTAAAAAACAATGGAATCCTGATCGGTGTATAGGTATTCATGTGAAAGATACTAATGCAGAATTGGGTTATGTATTGAATCCAGATTATCAAGGGCAGGGTTATGCAGCAGAGGCAGCAAAAACACTGCTAGGCTTTGGATTTAGCACGCTTGCTGTCCACCGCATCTATGCAACATGTCGTCCAGAAAATAAGGCTTCTGAGATGGTTATGCAACAGCTCGGAATGCAACGTGAAGGTCTGATGCGTGAACACTGGTATTACAAAGGCGAATTTCATGATTCATATTTGTACTCTATTCTTGCGGAGGAATACGCCAGGATATAAAAGGCATTCTCCCAAAACTAATCATATATCCGCCATGCTTCTCCCACTCGTTATTCAAGATACAAAAAAAGCCTCTGCCAGTATCACATCGGCAGAGGCCAGAGTCAAATCATACCCAAAATGCTTTTGATATAATTACCAGCAGAATAAACAACACCAAGATTGCACCTATAGAATGAAATCCACCGTATCCACCATAACCTGCTCCACCTTCATATCCACCCATGGCTTGAACCTCCTTTATTTGTAGTACAACATAATATATGCACAAATACGTCAGAGTACAGGGCATACAGGTAATAATTACAAAGGCTTTATCGATCACATACCGATAGAGCCTTTTATACCGAAACAATGATCGGGCATTACCGTGACATTGCTTTAAAAATTAAACCCAACAAGCTTTAGTGATGATAACCAACAGAATAAAGAGCACCAAAATTGCTGCTGGCGATGTGAAAGCACCAAAACAGTTTTCCCTACGCTCTTCCCTACGTTCAGCTCCTCCAACACATTCACTCACATGAATTCCTCCTTTTATTTAGATACTGTATACCGTATGTGTCATTCAATAAATTTGGCAAGGCTAAGCGGAAATTACTTCGACGAAAAAATTCCCCGCCGACCAGTTAAGGTTAGCGGGGATTCATTTTTTTATTTCGTATATTCACTTACTTCAAAAGTGAGAATCCGATCAAACAGAATATAATCCTTTCGATTAGTGAACGGTCCTCTATTGTTATTGTGCTTATTAATTGCATACGAAGCCTTCCCTGCTCCGGCTTGCTTTCCTTCATACCAGGAAATGAAATCGCTGACTTCTTTCATACTTAGATCAAATTCTTTTTCCAATCCTGTTGTCATGGTTACTACCACTATGGCACGATCACCCGGTAAAGGTTCATCAGGTTCTGAAGGCTTTGGTTCAGTAGTTGGGTTAGGATCAGGAATTGTTACTGTATTTGGAGTGGCTGAAGCTTCATTTGAAAATGTACTTTCCCCTCCATCACTAACGACTGTTACAACGTAATAATAAGTTATACCGTTCCTAACGGTGCTATCTGTGAAGGAGGTATCTTTAATCATGTCTGCAATGTTCTCATAAGGACCACCAGATTTTATAGACCTTTTTACCGTATAACTTGTAGCATTGGCAACCGAGTCAAAACTTAATGTGACTTTTGATTCTCCGCCAACAGCTTTTAAATTTTGAACGGCAACAGGAGCTTCACTTTCGGTAAATACATCAAGTTCATTAATTGTTCCAGTTCCACTCAAGACTAAATATCTCGAATTGGAAGAGTAGCCTTTAAAAACAGTACCATTCATGGGATAAGAACTAGTGCCAAATCCTGCAATGTAACCTTTAGCACTATTATACATATCCCATCTTATGGATCCCGTTGCATCAAAACGATAGGACCTAACCATGTAACTAGCTCCTAAATCGATAATTAAATATTGTGATTTTAGGGAGATCCCTGTTTTATTATTATTATCAGTAGCTAGTAGACTTGACTCACTCTTCTCCCCATAGTGTGCTGCTCAGGATGGCTTGCTTTCCATTGGACAATCCACCTGAATACGCACTGACTGAAGATAATGGAATGAGTAGTACAGATAATAAAGTAATAGATAAAATTAAACCGAAAATCTTTTTCATTAAAAATTGCTCCTTTGATTAATATATTCAAAGAAAAACAAAATTCAGAAAGGGGTGTCTAAACATAAACTTGCTGATCTAAAATATAATCTATATATTTGCATATTTTTTTTATTGGGTATGAAAAAGGACTCTCACCAGTTATACACAGTGGAGTCCTTCTTTACATCTACTCTAAATTCAAATTGATTTCTCATGAAATACTTTCCGTTAATCTTGGTCGAATCAGGCAAGAATTGTTCTACTGCACCACCACAGTCTACAACCTCCATCATTTCCTTGCTCAGCGGCTTGACTACATATACTCTTATCTGGCCTAATACTGCTGCGAACACTTCGATATCTGAACTCAACACTTTATATGTATGGTTCATGCTGATCACCTCAATAATTCATTTGGTGAATGGTATGGAAATTCCTTCAACAAAAAGGCTCTGCCAGCAATACGCCCGCAGAGCCCCCAGTCAAATTATACCCAAAATGCTTTTGATATAATTACCAGCAGGATAAACAACACCAAGATTGCACCTATAGAATGAAATCCACCGTATCCACCATAACCTGCTCCACCTTCATATCCACCCATAGCTTAAACCTCCTTTATTTGTAGTACAACATAATATATGCACAAATACGTCAGAGTACAGGGCATACAGGTAATAATTACAAAGGCTTTATCGATCACATACCGATAGAGTCTTTTATACCGAAACACTGATCGGGCATTACCGTGACATTACTTTAAAAATTAAACCCAACAAGCTTTAGTGATGATAACCAACAGAATAAAGAGCACCAAAATTGCTGCTGGCGATGTGAAAGCACCAAAACAGTTTTCCCTACGCTCTTCCCTACGCTCTTCCCTACGTTCAGCTCCTCCAACACATTCACTCACATGAATCCCTCCTTTTATTTAGATACTGTATACCGTATGTGTCATTCAATAAATTTGACAAGGCTAAGCGGAAATTACTTCGACGAAAAAATTCCCCGCCGACCAGTTAAGGTTAGCGGGGATTGTTTTGTTCCTATTCCGTTCAGAATCCATAACTAACCAAGTAGCTTTTCTTTCAGCTCAATACTCCTATTGCTCTCAGCCAGCTTTTCAAGCTTCTCTAGCGTCCCATTCATTCATTGATTGGTTGTTTGTCTTGTTGATATTTTTCAATATGTTTTCAACTTCAGGGTCTCCTTGATCAGGATGTAAATAAACTTGAAATAAAAAATATAAATTTGTTATAACATGATTTCACTACAACGATAAATACGATCTTCTTAACAAATGCATCGATGAGTATTTGAGCAAAATGATTTCTATTTGCATCTCGACCGATCCAAACCAAGAGGAAGTTAATTTTATCCATTCATTGTTACCTGTTTTTCAATACTTTGAGCAGAACCATACGTTTTACACTTCCATGCTTTCGAATAAAGGAATCCCTGCTTTTCGGGAGCATATGCTGGAGATCGTGGCAGGGAACATAAAAGATCAAGTCAATATGGAGGACCTTAATAAGGGGTATGACAAGCAATTGATTACGCAATTTATGGCCTTTGCGTTCACCGGGGTAATTGAATGGTGGTTAAATAACATGCCTCATCTACCTAAATACATGGCAGAGCAGGTATGGGGATTGTTTGAAAGGAATCAGATTTACCGTTCTTAAGCGAGTTATCCCGTTCTTTAGCGTATTATTTCGTATGTTGCAGTATCATTCTTATCTGAATAAATGAATAGCAGTTCGGAACAAGGCTCCTGTAATGATACCGCCCTCGATCTCATTACCGATTAACTTGCTACCTCGTATTAACTGTACTGGCCTTTATATCTGAAGCATTCATTTCTGAGCTGTCGATCTGGCCTGTAAGCTTGATTGATCTAGCAACTACATTACCCTTCATATCCGCTCTTGGCTTGAACCTCCTTTATTTGCAGTACAACATAAATATAAGCTCAAGTACGTCAGAGGACAGGGCATACAGGTAAACATTACTAAGGCTCTACCGGTTACATACCAGTAGAGCCTTTTATACCGAAACAAGGACTGGACGTTACCGCCACGATACTTTAAATATTAAATCCAACAGGCTTTAGTGATGATAACCAACAGGATAAAAAGTACCAAAATTGCAGCTGGCGACGTGAAAGCACCAAAATGTTTTACCTTATGCTCATGTCCACATTCACTCACATGAACTCCTCCTTTTTATAAGATACGGTATACAGTATGTATAAATAAAGAAATTGACTAGACTAAACGGCAATTCGCACAAGAAGGGCTCCTTCAGCTAAGTTCCCACAGATCACTTCTTTACATCTACTCAAAATTCAAACTGATTACGAAAGAAATAAGGTCCAACGGCTTTACTACATATACGTAGCTGCAAACAGTTCGATTTCTGACTTTAACACTTTATATGTATGGTCCATGCTGATCACCTCAGGAATTCATTCGGGATATATAAAATATGACCAAACTAAGACAAGAAAAGAGTAACATTGTCCACACAACATGGACCCGCAATTCATATACTAACTAAAACATTTAGAGAAGGAGTGAGTGTTCTCATGGCTTCAACAACTGGAATAATTACGAATACGGGAACGACCCCTGCATCGAACCTTGTAATAAACATTAGTAATGATAATCTTAGTTTTTCATCTAACGTTGTCTATCACATCTACGTATGGAATAGCTTAGTGAGTAAGTCACTGGTTTATTCCAATTCACTGACGATCAATGCGAATACTAGTCAAATTCTTAGTTTCAACATCGCAGGTAATACTTCTTACGAAGCTCAATTTCTTGTTACAGGCACGGTTCCAACAGATACAGTCATCACGGTATTCGGAACGGATTCATCTGGAAACGTGATTCCTCATCAAAAAGTGCTGCAAGAAGAACTCACTCAAATTGCCCAACTTAACCCATAAGTTGAAGTAACCACAGTTTCCTTAATATAAAGGGGAGGCAACTATGGTAAACGTACAAATCTCTCCAAGTACTAGTGCTCAGTTTGAGCCAACCATCGCAGTAAATTGGCTTAATCCCTCCGTTATGGTGACGGTGGCTGTAGATCTTAGGGCAGGACCGCCGAATATTGGCTTATACAAGTCAATCGATGCAGGCGCAACATGGAGCACGACGTTACTCCCTTTACCAACCGGGTTCGCTGGCATAGAGGCGCCTCATATTGATTATTTTTTCCCCAATTCGTTCGTTGTGGCAGCTCACGCCTTTGATTCGAACGCCCTCAGCGGATCGATTGTGTCCTATACCTCTAACGACAATGCATCTTCGTTCGGACCGCCAGTCATTGTGAACCAGGGATTTGGACAGTTTGTCAATGACGATCAGGTGGTTGTTACCGCCGATAAGGCAGGGTCCAGCCCGTTTTTCGGAAATATTTACACGGGTTACACTCACGATTACAACACGCAATTTATACCAGGAAATACAATATTCTTCAATCGTTCCCTAGATGGGGGAAACACTTACTCTAGCCCAAGCCTCCTATCTTCAGTCACCGAATTTGAAGAATTCCCTGGAATTGCAATCACATTAAATGGAATTCTCATCGTGGGTTGGATTACCCAACCTCCAGGTAATTCCGAATTTAGAACTCGTACATCACTAGACGGAGGAACAACATTCGAGACGGAAACCATGGTTGCCCCGGTCGTTGTTCCACCTTCGCCACTACCAGGATACCAATTCAGATGTCTGACGTATCCCTCCATGTCAGCGGACATTTCAAACGCACCAACGTCCCAAGGAAATGTTTATGCAGTGTGGCAAGACTTTCGTCAAGGTTATTCCGATATTTTCATGACAACTTCTATAAATTTTGGCGTAGATTGGGGCACGCCGACGCCTATTACAAACAGTCCGGTGGGATCCCAGAACTTTTTCCCGTCCATCACCGTTTCCCCAACGGATGGAGCAGTGTTTGTTTCCTATTATACCAATCGATTAAATCCGCCTGATATTGATGTTTTTCTTGCTACATCAAGGGACGGCGGAGTAACATTTACAAACACTCGTATTACGACAACTTCGTTTAGTGTCGCAGGCCTTCCTCTAATTGGAGACTACATTGGAAATGCCATTGTTCCTCAAACAGGTCGCCTTGTAACCGTTTGGACGGACACTCGGACAGGAACTGAAAACATTTGGTTTGGCGATAACCAATAAACTTCTAAAGTCCACCACATGTTTTCATGAGATCCAGGAACTCGAATCAGCGAGACAGCTTTCGTTACGCACAATAAATTTGTATCTATAAACAAAAAATACCCTACCAGCTTAATGCCAGTAGGGTATTTACTTTATTCTTTTATTCAGTAGTTGCAGGTGTTGAACACTTTTAATCTGGATATATATTCCCAGTTCTGATAGACTATATTCAAAAATGAATTGGGTTATGTAAATTGAAACGCCTTATTACATGTCTGTTCAAGAATAAGCTCATCGACGATGCGCTGAAGGCTTTTCAGATTGAGCGTTCCTTAAGCATGAAAGGCTGTCCCTATGACAATGCCGTTGCGGAAGCTACTTTTAAAATTTTCAAAACGGAGTTTGTGAAGAAACGTCATTTTGAAAGTCTTGCTGAGCTAACCACAGAATTACATGACTATGTACACTGGTTTAACCATATTCGGATTCACGGTTCTCTGGATTACTTGAGTCCGGCCGAGTTCAAGCAGAGGCACCACAAAAAAATTGTCTAGTTTAGTGTTCACAATCCAACTTTTCCACGGTGCCTCCATATAATCCTAAGGGGCATTTGTGTTCTTCATTCATCCGGTTGTTTTAGAACAAGTAAGAGTTTTTTAATCTCAATCAGTTCGCCTTCGATCCGATGAAGGTGGCTCTGCATATCGTCAATCTCTTGTTCGGCTTTGTAGTTGATCGCGAAGTCAATGATCGATTCATGCTTATCCCTTGCAGTTTGGCGGTTCTGACTCATCATAATGACCGGAGCCTGGAATGCTGCGATAAAGGACAAACACAAGTTCAACAAGATAAATGGAGGTTCATCGAAATGAAAGCGAGTAAACGGCAAGCTGTTCAAGAGTATCCAGATGGTCAGAAAGATAGCGAAATAAGTAATAAATCTCCAGCTACCGCCGAATGATGCAATCCGATCTGCAAGACGATCTGACCAGCTTGTCGTTCTTTGGTACGCTTCATCTAAATGAGAAAGAATGCTATTTTCGTAACTATCGACTAGCCGATCAATACGACGAGTATTTTCCTGATTCAATTCAATATCAAAGCCTTGAATATGAGCAGCACTTTTATTTTGCTGCTTTTTTTGAAAAAAATTCATTTTTGACATGTCGACTGCCTCCTTGTTTTAAGGCAGTCAGGCCCAATACTACCCCGTAGGAGAGGAGTTGCAACCATCCTCAATTACGGTATCTAGTTTTAACCCGACTGCCAATAGACTCACTGGTTCTGGATCCGGTTCAGACGAACTTCGACTACTCATAAGAATGGTTCACCCCCTCTCCCATTATCATGTTGTTGGCTCCATATTTTACTGATCACACTGGAACCATGTCACTGCCAATACCTAACACATTGAAATAAAAACGCCCCTCAGCTCAACTGGAGGGGCGTCGTTCTGCATGCAAGATAAGGCATGCAAATACCCGATTCCCCCAAGTCGAGCTTTAGCACTATACGACGTAAAAGAACCAAAGTTCTTTAGCCACATTAAGAAGAGCCTTAATCCGGCAATTCCTGTTATACCCATTGGCATCTTTCGATGTTTCCGGGCAGTGGCTTATGTTCGTATAGGAGCCTCACCTAACGAGGACATCAATATTTCCCTAGCAAGCATACTGCTGTCCAAATGTGCTGTCAACCCAAATATATTCACTATATTTTACATTTTTTCGCACCTGGTAACAGCGACGCTGACACTCCCCCATATAATGCAAAATAAAAAATCGCTGTGCCGCAGGTGCGGCAAACAGGGAGTCTACAACCCCCACCATATCCTCACTCAACGGCTTTACTACATATACTCTTACCTGACTTAATGTTGCTGCAAATAGTTCTCTATCAGACTTTAACACTTTATATGTATGGTTCATGCCGATCACCTCAATAAAAAAAGCTCTGCCAGCATTACGCCAGCAGAGCTCCCAGTCCAATCATACCCAAAATGCTTTTGAGATAATTACCAACAGGATAAACAATACCAAGATTGCACCTTTAGAATGAAATCCGCCGTATCCACCATAACCAGCTCCACCTTCATATCCACTCATGGCTTGAACCTCATTTACTTGTTGTACACCTTAATATATGTATAAATGCGTTCTGTGACAGGGCATTCAGGTAAACAAAAGACACTCTACCAATCGGGGTTATTACGTTGTCTGGTGTTTACGGAGTTTATAGTCTAATAAAACAAAAAGCCCTGCCGACCAATTAAGGTTAGCAGAGCTTTTGCTTTAAAATCCTCCAATGGTAACTTGAGGCTGAATGCTATGGTGGTGGTTAAAAGCTTGATCTGGCACATTAACAATAAACAAAAAGCTAACCGCTATGAGCAGCAGTACCGATTTTTTCAACATTGTTCATCCACACCTTTTCAATTAGATTGGAAACGAACAAACACTCCATACTATTTAGCCAAGCGCGCTAACTTCCAATATGCCAGCCAAACACTTGAATACCACCACTAGAAGCTGCCTGTGACATACTAAAATCGTGACTACTCATTGTTTGTGCGCTTACTACTAACGCCAATAAAAAAGTAGTCACGAACATCCCTTTAATTATGCGTTTCATGGCATTTCCCCATTTCCACTAAATTGTGATACTCCACTTTGGCTTCATCTGTGACAAATTTCCGACAAGGTTCAAACATTCTCACGCAACGAAGTATAGAGTGCTCATTATTGATTATAGTGGATATTCTCATACAGTCTAATAAGTAACTAATTCCCTTTTCGTACTGACCACTGGATAAATAATAGTCAGCTAATTCACTCAAAAATCCAACAAGTTGATCATTAATATTCTGCTTATCATTGGTCTGTCTTCCTTCTTGATCATGTATATTTGATATTTCCCACTCGAATTGACTGAGAATACCGTCTACATTTAAATTATAACGATTGGCTACTATCATTATATTCCATAAACCCGGGAGTATTTCCTCTTTTTTTGTTGAGATGAGATCAGTAAATAGAGGAAGTACTTCTATATCTCCAGTCATAAGCTTGGTCAAATATACATTAGCCTCGCCCCACTCCCGAAATAAGTTTTTCCAGCGCATTGTTTCTTCATCGCTCTCTTTAACCCATTCCAAATCACAAGATTCATAGGCTATTTGCAAGGCTGACTCATAGTTTCCTTGCTCGTAATAAGCGCCTCCAATAAGTGAATTACTGAAAGCTACATAGAAGAATAACGGTCGCAATGGCTTCTTATATTGTTCCCTTTTCTGAGAATGTGTCATGGAGTATTGAGCTTTGGCTAAAGTCCTTAAATCCTTAGCAACTTCCAAAACACGATCCCATTCACGCAGAGAACGATACACATTCGCCAGATCCTTAAATGCGTCAAGTTGATATATTTCATCTAAACGATGGACAAAAGATTCAAAACGTGTAGCTGCCTTGAGATTTCGGTTTTGATCGTCTCCAACCTGAATCGTGAATATGCGATAATGGCAGATTGCCAATCGCTCGGAGTGCTGGTATTTCTCCACTTCTGCTACACTCTCATAGAGCAGCAGCGCAGCATTATGTCGTCCCTGTGCTAACAACCCTTCTGCAATATCAAATAGTTTGGGCGAATAGAGTAGATTGTCCATGATGGCTCCCACCACTCGACGGATCGCATCCAACTTGTCCAACTCCGCACAGCGAAACAAAAACGGCTCGATTCGCCTCATATTCGGGGGATGGTCGATGATGAAGTTTTCTATAAACAGATCGTAAAACTCCCCTTCTGGTAAACCCATAGCCTCAGTGATTCGGTCAAGCTGGTTAACAGACATAGACTTATTCCCGGACACAATAGCACTTATTATTCCCCTATTCATGCCTGCAAGTTGTCCAAATTGCGCTAAGCTCAAACCCTTTTGTTCTAGATATCTGTCTAATTCTGTTCTAATCGTAGGTGTATGCTTCATATCATATCCACCCTTCATATAAAAATTCCAAAATTTTTATATTATTTCATCCTATTGTTGTCCATAATTTAACAGTTGTCAATAACTTTTGTAACTTATTGTGAGGTATTCGCTTTTGTTTTGAAATTAATGTCGCACACTTTTGAAAAATAGTTCAGTAGTTGCATTTTTCCGATTTCTTTAAAGAAATAAACAATATATACCTTTTTTATGGTAATCTTATGTAGTAATCTAAAAAAATAGAAGAGGAAGTGTACATGTACCATGAAACAATTGAAAAACACAGCAATTATTCTTACAGGTGTATTGGCTCTTACAGCAGTAGCTCCAGTAGCCGCATTCGCTGCTCCAACAGTGAGTAACAGTGAATTAGGAAACAATTTAGATCAGAAAGGTCAACCAACAGTTATTAATGCTGATGAGATTGCATCAGCAGCAGCAAAGATTGAACCATACATTATTCTAGGTAAAGATGGGTTATATACTCTGGACGCAAAAGCCAAAGACGTGGTTGGTACAGAAATGTATGATAAGCTCGTAAATGCTTTCGAACAGATAAATGCCGAAATTAAAAAGGGATATTTGAGCACAGAAACAGGAGATATTACATTAACTACTAAAGGCAGTAACCAATACAGTACAAATGCTTTTAGTAATGTTTATCCGTGGGGTGTAGCCGTAACATTTAGTCATGCTGAAACGCAAAATCATATATCTGCTATGGAAGCGTCCGGTACTGCTGCTGCATTTATTGCTTCTCTATTTGCCGCTATACCCGGGGGTCAAGGTCCATCAATTGGGGGTTATATAATGGGCGCAGGGGCTGGCGTTCTTGCTCAAGTCCTGAAACTCCAAGATAGAGGTAAAGGAGTTACTGTAAACTTGATGTGGACAGGATATTCCATCACAAGCAACTCTTAATTCCCATCTTTAGCAGCCCCTATCGGAGCATGAGATAGGCATAATGAGTAAAGGGAGCTGATATTATCTATAATTCATTCACTTTAATATTTTTCGTTGTACTTGCTATAATAATTCAAATTACGATACGAAAATTGGAGCCTCGGACAAGTAAAAGCACAATGTTGAAAGTGAGAATCACAATAATAACAACAGTCCTGCTTATCGGAGTCGTATTGTATATAATTGATCCGCAGTGGTGGATCATTGCAGCATTTGCAATATTGTTCTGTACGCTCCTCATAAAAGTTCTATTAAATTGGCGAAAATATGTTAAAAATGAATAATTTAATTGAAATGACTAGCCTTCCTTTAGTGGAAGGCTTTTGTAATACATATAAAATCCAAAATCCGAATGATCGCCTGCTCTTTCCGGGTGGTCAAAACAAAAAAATACCCCACCAGCGTAGCCAGTAGGGTGTCACCGATGCTTTCGGATTGCACAACGGTGCTTCCGTATGTGTTACAGCTATTATAATATGAATGGGACATTTTGTGAATTAACTCTATATTACAGGAAGGACAAATTTTCTTGGCTAAAAAACCTTCAATAGTAAGAGGGAGAATTCATCATGCAAACTATACATTTCGATTGATAAATTCATCCAGTTTTCTTATTGAGTCATCCAATTGGTATTTGAGCCTTTGTATATTTTCCAAGGTAACTTCAGTGTTGATTTCTTCAACCGTCATTGTTTGAAAAATCTGTATTTTTCGATATATTGTATTGAGACTAATATATAAAGACTCATCTAACTTACTGGCAATCTTTGAAGCAAAAAGCAACCACGTTTCCCGCGTCAAGTCTATTTTTAGTAAAGTTGCATCAATTGTCCCAGAGGTTATAATTGAGTCCAAAGTTAAAGAGTTATTTTTTATCTCCTCTTTAAGGATAAATGCAGTATTCGACAGATCTCTTTCCTCTGCAATCTCTTGTGACCTTTTACTCTCCTCAATTTGATACCTTGCCACAAAATATGCTATATATCCACCTAATATACCTCCTACTACATTACCTCCAAATCCAATTGTAGCGCTTACCCAATCTTGATTTGCTTTGAAATATGCCATTATTAAAGAAGAACTTATACTTACTGTAATAGTAAGTATAATAATAGTAATGATAAAGTACAATAAGTATTTAATCTTCATTGGGCAGCCTCGTATCGACTATCTAATTTGCTCAGTAAATGCCTCCGAGCGTTATTCGGACGATTTACAATATCAGACGCTCGGAGGCTATCTTGATTTCCCCGGTTTCCTCCAGGAAGATTGACTTGATCACGCATTCCTTCATCAATTAATGGCTGTTCTGGTTCTAAACATCTTTCAAATACTATTTCAATTAAGTCAAGTCTAGATGAGGGGTTAAAATTATAACCACAGTGTCTACATGAAATAGATTTATTAGGAACATCATCCAATGAACTATAATATCCATTTTGGCTTTCACAGTTCTGGCATATCGGCTTAAAAATTGGTTTTAGTACTCCGATTGAAGGCGCGGAGGAAAGTGAAAACATATCAATAGCAAGATCGGTATCAACGTTACTTTGCAATGAAAATCGTATAGGTGATAAATTTCTAAGTACCGCTTTTCTTTGTACAGCTAGCCAAGAATCCAACATATTAATGGTCAAGGGATTGATATCATAACTCCCTAAACGTCTCAATTGTGGAAAGTACATGTTCCTTTTCACCTCCTGAAAGATATTTAAAGAAATGGACTAAATAGTATTTCGAACTAGCTTCTATCTTGACTTCACTTTCTTTAATTGAATGCGATTCAGGCAAAAACCAAGTTATCCATAGCTTATTAAACATCATCTGATCGTCAATAGTCTCCCTAGTATCAAAATAAATATCGGAGAGTTCAATACCATCCCCTTCATTAGCTGAGGCGTTAACTCTCGCTCCACTATCGTCGGAATAAAAAAACTTATCAACAGTTCCCTTTTTACCCTCAGAATATGATTTAAAACTAAAGAAATCATCTTGAATTAACGCTCTTTCAAGAAGTCTTTTGAACCTAAAAGGGAGATTAACTGGCTCTTGAGCGCTTGGTAAACCTAACTCTTTTGCATATCGAGAGCAAATTTCATTTATTTCAGATACCAATGGGGCAACTTTCTGTACATAAGGTGTCTCCGCCTTCGTTGTGAGTTCTTTAAAAATATTATATAATACCCCTTTAAAATCGTCATTAGAAAGATACTTTATAGAAAATAGTTCTGTAAGGAAAGTTGTATAAAAATCATACAACTGGAATGTCCTTCCTGAAGATTCATTAGTATTACTTCTAGGCCTCACTGAAATAGTCAATAATTCGCTTGGGATATCAATTAATATCCACACATAATCAGTTTCATCAACTTGAATAATTTCGTCGTCATCCATAACTTTATTAGTCATAATTTGATAAGCAAAGCACATCTCAATGATGAAAATATCGTCATTTTCGTCATTGTAATCTAAATGAATTAGCTCATGTTTATCGCTGTCAGGCATTGCAGTATGTACCAAAGAAAATTTGCCTTGGGGGTATCCTGCTTGTAACAAAGATTCTTTAAGGCGATGTTTACTTTTTACCTTGTTTAATGAAGCTGGATTCAGTTTGCTACGATAAATTGTCCGATTGTGACCATATTTTATTTGTTGGACTATGAAACTTTCCCAAGAATCTGCGGATAATTCTCGATTTTCAATCGATGTTTCCACACGCGTCAGCAAGTCCGACTTAACTCCAGATGGTGATAAACCCGAATTTCTCATGAAGTTTTTTACCGATTCATAATTCAGATAATTTTTTAATCTTTTATTAATTACATAAGCCATTCCTGATTCTCCCCCTTTTACTTTTAAGGGAGATATTCGACTAATAACTCCAAAATCCTTCATTTTATTTAAAATCCCCCTCCAGTCGAAACCAGAGGGGGTTAGTATTACTTGCTTACCGTATCCATAATAGGTCCTGCTACCAAGTCTGGTATATGCAGTTTGCCTAGTTCCACGTTTGTCACGTTATCTGTTCCAGTAGCTTGAGAAAGGATTGCTGTGACCTGAGCAGCGAGCGAAGATACAGCCTCCTTAGCAGCTGCTTTAGTAGCTTCTTCGCTTGGCTGTGCTTCAGTAGCCAGTACTGTCTTTGTGTTAGCCTTATACTCCAGATATGCCTTCTCAATTGCCGCCTGAAGCTCCACTACCGACACTGTAATGCCTTGCTCTGCTAATCGAAGTGTAGCGTATTGCAAAGCCTCTTGAAGCTTACGCTCGCCTCCAGCTTGCTTAAAAGCTGTCTGAGCAAAAGCAAATCCTTCCCCAGCGATCTTATGAATTACTTCCCTTTGTGCAGCCGTTGTACGTGCCTCCAACCATAAATTTACTTTTACCTTGACTGTGTTCAATCCAGCCAAAACGAATGTCGTAAGTACGCCTACGGCTGCTGTAGCAATAGTAGTCACGTATGGTTGTACACCTTCGATTAATGTTTGCATGATTATTTATCCCCTTTCGTTTTCAGCGATGCGATTTTATTTTTTGAATCCCAGGACACTACCGCCCCATAAGCATCTGCAATTGGTCTGAGCTGCACATATGCTGTACCCTCTACAAGTTGGACAGTTTGCAGCTTGGCCCCGTTTAAATACGCTTCCTTACGGGTGTTGTCCCAACGAAAAGACAAGCCCAAGGCATTTGCCAAAGACCGTAGCGGTACATAAGTTCTGGAGCCATACAGAAGTGCTTTTCCCGCTTCTTTGCCGTTGACGCGGAATGTGCCGGATGTAACGGATTCTGTCTCTTGTGCAGGGACGACAGCGTCGAATCGCTTACGCAACTGGTCCGCCGTTCCATCAAATTCGTTCAGGTCCACTGGCCCGACGATACCGGATACCTTGCGCGTTCCACTTGGCAGCGTACCGCCAGCCGAACCATCGCTATACTGCCAGAAATCCCAGCTTGACCATCCAGACGCGCTAGGCGGAACTTGCGTGGCGCTATAACGAGCAATCCACAACGGATAATTACTCAAGCCAGTAAAATTCCCGATGAATGACGGATATGTGTACACGATTGGTTGTACTCCAGTAAGCCGCTCAACCTCCTGCAAAAACGCCTTGGCTACGGCTGTGAGCGCCGCTTTGCTCAAGCTGGACTTGTTGGACTCGTAATCCATTACAGGCGGTAGATCGAAAGCCGCGTTGCCTCCTGCTGAATCAATGGCGCTCACAAAGTTTGCTGCTTCCTTTCGGGCATCATCCGGCGTTTTAGCAGAGTCGTCTACATAGTGATAAGCTCCAACCAGGATCCCTACAGCTCGCGCAGCCTGTGCATTACCTATGAACGTTTTGTCCCTGTATGATTTCCCCTGACTTGCCTTAATGAAGGCAAACGATATCCCATCATTCTTCACTGCCTTCCAGTCAATCTTTCCTTGGTAACGGGATACATCTATTCCTTGCGCATTACCTTTCTTCCTTGCCTGCATTTTCCCCGTCCCCTTCCTTTTCTCCACTTTTGCTCTTTAACACTTCCACGGCCTGCCGGATGATCGACGGGACTGGCGCACCAAGCCTGCCACCGTTTTCGACTATCGAAAGCAGCTCATTTGCCATATAAAAATAGGCGACAGCATCCCGGAAAAGATGCGAATCGCCTAAGACACCATCAATCAGATGGGATACAGCAACCATTGCAAAGATAAAAACCTTACGTGCAATACCGATCACGCCTACCTTGCTTTTTAAACCGGGGCCAGTTCCCATTTTTCCTTCTGTTCCTGCTGCAATTAATCCAGTCACATAATCAATTATCGTAAATGTAAGAAGTGCAGCCAGAGCAAATGACCATCCTCCAAAAAGATACGTTATCGTGCTTCCACCAAAGGCAGCGCTAAATTTATAAATCTCCGACTTATCCACTTGCTTCCCCCGTTTCTTTTTACTCAATATAAGGCGAAAGGCCATAAAAATAGCGCACTCAGAAGAGCACGCTCATGAACATTCTATTTCCCCCACTATTAAAAGTCCCCACTTATCCAACCTTCTTTCCCTGTCTCTCCGTTCAGGAAACTTTTCCTGAGCTATCATCATTTGATTTTTGATCCTTTTCTTCTTGAGTTTGTATCTCTGCTAATGTATTTCCTACCGCTATATCCAAACCTATAAGTATTTCTTTCCGGCGTGCTGGTTGTGAAGCAATTACAGCAGAAATTACTTCAGTCAATTCTTCAACCGGTCTAGTCAGATCCAATTGAATATCTAATGTAGATTTTATCTTTGCCACGGGTTTCATCACCTCCCTCAGACACAAAAAAAGACACCTTTAGTTTGCAGATGCCTTTAATTGCTCCATATTATAAATTTTCACAAGCCATTCACGCCCTAATTGAGTAAATCTACAGTGATAGATAACTTTACCGTTATCAAGAACTTCTTGTTTGATTTCAACATAGCCGCAATCCGCATATCTGCTATACAACAACCATGTGTCATTCTGCCTGAATTGAATTTTTCGACTCCCTAAATCATTATTCAGTGCAATTGCTGATTTGAATCCAAGCTCCTTCGCAATCTCTGTAGCAGTATAGGTTTTGTTAACATGCATTAGGATTGCATTTGTTCTTTCTACCTGTACTCTGGCAGCGCGTTCTTCCTTGAGCTTAGTCAGTAGTTCAATTCCAAAGTCAGGATTATTAAGGATATTATCAATCACATTGTCCGTAGCATATATTCCATGCTTCCTGATTGACGGCAGTATTTCATCAGCTACCTTGGCCTGAAATGCTTCAGCTACTTCGTTTCTTGCCTTCATCGCCAAGCGGTAAAAGATGTTTTCAGGAATATAATCCCCTTTCCCAGCTTGTTGGGAAGAATCAGCGTCCCCACCTGTGGGGATGAACCCAAATTCCGACAAGTGTTTATTTACTCTCTCCCAGGGCACAACCTCATTTCCACTCGCAGCTCTTTGAGTAAAACCCAACCCGCGAGAAATGCGTCTGCCCTCTTTGGCTGTACGGAACAAGGCTCCAGTAATAATACCGCCCTCGATCTCATTGCCGATTAACTTACTACCTCTTATTGTACTTGCATTCACAGTGCTTGCCCGTATATCTGAAGCATTCATTTCTGAGTTGTCGATCTGGCCTGTAAGCTTGATTGATCTAGCAACTACATTACCCTTCATATCCACTTATCCCTTGTTTGCAGTACAACATAAATATAAGCTCAAATACAGCAGAGGACAGGGCATACAGGGAAACATTACAAAGACTCTACCGGTTACATACCGATAGAGTCTTTTATACCGAAACAATGATCGGGCATTACCGTGACATTGCTTTAAAAATTAAACCCAACAGGCTTTAGTGATGATAACCAACAGAATAAAGAGCACCAAAATTGCTGCTGGAGATGTGAAAGCACCAAAACAGTTTTCCCTACGCTCAGCTCTCCTCCAACACATTCACTCACATGAACTCCTCCGTTTATTTAGATACTGTATACCGTATGTGCCATTCAATAAATTTGACAAGGTTAAACGGAATTTACTTCAACGAGAAAAAGCTCTGTTAACCTTAGGTACCTCTAGCGGCTTGTCAGTGGAACTAATATTCGCTCTATAAGTCCACGCTTACTATAAAGTAGGATGTACACGATGTTATCAGAAGTTAAAAATGACGTATATCCGTATTTTATCCTGATATCTCTTTTATATCGCTCAATGTGATTACTTGAATAAACCATTTTCGTCATGTTGAAAGCACCTTTTCGCATCTTTTAACAGAAAATCGCTCCTTTTTGTTGTGATTAAATAAGCAGAAGACCCCTGCCGCAAGTGGCAAGGGTCAGATGTAATTATGTAGTTTATGTGTGTTGTGATTTAGTTGGAGTTTACACAAATTCTTTTACAGACTCATGTTATTTATTAGTCTGTGTAAGCCTATTAGGCAAATCATTAGCACTTTATAATATCTCTGAGAAGTGCGATCTCGTTTTATCAAGCCCAAGCAACAACAGAGCAATATAATTACGATGTCTGAGATCAAAAAGTTCGTGCTCTTTAACACTCCCCAACAAATTTCTGTATTCGTTTCGTTGGAATTTACTTACTTGATCTTTGCAAGATTCGAAAAGAGATATTCCCTGAATAAACAGACTGCTATTGTTAAGCAGGACGGATGTTTCCAACATTTTCAAAATATTAACTGCTACATCTTCAATCTGTCCTTTGCGTAACAGGTAAATAGCAAGTTGATAGTGAAAATTCAAGCGCCAGTGATTATAGATATTCTCGTCTCGTTGTTCTAGTTTTACCATTTTGTTAGATAATTTAGTAAGTGTATCTTCAATCGCAAATCCATACTTATTAGCGGCTTCTGTAATGACTGCCAAACCAGTTAGAATTTCTTCCGGATGGTCGAATAGATACTGTGTATATTCCTCTAGCATGTCTGCATGTCCCATAAGCATATCAAGAGTGTAGGAGTTAGCGACAGCAAACATTTTGAAATTCTCTACATCATTCTTTCCTTCTTCATCCAAACCTTCAAACCAGCTTAAATTAGCATATCTTTCAATATACTTTTTGGATTCTTCATACAAACCTTGCTTCTCACAAGCAGTTGCCTTCATCAGATAACCTTGGCCATAATAAACAACTAGATTTCGTTCTGTTTTTAAAAGGGGCTTTTTACCTCTACCTGTTTTTCTTTGTTGCTGTTCTTGATAAGCAACCTTAGCTAATATGATTAGATTATCTGCGCTTTCCCCCAATCGCATCCAGTCATGCAATGTAAAATATGCGTTTCCCAATTGTAGTAGTCCATCCAACTGATAGTCCACAGGTAAACGATTACAAAACGGTTCAAAACGGGTTACTGCATCTCTACTTTTTTCTAAGTCCTTTCCCAATATTGCCCTAAAAATGCGATATTGACTGATCGCCAAGCGCTCAGAATGCTGATATCTCTCATGTTCTACTACACATTCATAAAATACAAGCGCTCCTTGAATATCCCCTTTGGCGTGCAGCTCCTCTGCAATTTCGAACACCAGAGAGATATAATTCAAATCCTCCATCATACGAGATAATACTTGCTCTATACAATCCTTTTTACCTAGCTCAGTACAGCGCAATAAAAAGGGTTTTATACGACTACGATGCGGTTTACCTGACAAAAAACATTCATCTACATATAACTCATAAAAGCAACCCTCTGGGTTTACTAATGTAACATTAATTCGATCTAAATGCTGAACCGATAATGGTCGACTCGGACTTTCACTAAGCAACGAACTGAGATGACTGGAGGTGATAGCTGATGCTTTCGCAAAATTTGACAAGTTATAGCCTCTTTTTTGCATACACTTCCGAATTTCTGTACGGATTGCAATCGCATATTCCATAAACCTTCCTCCTAGCATCGGAATACACCAAACAACGAAATTGACCTATATCTTATGGCTACTGTTTTTTACATAATACCCTGATTATACAACCAATTTAGAATAAATATCAATAATATCCAAACTAAATTCGCCTTTCACATTTTTAATATAGAGCAGAAATTATGGTAATCCATAGTATTCTAAAAAAAAACAATAAATTAGCATCATAGTAATAATTCAATTCGTCCCTTTATTTATCCCTGCAAATAATATAAAGAAGGTGAATCATGTTGGACAACAATAAAAAACACCCTGTAACGCCCTTCGGATGGACGATCAAGCAGAAGCTTGTTGAAAGGCAGATGGATCAGAAAACGTTTTGTGAGACGTACCAAATTCCGCCTTCTCGTCTGTCGAATCTCATTCATGGTACAAGAAAAGCCAAACGACACAAGAAAATAGTATCCCAATTACTTGGCATTCAGGACGAGTCATAGAAACCTATCGTACATATGAGGGGAGACTTTGAACATGCGACATTTTTACAAGCATAAGCCTGAACGTTGTGTACTCTGCCATTCGACCGAATCTATCATTATGTCCAAAGGTGCATTCATTTGTGCCCACTGTTATCTCAAAAGCACGTACAAGTACCCTACCAAGTTAGAGAGCTACCACCGTTCCAAAGTTGCCTTTCTGGTGAGAATGTACATCGAACATCATAAATGAACACACTACTTCACACTGCCTGTTTTACACTCCTTCACAACCTCGCCATGCTAGTGACCCTTGTGATGACCCTATGCTATAATGTGGAAAGTATGGATAGTGACATGTACAGGAGGATGGGAGCAGAATGATCGGGAAATTTTTAATTTTCTCTCTATTATGGAGTTTGCTCGGCAACCCGTTTCTGGCGTTGCTCGTATTGCTGATTGTGATCTATATATTGGATCGCAGCTTTGTCGGTGTATTACCCAGCATCAGCAAGCCATGGAAAAGGAGGCGCAATGCTGCCCGGCTGCGTCAACAGATCGCCTTAAATGCCAATGATGTGGCTGCCAAGTTCGATCTGGCTCGTATTTGGATCGAGAGCAAGAAATATCATCAGGCTTTGGGGCTGCTGCTGGACATCGAGTCCCGCTATGAGGGTTCCGCAGATTATTGGAACGCACGGGGAACGGCTGAGGTTCATACGGGGCACATCGAAGATGGAGAACCGCATTTACTGAAAGCACTGGACATTAACCCACGGGTACAATACGGTGAGCCTTATTTGCATTTGGCCGCTGCTTTCAAGGAACGTGATGTAAATAAGTCGCTGCATTATCTACACCAGTTTCAGGAGATTCAGTCTTCTTCCAGCGAGGGCTATTATCTGACAGGCTTGATGTATCGTTTGCTGGGACGAAAAGACGAGGCCACGGCAGCTTTTAACCAGTCTATGGCGGTCTACCGCTCCCTGCCCAAATACCGCAAACGAAGTGAGCGCAAGTGGGCTGTACGCAGCTTTTTCCGTAAATTCATCGGCTAGATAGAGCTGGATTTTATATTGGACGACCTTTCTCCTCTTATGAGAAAGGTCGTTTTTACGTTTCATTCACACCACAACTCCCTCGACCTGGATCGGTATTTTGATCCGTCGGATGAGAGTTTTTTTTATAAACAGTTGTTGACATGCCAAAGATTGGGTCCTATAATCCGTTTATGAACTATTGAGTTTATATATAAACTTAAAAGTACAAAAAAATGGGAAGGATGATCATCTTGTTGAAACACGGTCTCTACATATCTGCTATATTCATTCTTCTGTTCACCTCAGCTTGCTCATCTACAGGATCGAGTGAGCATGAAGCAGCAGAACAACAAAACCAAAAGGTGGAAGCGATGGTCGTTAAAAAAGAGCCGCTGTCTGCGTCTTTTGACCTTTCAGGCACACTACAGCCCTATGAAGATACCACTGTATCTTTTGAGTTATCTGGACTGGTACGCGATACCCTTGTGAACGTGGGAGATCCCGTATCCCAAGGGCAGATCATGACAAGGCTGGATTCATCCAGCTACCAGCTCCAACTGGAGCAGGCCAATACAGCCATCCTTGAAGCACAGGCAGGTATCAAAAATGCTACTGCCGCCATTTCAAGCGCAGATGCCTCCATCCAATCCGCCGATGCGCAAAAGGCAGCAGCTCAGGCCGGAGTTAACAAAGTGAATAAAGGAGCCAGAGAGCAGGAAAAAGCACAAGTGCGCACCAAAGTGCTAAGAGCGCAGTCCGCTTTGACTAAAGCACAAGCCACCGCTGAACGTACCAAGCTTTTATATGATCAGGGAGCTGCGACCAAAAACGATTATGAAAATGCACAGCTCGCTTTAACCAACGCCTCCAAGGATCTGGAGGATGCGCAAGAAGCCCTCTCCTTAATCCAGGAGGGAGCAACATTAGAAGATCGGCAAGCGGCAGAATCCAGCTTGCGGCAAGCCCAAGCCGGGAAAGTATCTGCCATCGCCGCGAAAGAACAGGCAGAAGCCTCCAGGGATAACTCTACTGCGGCATATCAACAGGCGGTCATTGCCAAAAAGCAAGCCGAACTTTCCCTCTCCAAGACAGCTTTAAAAGCCCCCATTTCCGGCGTTATTCTGGAGAAAAAGGCAACGGTGGGACAATTGGCAAGCGCTGGACAGCCGGTATATCGTATCGGACAAATCGACAAGCTCAAGGTGCTGCTCCCTGTTCCCGATCATGAAATCACGAACTGGAAAAAAGGCCAGACCGTCCAGCTTCAACTGTACGATGAGAACAGAGAAGGAACGGTCAGCAAAATTTATCCGTCCACCAACACCAATACGGGCAGTATCAACGTGGAAGTGATTGTTCCTAACACCCAGCATGATTGGGCCCCGGGACAAGTCGTAAAGGCAGGCCGCCAACTGACCCAGAGGGAGCAAATTTTGCTCCCGACCAAGGCGGTTATTAATAACGGTACAGATACCTTTGTCTATAGAGTGGTGAACAACAAGGCGGTAAAAACCATCGTGAATGTCGGTCAGATGTCCAACAACAAGCTCGAAATTACCAAGGGGCTGAATGTCGGGGATCGTGTGGTTACGACCGGAATAAACCTGATCTATAATGGACTTCCTCTTCAGGTCACGGGGGGAACGAGCAAATGATTGAATATTTTATCCGAAAGAAAAAATTGACCCTCTTTATTTTTATCATGGCGATTGTAGCCGGGGTGTTTAGTGTTGCTCAGCTTCCACGGCAGGAAATGCCGGATATTATTCAGAAAAAGGCTATGGTCACGACGCTTTATCCAGGAGCTACACCCCAAAAAGTAGAACAAACCGTTACCAAGCCCTTGGAACAAAAAATGAAAGAAATCAATCACATTAAAAAGATTTCTTCCACATCCGAATATGGGCTGTCGACGATTACGATTGAAACCGAAGGCAACGCCAATGCCAAGGAAGCTTGGGATGAATTACGTAAAAAAATGAACGATGTTCAATCGTCTCTCCCTACAGATGCTCAAAAGCCTGTGATTTACGATGATTTGAACAAAGTATTTATTCATTCCTACGCCATCACAGGGGACTCTGTGGAGCAATTGTATCAACTAAGTGATATGGTGACATCGTGGAAGGATCAATTAAAAACCATTCCCGGTGTATCAGAAGTGACGATTAAGGGATTACCCGATCAAGAGGTTCAAATTCAGATTGATGCACAGAAGCTCCAGCAGTACCATATCAGCTGGGAAAAGCTCATGAGTGCAGTGCAAAAGGAAAATGAGCAATATCCGATAGGCAATCTGGATTACGATGAACGCACGTATCGAATGAATGTGACGCAGTCCAAGAATGCTCAGGATTTGAATAAAGTCATTATTTCCAGAACGGACAGCGACGCTCCTGTATATCTCAAAGATGTGGGCACCGTATTGCTTACGCATAATACCAGCAGCTATATGGCTTTTTTTAATGGTAAACCAGCCATTACACTAACGCTTAACGGTAACACCGGTTCTGACGTAGAAACGATCTATAGTAAAGTAAACGAAGAAATGCAGTTGTTAAAACCAGAGCTTCCTAACACCTTTCAGTTGAATACGTTATTTTCACAAACTGAACGGGTTGATCACATTTTTCAAGGTTTGACCCGTGAATTGCTGTTTGCCGTTGCGGCGGTTGTAATCGTATGTACATTGGGCTTGAATCTGTTCACGTCGTCCTTTATCGCACTGGCTATTCCTATTTCAATTGCAGTGGGCCTCATCATTCTTCCTATGCTCGGCGTAACATTGAATCAGGTTACAGCCATTGGTCTCATTATTGTGATGGGGCTTCTAGTCGATAATGCGGTGGTTGTTAATGATAATATTGAACGCAGGATTATCACCTTGGGTGAGAGTCCCAAGATAGCCGCGCTAAAAGGAACGAAGGAAGTTTCCATTTCCATTCTGACCGCAACCTTGGCGACTGTAGCTTCCTTCGCCCCGATTTTCTTTTTATCAGGCGATGCAGGCTCCTTTATGAGACCATTACCGTTTTCTGTTATCTTTACGTTATTGGCTTCCATGCTTATGTCCTTTACCGTCATCCCAATCTTTAGAGAATGGTATGGACAACGAAGTCAAAAAACGCCCAACTCCACCATGAAGCCGCCGGGACTGCTAGGAAAACAAATTGATGCTCTTCGTAGCGCATATGCCGACAGGCTTATTCCTAAAGTGATTAAGCGACCTGGATTATATGCTGCATTAGGATTATTGATCAGTACCTCACTGTACGGCATACTTGCTTTTATTCCGATTGATATGTTTCCCAGAACCAACGATCCGCAATTAAGCATTAATGTACGTATGCCGACAGGTACTTCTATAGAAGAAACCAAGCGGGTTACCGAGGATATTGCCAAATGGGTGAAGCAACAGCCTCATGTGCGTACGATCAGCTATGCGGCTGGCGGCGATGCTCCTCCGTTGTTTCAAGATATGACGGCTGAGGCCAGAACAGGCACATCCTTGGGGCAGATTGCTATTGTTGGGGAAGAAGGCAAGTTCGATCCGGATGAAATGGCAGAGAAATGGTCCACCGTCTTAACAGATCGTTATCCAGGTCAATCCATCTCTCTGAAAATAGCCAAGGTGGGACTGCCTCTGGGCAAGCCGATCTCCATTCGGATTTTAGGCAATAATGTGGATCAGCTACGCTCTTTGTCTCAACAGTTAAAAGAAGGCATTATGTCTATAGAAGGAACGCAGGACGTTCAGGATGATATGGACAACGAAGGCTATACGCTGGATTTTCAAATCAACAAACAAGCGATGGATCAATATCAGGTCAGCAATAATGATCTGACACGCACACTTTTATTAATGGGGAATGGCGTGAGCTTTAGCCGATTTGATACGGGGAAAGATTTAATCAATATTAAGCTGAAACTGAGTCAAGCAGACCCAAATCCTGAGATTTTGTTTCAGCAATTAAATGTGACCAATGCGAATGGTGTTCAAATCCCCTTGTCTCAATTGGCAGAATTAAAGCCATCCTTTGCAACGCAAAAAATTAACCATTATAATTTAAAGCGTTCGATTACTGTAAATGCTGAAGTTCGTGGGCGTACAGCTTCAGAAGTCTTCAATGATGTGAAACTTAAATTGGAAGACATTAAATTCCCTCAAGGGTACTCTTGGGAAATCGGCGGAGAAATTTCAGGTCAGGATGACACTTTATCAGAATTAGGAGTGTTATATGTTGTCGTCATTCTGTTAATCTTCATGCTTATATTCTTCCAATTCTATTCCTTCTCGATCCCGCTCATCGTTCTGACTACTGTGTATATGGCAGCCGTGGGCGGATTTCTGGGCCTGTTCTTCCTAAATACACCGATCACTTTTATCGGCATATTGGGCTTGATGACCTTGGCAGGTATTGTCGTACGCAACGGCATTATGCTGATTGAGTTTATTGAGGATGCAAGACGTGAAGGGATCGAACTGAAGGAGGCAGTTGTTGCAGCGACCAAAGCGCGTTTCCGTCCCATATTGCTTACTTCACTGACAGCCATTATCGGTATGATTCCGATTGCTCTTATTGGGGAACTTATGTTTAAACCGCTGGCGTATGTCATTATGTTTGGATTGATGTACTCGACCATTCTTACGATGTTTGTGGTTCCGTCCCTGTATATGGTTATTGCCCGCTGGAAATTAAAAAGACAGAGCAAAAAATTGGGGGTACAATGAAAAAAATAACGAGTGATGATATTATATATGCCGCCCTTTCCCTGTTTTCTGAAAAAGGGTACGATGCCACCTCGGTGGATGAAATTGCCCGCGAAAGCGGGATGGTGAAGGCTTCCTTTTATAAATACTTTCAAAGTAAAGAAGAGTTGCTGCTGGGGACAATCGTCCTGATTGAAAAGCTTCTTGATGCAGATATTAAAGAACTTTATTTGAAGCACCAGCTACCTTCCCGTGAAAAGTTGAGACAACTGTATTTGATTGCGCTGAGCCGGATTTATAAGAATAAAGTTCATTTGCTGGTATACTCCGTCCCTTTAATCGGTTCTAAGGAAGAAAAAATCGCACAAGCCATTGACCGTGTTGAACATCATTTGTCTAATGTGATGATTGATTTCTTAATTGATGCTTATGGAGAGGTCATAAATGACTATACGTATGATATTGAGTTTGTCGTCAAAAGCATGATTTTCAATTCCCTCCGAATGAGCGATTCAGAGCTGTCCTGGACGGAACAGCAAACACTGGCTGGATTTATCCTCAGCATTACGGATATGCTGGCACAAGGAATGCTGAGCCCTGATGTTCAACATCAAATCATGTGGGGCCGCGATTCCGTATTCCATGAAGGTTCTGATCAAATCTGGACCAAAGGAAAACAAATCGCCTATGCGCTGCAACATATGGATGCAGCTCTGAAACAAATCGAATTAGATGAAGCCATCCAGAATGAACATATGCAAATACTAAGCAGGCTAAAGGAGGAGCTTTCGGAACAAAATGTGGAAACTGCCCACGTTAAAGCACTCCTCCTTTTTTTGGAGCAGCTACCCGAGTTACAGGAAGACTGTGCCAAGCTGAAAGCTATTTTAGAAATTTAAAGGGTTCAGTTCAGCTAAAGATAAAGAGGTCCGCTATGGTCAGATACTACTGCCATAATGGACCTCTTTCTTCTGTTGCACATTCCCTTCCACGCTCACCGTAATGGCGAATACCCAAGCCGATTCAGCTCCTCCGCAATGACGCGATAGCCGCGACTGTTCGGATGCACCCGATCCAGCGAGAGCAGTTCCCGTTCGTAGCCCTCAAACGCAGGGTAAATGTTCGCCACCCGGTAATTCGGACCGCCCAGCGTAGCGAGAAATGAGTTATATTGGCGTACATATATCCCCGCCTCCCTCACGCCCGGAAAAGGATTATACAGCCCTACCATCCGAATGATAAATGGCTCACGCTGGCCGTATTTTATCTGATACAGGGCATGTACGATTTGGCGTACATGTTCTTTCGTGCGGTTCAGTGCTTGCGGAATGGACGACGCAGACGAACCGGAGCCTCCAGCAATAGCGCTGGCGTATGGGCGCAGATCATTCCCGCCAATCGTCACCGTTATGAGTTCAGCCCGGCTCAACCCCGACCGAAAGAGTGGATTGTTGCGGACCATCGCCAGCAGCTCCTGCGATGTCAGCCCGTTGATCCCCAAATTCTCGTAACTGACTGGAGTACGAAGACGTTTTTCCGCCATCCGTCGATAGGTAGGCACAAATCCGCCAGTCAGCAGCGTCCCAGCACCTGTCGTTAATGAATCTCCTATAGCCGTGTAGTGGTAACCCATTGGAACACAACTCCCCGCTAATGCCTTTGCCACCAAAGGCACATCAACTTTTACATGAGAATGATGTCAATTCCCGACATAACATATCTTATGTAAAAAAAGAGACGCGGGACCCGGAGATTCGCTTATTCTTCGTCCATTTCATACACACAATGAAATTGCCCGCCTTTGGATAAGTCCTCCGATCCGTATACGGCAAAGCCCACGTTACGGAAGAAATCTGCTCCCTCTGCATCCGTGTCCACGGTGAGCCGTTTCGGATTACGTTCCTGAATGAGGGTAAGCAGCATACCTCTGGCATATCCTCTATGACGATTTTCGGGCAACACGGCCAGATGCCGGATTACGGTTGTTCCATCCTCCTGCTCCTCAAATCCGACAATACCTACAATAAGTCCTTCATCTTTCACACCGAACAGCTTCCAGTCATCCGAAGCTTGGTAAGTACGTAAAGCTGCCTCTCCGCGTTCAGGATGATCCAGCACGGCGTAGATTAGCAGCTCCAGAACCTCCTCACGATCCGAATATGCTTTTATATTTTTAAACATGGTTCATCGTCTCTCCTTATAACCTGAAATGGGGATTACACTCTAGTTCTCCAAAATAAGCAACGGCCAGTTATCCAGCCACTGCTTCTCAAATACACGCTGACGAAAGGCCGTCGTGTGGCGGAACAATGGACTTTGGCGTACCCGCATATCCAGCAGATCCTTTAATCCATGCGGACAAACGACCTCCATTTGATCCTCGTCATTCAATCTAACCGCTACCGCTGTAGCCGTCTCCGGCCAGCGGCTCATTGCATCCTCTACCGAAGCATAAGGAGCTGTCCCGTTGCGAAGATGCATCCGCGCCTGATTTTTGACAGACCAATTGCGTCCCGCCTGCTTGCGGTTCAAGGACAGCTCAAGGTGCTCGTCCCGTTCCTCCAGCGTATTTTTCGGGTCAAAATAAATAACATCTATATCATTCAAAGGCGTAGGAGTTGTATAACCATGCAGCTTGTCCCACACCCGATTACGTACATAGCCTGCGGCAATACAGCCTTGCGGCAGCCTCAGCTCTCGCACATAGCGCAAGTCTTCCAGCACCTGTGGATCATTCATATATTGTATGATTCGTAGCACATCTTCTTCCGACTTCATCCTGCACTCAGCTCCCTTTTTTATGATGACAGTTGCTGCACGGACTCTCCTCCTTGAGCTGCGATCCGGACTGTACGCTGCGCCAGACGGCGGCGTGCGACCAGCAGGAATGGAATGCCAATCACGACCGACAGCGCAACTGGAACAAAAACGGCAAGCGGCGCTGTTTGACCATAGATGTCCAATAGCCAGCCGCCAAACAAAGGAGCAAGCACGCTTCCCAGATTATTAAAGCCAATCGTACCGAAATAGGTCCCTTTATATTGAGCATCTGCAATTTGGTCAATTAATACATCCAGCATCGTGAACAGCAGTACTTCCCCCACTGTGAACAGCACCATATCCAGTATGAACATCCAGCCCGAATTTAACATACCGCACAGTAACAGGCTGACTGCAATACATATATTTCCTGCAATCAAGGAATTTACCGGGGAAAAACGGCTTGCCAGCCGTACCAGCGGATATTGAAAAGCCAATACGCACACCGCGTTGACTGTAAGCATGTATGTAAACCACCGGGTCCCTTCCTCGAAGGATAAGGACAAGAATTGGGGCATCGTGGAATTGGAATGAGCATAACCCATGACGCAAAATATCGTCCCCAGCAAAATCGGCATAAACACCGGATCACGGCTGGCTGTGCGGAACGCCTCGCCCATCCGCAGTGGAGCCTCTCCCGCCGTTGTCCCTGAATGCAGATCTGATGCATACCGAGTAAATTGGATCAACAGCAACACTCCGTATAACGCATACACACCAGCCGCTACCATAAACGGTGTACCCGAGGATGCCGATCCTAACATCAAACCAAGCAACGGCCCTGCCACCACACCTACATTAATCGCCGCATATCTCATATTGTAGATGAGCAGTCTTTTCTCCTTGGGGGTTACATCTGATAACAGCGCCCGCGAGGTTGGCTCGAACAAGGATCTGCACAGTCCATTCAGAGCATTGATGACGAAAAAGGCCCAGGCCGCTTCAGCCAACGCAAAAGCCACGAATACAAGTGCCCAACTGGCGATGGACACCAGCATCACTTTACGTCGTCCGATCCGATCGGAAATATATCCACCGTAAAAGCTGGCAAAAATGCCAACTAATGAACTGACCGATACGATCATCCCTGTATGAAAAGGGGATACCCCCAAGCGGGTAGTTAAATAAATGGACAAAAACGGGATACTCATGGATGTCGCCATCCTGCCAAATATAGTACCCGCAATAATCGTCCAGGCCAGTGGGTGAATCGAACGAAGCTGTTCTTTCATATCTGTTATCTTTGTCTCCTTCTCCGCCCTGTCTCCAGAAAAAAACTTGCACACAACTCTTCCATCTGTGTGCAAGCCTAACAGGAAAATTCCAACGATTACTGACGAATATATCGTTCCAGTTCCCTACACGTTGCCTGATAAGCAGACTGAAGGGCAGCGAGCTTCTCTTGTGCAGCTTCAAGTCGCTTCTCCCGTGCAAGCTGCTCAATATCGGAAAATAACGTGGACAAACGCCCAATTCCCAGACTCACGCTACCTGATTTCAGCTCGTGTGCAACCTCCACTACTTTTGCTGATTCGTCCGCAGTAGCCAGTTCAATTAATGTGCTTATTTTAGCAGGTGTATCACTGGTGTACATCTCTACGAGTGAGGCCAGCAATCCCATACTGCCATCCTCGTCCAGCAGCATAATTTCATGAATAACTTCTTCATTAAGGATAGGCTCGCCAGCAGCCATGGTAAGCCATTGGATAAGCTTCTCAGACAGTCGTTCGATCATTACCGGCTTCGACAGGTAGTCGTTCACCCCAACTTCCCGGCCCCTCGCTCTATCCTCCTCTGACACGTTCCCTGTCAAAGAAATGATTGGCACCGGGGGTAGCTTGTCCACCGCTTCACGCTGGCGAATGGCCCTTGCCGCATCAATACCATTCATGATGGGCATATGATGATCCATCAAAATACAAGCATAAGTCCGTTGAGAGGCCGCTTTTACGGCAGCCTCTCCATCCTCCGCGAAATCAATATGCTGGAATCCCAAGTGACGAAGCTGTAACTCGACCACCTGACGATTAACCCGATTATCCTCGGCTACCAGAATAGCGAGGGAATGGCTATGCTCACGCAGCCACTCACCAAGCCCTGTCATCAGCTCGGCGGTTTCATGCTCCTTCACTTCGTCTGCCTGCCCTGTTCCCCTGACAAGAGGAATCTCAAACCAGAACGTAGAGCCTTGACCTTCCTCACTGATGACTCCAATCCGTCCCTTCATCAGTTCAACGAATGAACTGCATATCCATAGTCCCAGTCCAGTCCCTCCATATTGTGAAGAGCTGCCCTCCCCTGCCTGCACATAGGGCTGAAATAACTTGACCTGATCCTCCGGTGAAATCCCGATGCCTGAATCCTGCACCTCAAACCGAATACGCTGGGAATCTTCTGTTTCTTCTACCAGCTTCGTCCGAACAACTAGCAGTCCATCGCTCGTAAATTTATTGGCATTATTCAGCAGATTGAGCAAAATCTGCATGATCCGTGCTGAATCTCCCTCCAAATGGTCTGCTACACCGGAATCGGCCTCTATGCTTAGACGGTTTCCCTTCTGATAGATTTGCGGCTCCAACAACTGGGCAACGTGGTTCATAATCGCCTGGACCCTGACGCTCCCGATCTCCAGCTCCATTTGTCCCGCTTCCATCTTGGATATATCAAGGAGGTTATTAATCATATTTAGCAACAAAGATGCCGATTCTCGTATGACACTGATCGCCTGCCGTTGATCCGGGGAAAGCCTGGATGAACCCAGCATTTCGATCATCCCGAGTATCCCGTTCATCGGAGTCCTGAATTCATGACTGACCACTGCAAGAAAGGTGCTTTTCAAGTCATTCGCCCGTACCGCTTCTTCCTTTGTCCGTTTTAAATCTGCATTGCTTTTGGCAAGCTGGCGCTGCAAATTGACAAGCTCATTATTCATCGCTGAAAATTCATTCAGCATCTTTTCTTCTTCAGCCTTGCTTTTCACAATCTCATCTGTTAATTGCTCGATCATTTTCCGCAGGACAGCCATTTCTGCTGCCGGTTCCTTCATATAAAAGGCCCCCCTTTACCCAATGACTCCTGGTTACAAATATTTCAAACTGCCTCACACCCTGGACGACAGCAGGTGTTCTGCTACCTCCAGCGCTTCCTCTGCATCAGGTGCACAGCCGTCCGCCCCTATTTCCTGCCACAAGCGCGGATCAAGATTAAAGGGCA
Source organism: Paenibacillus sp. LT-B23 (assembly GCF_059417685.1). Classification (NCBI taxonomy): domain Bacteria; kingdom Bacillati; phylum Bacillota; class Bacilli; order Caryophanales; family Paenibacillaceae; genus Paenibacillus; species Paenibacillus sp. LT-B23. The sequence goes on along the minus strand of NZ_JBSQBM010000003.1, from coordinate 196,530 downwards.
AACCGCCGACCATAATTCTCACATGACATGTAGCAGCATTTTGCCGAATGAAGGCAATCAGTTCCTTCACCAAATGGACATGGTAAGCCATGGTAGCTGAAATAGCCACCACATCCGCCTTGTAATTCACAATTTCCTGAAGCAAGCTCCGGGTAGGCACATTAGCTCCCAAATAGTACGTATCCCAACCCTCCATCTCGAATAAATCAGCCAGCATACGCAAGCCAATTTCATGCTGCTAGTTACCCACACAAGCCGCCACGAGACTGCGTCCTGTACTTCCACTTACGAGCCATCTGGGATACAGACTGGAGATAATAAATTGAGTAGCCGCTGTGCAGAAATGCTCTTGTCCTATCGTGATTTTACCTTCATGCCACAGACGTCCTATTTCATATTGTGAGATTTGAAAAATATATTTATAGATATACCGAATGGACGTCCCTTCATCCATCAAACGGGGAATCCGATCCAAAGCCTGTTTGCGGTTGCCTGCGAGCAAATACTCCAAATATTGACCCACATCAGCCGCTAACGGATTATCATTCGTAATAAAAGAGGCGTATTCCTCTTTCTTTCCAATTTGCTGTATCCCCAAATCCAGATGCTGCAGCACCATCGTTTTATCCGGATGACGGAAATGCTCTACTAACGTCTCCTGAATCAATCTGAAATTGATCGTCAAATCTTCCTGTGTTATATCGAAGCCTTCCAACAGCTTTCTTAACCAGGAAACATACTGAGTAAATAGAATCGGACTGTTTACGATCACACTTTCTGCCAAATAATTCAAACTATATATTGAATCCTGCTTTGTTTTTACTTTACCGTTATCCCCAAAACGCTGCAAAAGATCCGGCTGTAATTCGTATTGCTTATTTGTGACTAGTTCCGCCAAATTTTCTGCTTGCAGCAGTAACGATTCACCTGCGGTATATTGCTGTATACTCATGTACAGCTCCTTCCCCGACAAGGCCGTATTTATATCCATAGACTGTAACTGGGGGAACATCCGAGCGTGACTATTTGTCAATTATACCTGATTTCCGCCGTTACATTAACCCCGCTGCCTAAAAATGCATGTAAAAAAATAAAATACCGGAAAACCGGTATTTTATTTATAAGCCTATTTAACTCGGATATTTGCAGCTTATTAGTCGTTACTTTTCTGTCCCTCAGCCGTTAGCCCCAACTTTTTTAGCAGATGAATGACCTGTTCTTTCTCTTCCACAGATAATCCGTCCACTGTCTCCATAATAACACGATGATGCTGCGGGAATATTTGCTCAAAGAAATGACGTCCCTCGTCAGTCAGTTCTGCATAAATCACACGCCGATCATCTTGTGATGCACGCCGGGTGAGCAGCTTTTTTTTCTGAAGTTTATCTACGACGTACGTAATATTTCCACTGGAGATCAGCACCTTTTCACCAATTTTCTGCAAGGGCTGCGGCCCACGATAATATAACAGATCAAGTACACCAAATTCCGTTGTGTTCAATCCATGACTATGAATATCCCGATTTGTGCGGGATGTGACCGAATTATAGGCGCGAGCCAGCACAACAAACAAGTTAAGCGCCAAGTCCTGATCATCTGGTTTTACTGACATATTAACAGCCTCCGTTACTCATATCTTTATTCAAAGATATCTTAATTGCAAACTTTTGTCAAGTTCAACCTTTTTATCCCCCTGGTTATGAGGTTGTATTATGCGAAAACTACAGTCTATTATGTAAAAAAGCCCGTCCCCAGTCGGCACAAGAAACGCCTTCGGGAGAGCAGGGCTTTCATTATTCAATCCCTAGCCTCTTTCGTAGTAGCTTGTAAACAACCCTGCCAAAAAGCACACCCAGTACATTCAGGATCACATCATCCACGTCCATCGTGCCTGCGCCGAGCAGCATTTGGGACACTTCAAGAATGACAAGCGCGACCGCCACGGTCAGCAACAAGCTGCCTAATCTGCGTAAGGCCACCCAAATGATAGGCAGAAGGATGCCAAACGGGACGAAGACTCCAATGTTACCGAGCAAATTGACACCCCACACCCGAAAAGGAAGCGACTGTGCCGCCCTCACATATCGCCCGATCGTATCCAGCGGAACGATATTATATGAATATGGAGGACCCGGTCGTAATGTACGCCCAAAACCAAGAAACATCCAATATAATAACAGCCCCGTATATAAAATGAATACCACAAAGGCTACATTGCGAAGCAGACGAGCGTTAGGCATCACTTATTTCGAACGTCAATCTGTCCATTGGCCCGGGCGATAATAACCTGGTCTGCCATATTAATGAACAGTCCGTTATCGACCACCCCCGGAATTTGGTTCAATCGGATTTCCAGCTCTTGCGGGTTTTCAATGGTTCCATAATGACAGTCGGCAATATAATTGCCGTTATCCGTCTCGAAACGCTCCCCGTCCTTCATTCGCCACTTAGCCCGGCAGCCTGTCTGCTGTAATGCCTCCAACGTCCATTCACTGGCAAAGGGTACGACTTCGACTGGCAATGGAAATGCACCCAGCACCTTCACATCTTTGGACTCGTCCACAATAATGATTAACCGGTTGCTGTTACTTTCCACGATTTTCTCTCTCAGTAAAGCTCCACCTCCACCCTTCACCAGAACAAGCTGCTCATTCACCTCGTCCGCTCCGTCAATCGTTACGTCGAGTCGTCCAATCTGATTAAATGGAACGATGGGAATTCCCAGTTCTCTGGCCTGATCCTCCGAAGCTTGGGAAGTAGCTACAGCCTGTATATGTAAGCCTTGCGCCACACGCTCACCTATTTTTTGAATGGCCCAATAAGCTGTGGAGCCTGTGCCGAGTCCTACTTTCATGCCGTCCTGAATGGCTTCTACTGCTTTTTCAGCTGCTTTTTGCTTCAAATTCATTATCATCTCTCCCGCTATATAGGCTAGTATGGTTCATCATTCATTTTATATGAAAACGTTTTATAAAGACACTGTCAGCTTCTTACCGTAACAAAGACTATTTTCATCCTCTTTATATTCTCCAAATCGTTCAATAGACTCATATCCCTGCTTCGTATAGAGAGCAATGGCTTCAGGTTGAGCAGCCCCAGTCTCCAGCTTGATTCTTATAGTGCCTCGTTTACGGGCCTCTTCTTCCAGAAAAGCTAACAGACTGACGGCAATACCTTGCCTACGATAAGAAGAATCGACATAAAATCGCTTAAGCTCCATCTCTTCCGCATCTATAGGCCTAAGTCCGCCGCAAGCGACCGGTTTTGCATCCGAATACACAACAGCGAAAATCATTTCTTTAACTTTCGGATTGGAAAAATCAACCAAGTAAATTTCATCAGCAGGATACCTTTTCAGCAAATCCTCATCCAGCCTTTGAATCAAATCATGCAGATCTGCATGATCACTTTCAACCTTTACAATCGTAAGCTTGGACATTCTCTTCATCCCTCTTCCTATGTCTTGGCTATATTGACTCATTTTGCAAGGAACCCGCAAAAACCGCGGCATATCAAGCATCTGTAATGCGAAATATGAAAAATGTCCCAAATTGACAAGTGCATTTGACTCTATTATAAAGTATGATGGTTTCTATTGGATACCTACTTGAAGCCTGAATTGAATTTGAATTTCAAGTTGAAGTATAAAATGGAATATACTGAAACACACACAGGAATTACCCGGTAAAAATTAAATTTTTATTGGGCAAGGTATTCATTTCAAGAGCTTATTGTACGACATATATATAGGGATACATACTTATCTAAAAAGGACCAAAGACCTATTAACAAAATTTCAAGAGGTCTATTACCTTAATTAATATTGTTTGTAAGGGGGACTAAATTATCTCATTCGATAAGCGGTTCAACACCATATACAAAAATTACAACCAGGGAGTGGAGCATTTTGAAAAAGTGGAGTAGCTTATCTTTCTTCACCAAGAACTTATTATTATCCTTCTTCAACATCGTATTGATCGGGCTAGTCCTCATTGTGTCCAGCTATTTGATCCAGCGTACGATTTTGATAGACCAGTTACATGGGCAAGTGGAAAAAATCACATTAAAATGGGCTGAGGGAATTAATGTGAATGAAGTATCCCAGGCCGTTCAAGAAAAAAACTATGACGGGCCTGTTCAGGCCAAACTTCGCGCTTATCTGGATAACATTACAGCGACGAACCCGAATATCTCCCAAGCTTATATCTTCGGAACAGAGCTGGAAGACGGTGACAAGACATCTATTGTAGCGATGCCTACCGCTTTGAGAGAAGCATTCGAAAAAGATAAACTGGGTGTCGGCGGTATGTATAAACAACCTTCTGTAGTTGTGGAAGGCGTAAGCCACATGCTGGATACCGGAAAACCGACGTTTACCAGCTTCTATGATGACAGCTTTGGTACGTGGACAACCTTGACGTACCCGCTTAAAGATTCAAGTGGCAAAATCTTTGCATATTTTGCTGTTGATGCGGATGCAGGCGCTGTACCTGCCGGGTTGACCAAGCTGCTGATCAGCGGCACTACAATTCTGGCTGCTTTCCTGCTCATCTGCTTGGCGATCCAATATTGGGTTGTGAAGCGTACACTGTCTCCTATTAAACAACTAATGTATGGTATCAGTGAAGTAAGCCGAGGAAATCTGGATGTTCAGATTCAAGCAGGGCAAGACGATCTGGGCGTGGTGAACAGCAACTTCAACGATATGGTAAGCCATATTAACAGCATTATGACCAAAGTGAAGCTGACAACTGATGAAGTGAATGAATCGGCGAAGGAATTGCTCGCGATCTGCGAACAAAACGGAATCAATTCCAATATCATCAATCAGAACATCAATGAAATTACGAAAAACATCCGTTCACAGGAAAAAGCAACGGGCGATAGCGCGCGTGCCATGGCTGAAATGGCCTCGGTTATCCAAAATATTGCCGCCAGTTCCGCCACCGTTGCAGAGGAAGCCAATTCGGTAGAGAAGCGTTCTAATGAAGGCAACGAAATCATGGGCAAAGTTTCTTCACAAATGCATTTGATTACCGATACAGTTACGAATACATCCCGTATTATCAAGTTACTGAACGACCGTTCACAGGAAATTGGTAATATCATCGGTACAATTTCAGGCATTTCCAGCCAAACAAACCTGCTTGCCTTAAATGCTTCTATTGAAGCAGCGCGTGTCGGTGAGGAAGGTAAAGGCTTTGCCGTGGTTGCCAGCGAAGTACGCAAGCTGGCAGAACAAACAGCGGATGCAACGAAACAAATCACGCCGCTGATCGAAGAGATTCAAAGTGAAATCGGTCAGGCTGTGAAATCGATGGATCAGGGTAACGTTGAGGCACAGAGCGGAATCGTCGTTGCCGGACAAGCAGGCGAGCTGTTCAATAGCATTCTTCAAGCAACCAAAACGGTGGCATGGCAAATTCAAGAAGTATCCAGCGCTACCGAGGAAATATCCGCCGGTACGCAGGAAATGACGGCGACAGCAGATGATCTTTCTTCCACCGTAAGCAAAACAGCTAACAACAGCATTCATATTGCACAAACGGTTGATGAACAAAAAGCTTCTCTGGACTCCATCATTGAATCGTCCCATAAGCTGTCATCCATGTCTGAGGAGCTTCAGGAAATTACTTCTTATTTCAAAATTTCGGACCCTAACCGCACCAAATCATAATTATCAATTATCTACTTTGAAACTTATTCAATAAGTAAGTCGTTCGGTAGTGCCTCCCTCCTATTCATGCATTTGACGGGATCGGAGGCATTTACTGACTTTAGCATTCATATTACGACATCATACGTTCAGGAGGTAAGCGTAATGGTTTTATTACTACAAAACAGTACACAAACAGCGCCATCCCCATTCCTGGTTCCTTTGGATTTTGCACGTCTGCAACGCAAACATACATACTCTACTTATCAGGTAGAGTTAGAACCAAGCATCTCGAAGCTGTTGCATCAGCAAACGTCAGCGGAAGAACAACATGCCATGCTTCTGTCAGTGTATGCAGCATGGCTGTATCGTCTGTCCGCAGAAGAAGATATCTCCTTCTCTACTTTCGTGCCTCAATCCGGTATACTCACAGCTTCGCTGACGATGGAAAATAATACTAATTTTCACGAGCTGGCTGGCTTGTTTCAGGAAATGCTCCATAAGCCCCAGGCTTATCTGGCAGACCCGCAAGCGGATACCTCGTTCTCGGTAAATCTGCTGGTCAATGAAGATACAGAGCCTCGTATCATGGACTGGGTGATCCGTGAGAACAACGGCACTTACCAAATACAGATTCGGTATGATGAATCACTTCTTCTGGAAACAACGGTTGTTCGGTATACAGAATATTTTGAATTTCTTCTGCGTGGCGCACTCACCAACAGTCATGCCCTTATCAATTCGGTTGACATCTTATCCGAAGCAGATCAGACAGCTCACGAGGACTTAAATAATACAGTTGTGAAGTATCCTGAGCATCAGACCATTCATGGAATGTTCGAGGAGGCCGCTTCGCAGTATCCGGATCGTCCGGCCATCGCTTCCCACGCCGGAGAATATACGTACCGTGAGCTTAATGAACGCGCCAATCAAGTTGCACGCGTGCTATTGTCTAAAGGTCTGGCAAAAGGCGAATTCGTGACCATTTTCATGGAGCGGAGCCTGGAAACCGTCATTTCCCTGCTTGGTATTCTGAAAGCCGGGGGTGTATATGTGCCTGTCGATCCAGCCCATCCAGCCGACCGGAGCAGCTACATCGTAGAGGACACGCGTTCTCCCTTCGTCCTTACGACTTCTGCACTCGCCGGACAAGCGGCTGAACTATGCGGCTCCATTGAGACGGTCAAAGAAATTCTGGCCATTAACGGGCCTCTGGCAGGCTATGCCGCAAGCAATCCGAACGTTAACGTAGGTCCGGATGATCTCGCTTATGTCATCTATACGTCCGGCTCGACAGGCAAGCCAAAGGGTGCCCTGATTGCTCACCGGGGCGTCGTGAACCTGGGGGCTGTCGTACAGCGCGATTGCGATATTACACCTCAGGATGTATTGACTCAATTCGCCACCTATAGCTTTGATGCATCCGTTTGGGATACGATTGGAGCCTTGTTCTACGGAGCCAAGCTGTACCTGTTGTCCTCTGAAGAACGCGTGTCTGTTGAAGAATTCGCAGAAGCCATCGCACGCACAGGCACAACGATCATTACCATTTTGCCAACCGTGTTCTTTAATCAGCTATCTACGTATTTGTCAGACGAAGGCTACCGCAAATTAGCTAAGGTACGAATTGTCACCGTGGCAGGCGAAGCCCTGTACGGCTCACAAGTTCGGGCCTTCCAGAGCAAATTCGGTACAGATACAGACATCGTGAACGTGTATGGACCGACTGAATGCACCGTAGCAACGACGACCCACCGGGTGCGTGGTGCTGTGCCTGAGCACGTCGTGAACATCCCGATCGGCAAGCCGATTTATAACTACAAAGTCTATATCGTCAACGATGATAACAAGCTATGCCCGATTAACATTCCCGGTGAAGTATGCATTGCTACGCCGGCACTGGCTCATGGCTATCTCCATCAGCCGGAACGGACGGCACAATCGTTCGTGGACAACCCTTTTGTTCCGGGTGAAAAAATGTACCGCTCAGGCGATATCGCCAAGCTGCTGCCAGACGGTACGATTGAATACGTAAGCCGGAAGGATTCACAACTCAAAATCCGGGGCAACCGGATTGAAATTGGGGAGATTGAAGATCATTTTTCCAAACATCCGGGTGTTCAGGACGTGTCTGTCGTAGCTGTCAAGGATCACACAGATCAAAATATGCTGGTTGGCTATTACACAACTACGGACGGACAGTCCATTTCGCAAGACGTAATACAGTCTTATATTGCGGGCAAGCTGCCTTCCTATTTTGTACCGAGCCATGTCGTTCATCTGGAAGCTATGCCGATTTCACCGACGGGCAAGATTGACCGTAAAAAGCTGGCCCTGCTGCCGCTTCCCGAGGCGTCCGACAGCTCCTACGGCGGGGAACCTCTCCGTGAAGGAACTGAAACGCTTATTGCCGAAGCCTGGACACAGGTACTTGGCAAAACCAACATCGGCGCAACAGATGACTTCTTCCTGATCGGCGGCGACTCCCTTCGTGTCATTCATGTGCTGGCTATTTTAAAGCCGAGTTATGGTGCGTTACGTATTGGAGACTTTTTCCGTTACAAAACCGTTCGTGAACTTGCCGAATACGTAGAGCAACTGGGTACGGAACAAACACCGCAACGCAAAACGATAGCAGTTACACAAGAAAAAACAGACCTGAATGAGCATCCTATCGAGCTGTCAGGCACTGCGGATGTAGCTGAATTGCGCGACATGAATGTTGTGTTATTGACCGGTGCTACAGGTTATCTCGGTTCGCATATTCTCTATGACCTGCTTCAATGGACGGGAGCCAAAGTGTATGCCATGGTACGCCCTTCTCAGGACGGTCCATCCGGCATCGAACGTATTCAATCCGTATTGACAGGATATTTTGGACCAGACGTTTCCAGCCTGATCGAAGGACGGGTCAAAGCGGTGTACGGTGATCTGGAACAGACGGACCTTGGCCTCTCTGACGTTGACCGCCGTATGCTAGAGCATCAAATTGACGGTATTATTCACAGCGCCGCTGACGTTCGCCATTTTGGTGATTCGGCTGCCTTTGACCGTACGAATGTAGCCGGAACGCTGGAGCTACTGAAAATTGCTCAGGCCAAACCGGGAGTATCTTTTCATCATGTCTCAACCATGGGCATACCGGAGGATCTGGCGAATGAAGGACAATGGGAATCCGTATCGGAGCTGTCCTCCTTCCCGGACGAGCTACAGGTGGACAACCTGTACACGAACAGTAAGCTCGCAGCGGAAAAGCTGCTGTTCCAGGCAGCCCAGTCGGGTACACCTGTCTCTATCTATCGTGCAGGCAATCTGACGGCCCATTCGGCTAACGGACGCTTCCAGCGCAATATTGATAGTAACGCCTACTACCGGATGATAAAGGCGATGCTGCTGCTGGGCAAAGCGCCACAGGCTGATTGGCATACGGACTTCACGCCAATTGACTATGCGAGCCGCGCTATTGTAGAGCTATCCGTGCATCAAAAAAGCGCGAACCGCATTTTCCATATTTGCAATCCGAACCCGCTGCCGTATGATGAGCTTATTGCTATGGTCAACCAGCTTGGATACGCAGTAGACACGATGCCTTTTGACGATTACAGCGCTTGGCTGCTGAACCCGTCTTCTGGCATTCAGGAGGATGCGTTGCACCTCGCTATGGGTCAACTGGAGGGAGACGGGGCCAAGGATTCGGCTTACCGATACGGCTGCCCTGTGACCGCCGCTCTACTGGATCAGGCTGGTGTGCAATGCCCGACAACCGATCTGGAGTTTATTCAAAATATGATCCAGCATGCGGTTGAGATCGGTTATTTCCCTGCCACATCGTCGGTATCGGCAAAAGCAACACAGAGGTAACAAAGTTGTGATATTTCCTCCGTGTGTATTAGGTATGATAGACTAGATTTTGCTAGTAAATATCTGGTTTACATATCTGCACTTTTAGAATTTTTGCATGCGGGGGATGTCATCACATGAAACACGTCATATTCAAAAGAACGATGCTGATTATGAGCATGGTAGCTATTTTAGGGATACTGGTGTACGAAGCACGCGCCATCTACCATCCACCCGTTGTTAAAGGGACTCACCGTACACGTACGGCTAATGCAGATCGGCTGGTACGACATTTATTCTCTCTGACGCCAACGCCGGATAAAGTATATTACCAAAACAAAGTCATTGTTCTGATGTACCATGAGGTAACTAAAACGCCACCCGATCCCGGCGCTCTCAAGCTCAGCAATTTGACAAAACAACTGGATGAAATGAAAGCTAACGGCTTCCACTGGATCACGATGAAAGAGTATACGGACTTTATTCTGCATAAAGCCAAGGTGCCTGATAATGCTGTACTCATGACCTTCGACGACGGCTATGAATCTTTTTATACAGACACCTTTCCCGTGTTGAAAAAGTACCGTGTACCGGCAACCAATTTTCTCATCACATCCACGATCAGTAATCCCAAACACATCGGTATTCCGAAGCTGACCTGGGAACAAATCCAGCACATGCATTCTGAAGGTGTTGATTTTTACAATCATACCAATGACCAGCATGCGTATGGATACACAAATGTAGCACGCACCAAGGAAAAGCCGCTTCTCATGGGTCCGGTATATTCGAAAAAGCTGGGGCGTATGGAAACCGAGGACGAATTTAAACAGCGGGTTTACTACGATTTGGATACTGCTGACAAGAAACTCTTCAAGCATCTTCATAATGATCGCAACGTCCTTGCCTTTCCGTATGGAGGATATACCAAGGAAACGCTGGAAATTTGCCGCGCCTTGGGTATTGACGTTACCTTCACGGTGAAGCGTGGCATTAACTCACCTGGACAAACGAATGGCTATCGTGTTAATGCAGGCGGAATACACAATATTCCGGAAGTATTGGTTCAGTACATGAAGGAAGGCGCTCCAGAGCGGCCATTGCCTTTTGCCCAAGGTCCTAACAGTGTGCTATAAAAGCTATGGACCGCCAGCTCGCTGAAAGCCTGCTCGAATTGCTCGAATAAAAAAGGACTGCTCTGAGAGTATGACTGGTATGATCCCCTTCAAGAAGACACTCCCAAAAAACCTTGTGTTAACACGAGGCAACGAGTGGGCTTGGAGGGGATTTTTTTGTATAGTTTAATCATTTTTTTCGAAACCATATCCTTCCTTTCATTTATTTTGTTTCAAGTTTCCATACTCAATTCAGAACAACAGAAAGAGCACCCCAAACAAAGGCAAGTGAGCCTAGGTTTGAGATGCTTCCCCGATTTACGAATAGGCTTCAGGGTCATAATACTGCGTTCTATATTATTGGTAAAAAAAGTTACAGCACCCAATGGAGTTGTCTGTGAAATTGTATTATTGACCAAATACACCAACAGAATTACATTGGAGGCCTCTATTGGTGGAGTTACTTGATTGTGTAAAACGCGGTGCATTCTTGTCTCGAATCATAACTGACTCCTCCGCCAGCCCATACATATGATAAAAATAGCCCTGTTTCTCTATTAATTCACAGAAAGTTCCTTGCTCTACAATTTTACCATCAGCAAGCACAAAAATCTCGTCATAACGCTCTAATATTGATTTTGCCAATCTATGCGTGACAACTATACAAGTCGTATCCTCTAAATTTAACACTGTCTCCTCAACGGCATTCGCAGTTTCATGATCAAGTGAAGAAGTGGGTTCATCCATAAGTAATAAAGGAGTATGACGCATCAACGTCCTTGCAATTGCTATTCTTTGTTTTTCTCCTCCGGATAAAATTTTCCCGTTTTCACCAACCTGTGTATCCAAACCTTCCGGCAACCTATGAATAAGCTCACTCAGGCCAGATTTTTGAATAACCTCGTTAATTTTATGTTCCGAATATGTTTGGTACAATAATATATTTTCTCTAATACTACTATCAAATAGAAAAACATCCTGATGTAATACAGACTGTAATTTACACCAATCCTCTATGTTGATTTCCTTGACATCCACATTATCCACACTGATCGTACCTTCGTAATTCTCGTATTGCTTCATTAATAGTCGCAGCAAGGTCGATTTCCCCGATCCGCTCGGACCCACCAGGGCATATTTTTCACCCTGCTTCAATTCCATATTTAAGTCATGCACATTATAACAGTCTTTTTTGTAGCCAAAAGATACCTCTTTTAATAAGATATGATCTTGAATTGTTGATTGGCGAATAAAAGTAACGTCTCGGGGTTCTGTATGTAAAATTTCTGTAATTTTAGCCGAGATATCACGTAACGACCGAATTTGAGTTATATATTGAATGCTCATTTGAATCGGGTTCACTATGCCGCTAGTGAGCTGTACACATGCAATCATGGTTCCTAATGTAATAAGTTGATGTAAAGTGAGAAAACTCCCTATAATGACCACCGAGATAAACATTAAGCCACCAAATACTTCACTTATGGAGGTAACCCAAGCACTCAATTTTAGGAATGCATACTTATTATTTTCTACTTCTCGATTAGTGCAATCATATTGTTCTTCGATATGCCTCTCAATGCCGTAGCTTTTAATAATTGCAAAACCCGAATACATATCATTTGTATTAACTGTAAACCTTTCTAAAGCATCTGCTACTTTTTTCTTTCTATTTACCAGCTTCTTTTCAAATATACGAGGAATCAATATCGTTAAGAGGGACATCAAAAGAATACCTATTACTATCGTAGGGCTAAGTATGGACATGGCAACCAACGACGCTGTAAATGATATAGATGCTCCAATTAACGAAAAAATATTACTAAAGTAGTCATCTTCAATCATCTTGATATCATTACTAAAAATAGATAAATATTGTGCAGTGTTATGTGAAGAAAAATTGGTTAGGCTTTTATTTATGATATGCCCAAAAACCACTTTTTTAAAATTTAGCATTGTTTTCTGAAGATAGGAAGCACGGATCAGTTTAGTTAGCATGCTAATTAATGAACTAATTACAATAAAGACTACAGCCATAATAGCTGCCTTTATAAACGCTTGCTCATTTCCAACTGTAACAACGTCCACCAGGTTTTTAAAAACAAAAGCTATATACATGCTCATTAAACTTGATAAGATGATAAACGTAATAAGCAACATCAGTCGGCCTTTGTACTTAAATAAAAATGCTGTCATGTCCTCCCCCCTCAAATCATAGAATCAGACATTAATCATCCCTCTTTGTTTTGCAGCAACGACAGCCTCAAATCTGGAATGAACCTTGAATTTATTAAAAATATTTGTCAAATAGTACTCAACTGTCCGCTGGCTGACACAGAAAATATCAGCAAGTTCCTTGTTACTTTTTCCTTCAGCAACACACTTTAAAATAGAGCATTCCTTATTATTGAGCAAAACATAATCATTTTTTTCCTCGTAGTTATGCAGCTTATGTAACAAAGACACGGGGAGAACAGCTAACCCGTCCAATACGTTTCGAACAGCTCGAATGATTTGGTCAGTCGAAGAGTCGTTTTCAATAAATGCAATCACTCCTGCGTTGAGTAATTTATCTAGCATCGCATATGTAGTTATTTGTCCAACAAATAATATCGGTGTGTCCTGAAGCCGATGCATGAGTTCCAGTTCCTCTAAAAGAATTTCATTCAGATGATAGATACACATATGAAAAGGGCATTTTTCCAATTCCGCTTGGGCCTCATTCATAGAGGTTACAAGTTTGCCATATACTTTTCGCTCTTGGTCAATCCATACTTTTATGATTTCATCTGGTTCTGGATGATCATCTATAAGTAATATGCTATACATTTGCTTAACCCCCATGTATTTTTAATATATACTTGTTGATGTTCCAAAGAGAGAAATTACCGTCTGTCAGTGTAGAAACAGACGGTTTAAAAAAGAAAATATCACCAAGAATACATGAAACATCCTTTGAACCACGTACAAGTAGCAGCAGGCTCAACAGAGCTTTTAGCTGCTTTAGGTTCGATAATCCAACGCATTGTTCTCACCTCCCTTCAAAAAACATAGAAGAGTGAAGTATAAGTAATATGCTATAGAATTGTATTTTTAATATATACTTGTTGATGTTCCAAAGAGAGAAATTACTGTCTGTCAGTGTAGAAACAGACGGTTTAAAAAAAGAAAATATCACCAAGAATACATGAAACATCCTTTGAACCACGGACAAAGGGCAGCAGGCTCAACAGAGCTTTTAGTTGCTTTAGGTTCGATAATCCAACGCATTGATCTCACCTCCTTTCAAAAACTCTACACTTCAAGTCGATGATAGTTGAATTTGAGCATTTCATCCAGGTTATACTTGTATTCACAGCAAACCGGCTGCTTGTCGTCACTTTCAAAGGCCTGTTGGGCGCACCCGCCCCCACATAGAGGCATTACAGAACAATTCCGACACTTTTCAACTTTATAAGGTGAATAATCAAGCCATTTGGCCGCATCTTGATTTGAAGGTTTCCCTTCACTTATATGGCCAATTGCATGTTTGGAGTTACCTACAGTATTCCAGCATTTCTGCATCCAGCCATCTGGTTGTACAACAACTGAATTGCTTGCAATAGCGGAGCAAACCACTGGAACATACTGAGGGTAATAAGAAATGTTCAACCCTTTTTCTAAGGCTTTCTCATACAATTTAAGAATGATTCCGGAGAAATCCTTATTTGCAAAGCAGGTATTGCTACTTGAACAACCTCCCGCAACATAATCAGTCGTAGCAGCGAAGTAAACGCTTACTTTTTCTTTGAAATCATGCGCTCCAATAAAATCTATATACTCGTCCATCGAATCAACATTTTGGAGGTCTACATTTGAACGTAGAATTATATGAATTAAATCACATGAATCTTTGACATTATTTATTATTTGATCAAATGTCCCTCGCCGGTTCGCCAAAATCCTCCTTTTATCATGATTTGATTTATTACCATCTATTGTGATCTGAATATTATCCATCCCCAATTCCCTCAAAACACTGGCACGCTTTCTGGTTAATAAGTAACCATTACTGACCATCTCATGTACGATTTCAATATTTTTCTCAGCAGCCATGGTGTTCATTTGCTCCATAAGAGAAATAACCTTTTTAAATTCAATTAATGGCTCGCCCCCCGTCCAATTAACAACAATATGTTTTAAATTCGAATCTTCAGTAGCATTTTTCATATAGTTTAAAATATCTTGCTGTACTTGGTCTGTAAACGAACGATTTCCTGATTTCTCTGTTAAATTTTCATAACAATAGGAACATCTGAAATTACAATTGAAAGTAGGTAAAACCGTGATAAACAATGTATTTTTCTGATGTCTTGTTGTTGTGAACAGCTTCTCCATTTTTTCCAATTCATTCACGGAGTCCATATATATATATTGTCCCTGAATTAATTGTCCCAGCTCTTCACAATTTTCAAGGTAAGAAAAATCCTTATTAACAAAAGCATCGTACAATTCTTTTTCTATTTCTCCCAAACCATTCGTTAAACAATTATATATTAAATATTTATCATTTTTTTTGTTCCCTACATCATCTAGTTTCAAGTACTCGTTGTAAGATGAAATTTGCATGAATATCCCCCTTATCTTTTAGTATTATGTTTTAGCAATATGTATCTTCTGTTAAATAATTGATCTTTAATATGGTTATATTTTATCATCCTTTTTCTAAAAACACACCGCAAATTAACCGCAAACTACAAATAAAAACAATCTTATCCATTTTAAGCGGACTCACTGTTTATCTGAAACTTTTCCCATCACCTGATTTAACGTATTATTGATTTTTGATACATGTAAAGTACCACTTTTCGAAAGGGCTGCTGGTTAACCCGTGCGGCTGGCCATCTATTTATTATTAGTTCATCTAAATATAGGATTCAAACAAAAAAATACCGCTTGTTTAATATAGAAACAAACGGTGCCACAAGAATAAAGTTAATTATTAAAATAAAAGATAATCCACTGTATTCTCCCCTTTTCAGTTGTTTATTTGAATTGTTTGTCCATAGGTTATGATTCATTATGACGAAATATGAGCGATCCAAATGCGAGCAATCGCAATAACAGCCAGATGCACCGGATAAAAGCTGCGCCACAACCAGCGCGGCACCCGTTTATAAAAGCCGCTCTCCCCCGATGCAAAGCATGCGATAAGAATGGTAGACAGCAGACTAAAATGCTGGAGATTCGCGTGATGCACCATGTCATATACGACGTTCAGCGCAAAATGCGCCGCAACCATCATATATGAACAGGTGTAGCGATAAATGAGGATGAGCAGCAACCCGTAGGCTCCGTAATCCATCAGGGTAAGCTCCATGACCAGTGCTGTCAGCACATACAAGCCTGCCACAGCCGCTCCATTTTTCAGGCGGGACGCGGCGGTCAGTGCCAGCAGCGAGGTCAACAGTGTCCAGACCACGTTCGGCCTGTACACATCGAACGCCAGCATATAGGGCAACTGAGAAATCAGGGCGATACCGAGCAAGCGGAGCATATAGCTTCGCATATTCCGGGTGCAGGCATACCCCATATACAGCGCATACGCATAGATTGGAAAAGCAAGCCTGCCGGCAATTCTCCAGGCCGGATCAGTCGGGAAAAATACGAGTCCGATATGATCAATCAGCATGGTCAGCATGGCCAACCAGTACATATAAGGCCCCCTTTTTTTGTTCTACATCTTCTTTTACGTCTTCTCTTCCGTCAAGCTCAAAATAGCGTTCATGATGTCCGTTTTGGTAACCCGCCCCACCAATCCATTGGCTTGAATGGAGGAGGTCTCCATACACTGCTCGTCCATGACCGGAAGGCAATTGACCTGATGACGAACGAGTCTGGATATCGCCTCCAGCAGAGAATCACCCGGAGTAAGTGTCGTCATTTGTGCCCGTCGCGTCATCGCCATCGTTACCGGTACGGCGTGGAGATCGGTATGCCCCAGCGTCACCTTCAGCAGATCCTTGCGGGTAACAATTCCGATCAGCTCCTGATCCTCTCCCGTGACCATCAACGTACCGGTATTTTGCTGAAATAACATCAGTACCGCATCGTAAGCCGTAGCGTCACCGGAAATCAAAATCGGATCACTGAGCACATCAGCCACGGTCAGCTTTTTAAGCATGGTGCCGATATGACTTTCATATTTAGGATAACGCCCTGGCAAATATCCCACCTTGGGCTTGGCGTCTACCAGACCGAGCATGACGAGCAAAGCAAGATCGGAACGGAGGGTCGGTCTCGTCAGCCCCAACTCCTCAGCGATTTTATCCCCCGTAACAGGCGCCTGGCGCTGGACAATATCAACAATTTCCCGCTGTCTTTCAGACAGTTGAATAATGATTACCTCCTTATAGAATGGGGTAGTATACATTATAGATGAGCATAGATCGGTAAATTTCCGCATTTTCCGACAATTCATCAAATTTTAATCAAAGACCGCTTGTTTTCAATTTTAAAATGTGTCACAATTAAGTATGTAATACATACTAATTATAAGTTTAACGTGTGCAATATGCTACCTTTTATTTAGCTGATGTGCATGGTGTGTGATATGTATTATGAATTATAAAACCCTGAGGAGGAAATCAAATGAAATTTTTCTTGGATACTGGTAACATTGAAGAAATCAAACGTATTGAACGTTTGGGTCTGGTTGATGGTGTAACAACGAACCCTTCGCTGATCGCTAAGGAAGGTCGGGTGTTCAAGGAAGTCATTCAGGAGATTTGCGGTATCGTTGAGGGCCCCGTAAGTGCTGAGGTCATTGGCTTGAAAGCCGAGGATATGCTCAAGGAAGCTTATGAGATTGCCAAATGGGCACCAAATGTTGTTATTAAGCTGCCTATGACTGAAGACGGTTTGTATGCTTGTAACGAGCTGACCAAGAACGGGATTAAAACGAACGTAACGCTGATTTTCTCCGCGGCTCAAGGTTTGATGGCTGCCAAAGCTGGCGCTACTTTTATCAGCCCGTTCGTAGGACGTCTGGATGATATCGCCGTTGATGGTATGAAGCTGATTCGTGACCTGAGACAGATTTTGGACATTTATGGTCTGAAAGCCGAAATCATTGCAGCCTCCATCCGTAACATCAAGCATGTGGAAGATGCTGCTCTGTCTGGTGCGCATATTGCCACCATTCCAGGTTCCCTGCTTCCTTCTCTGTGGAAACACCCACTGACTGACAGCGGTATTGAACGCTTCCTGAAGGACTGGGAAACCGTACCTAAAGCCTAATTCGCCCGAAATGGCAAAACTATATTGCTTTAAACCCAAACAGCCCGTATTGCGGGCTGTTTTTTTGCCTCCGTATATTTTCTCTCCGTATCTTGCAAGTCTGCCAAAGGGCGCGTCAAGTTTCTCCAGCGTTCAGGCAAATCCTCACCATGATCCACGTAAACCGATTTCAGATAGCTAGGCATATGGTTAACCCGATCCTCTACCAGCACCTCTCGTATGTCGGATGGCTTGACAGCGCCTCCCTAAATTGCTCCTGCGTAATTGCGGCTTCTATCTTGGGTCAGGAATCGGCAGATGAGCATTTATAGTGATATCCATGTTTTCTCTCCCCTCTCCAATTAAGTCCAGCTCACAGTAAACGGTGAATAAAGTACAACTTTTTTTGACAAAACAACTTGTTTTACATATAATTGTTTTAACAATTAATTTAGTTTTGAATTAATTTATGTACGGAAAACAGAAAGGAAGCTACTCATGAATAACTTGCCCCCGGATTGTTCCATCGGCATGCTGCTTGGCATTACCCACCGTAAGATGAGCCAGCAGCTTATGCAGCGCCTTAAACCTTATGATATTTCCCCTGAGCAATGGTCGGTTCTGTATCAAATCTACCAGGCAGAAGGTCTCAATCAGAAGGAAATTGCAGCTAAGGCGGTCAAGGACCAGCCGACTACGACCCGAATTATTGATTTGTTGGACAAGAAGGGTTGGGTTCGCCGTGTGAATAGTCCACAGGATCGTCGGGCTTATTTGCTTCATTTGACCGAAGCAGGTCGACAACTCGTAGAGGAAACTCTTCCTATCGAACGTGACGCCAACCATGATTTTGTAAAAGGAATTACCTTTGCTGATATAGAGCAATTCCGCCAGACGCTTTTACACATTCACGCTAACATGACCGAATCAGAGAAACAAGGAGAGACCGACTAACATGCAACAAGGCAAGCAACCTCTTTGGACCAAGGAATTTATCGTTTTAACGGTATCCAATCTATTTTTATTTCTCGAATTACAGATGATCCTGTCTTCCATTCCTTCGTATGTGAAAAATACATTCCACGCTAGCTCCGTCCAGATCAGCCTCGTTACGACGCTGTTCGCATTAAGCGCGATTGCGGCCCGGCTTTTTTCAGCCCGTATGCTGGAAAAAGGACATCGCAGCACCCTGATTTTCATCGGTCTGCTGTTCGCGTTGGCGGGCACGCTTGGATATAGCGTTTCACCGACAATTACGGTACTGCTTCTCATGCGCATGCTGTTCGGGATTGGCTTTGGTATGAGCAGTACCGCATTTCCGACAATGGCCTCAGATGTCATTCCCGCCAAGCGCCTCGGTGAAGGAATGGGGTATTTCAGTCTGTCCACCAGCCTGGCGATGTCTATTGGCCCAACTATCGGTATTTCGATGCTGCAATACGGCAGCTTTAATCTGCTGGTATATACGACATCAGTTGTCATTGTCGTTATTTTCCCGCTGGCCTACTGGCTGATTCGTACCCTGCCGAAAGGACATGTTGAGCCGCCGATGGTTCCTTTGGAAGAAGGACGAAAACCGGCATTTAACCGCAAGCTCTGGATTCCAGCCTTGCTGAACATGCTTATGTCTATTACGTACGGCGGATTGCTCGGCTTTATGGCGCTTTACGGGGATGAAGCAAATCTGTCGCACCCGGCTTATTTTTTCCTGTTTAATGCGCTGTCCGTCTTGATCGTACGTCCCTTCTCGGGTCGTATCTATGACAAAAAAGGAGCAAAAGCGTTGCTCATCCCCGGTGCCCTGTTCCTGATTGGCGGTCTTATCCTGCTTTCCTACGCACATAGTGACGCCTTCATGTATCTGTCCGCTCTTTGCTATGGTATCGGTTTTGGTGTCATGCAGCCGACCTTGCAAACGTGGATGATTCAGGTTGTGTCACCCAAGCAGCGGGGCATGGCAAACGGTATGTTTTTGAATTCCCTCGATTTCGGGGTAGCTGCCGGCGCCCTTATTCTTGGTATTATCGCCAAAGCCAGCGATTATGCGTGGATGTATCGCCTTTCCTCGCTGTTTATTGTATTGTTCCTGCTCATCTATATTATTCAGATCGCTGTAGGTCGCAAGCCCAAGACACGCGTCCCTGTCGAGGGGTAAGCATATTTCAAAAAAAGAGCACCCAACACCATGGCTTCATGGAATCGGGTGCTCTTTGGTTTTAGATCGCTCTTACTTTGCCGGGGTTTTGTGTCTCAACTTGGAAGAGAGCGGCTTTTTTCGTGATATATCTGTCTGCCCCCCGGACACATTCATGCGTTCACCGGATTTTTCGTCTGAGGGTTCATCTTGCTTCGGTTTAACCGCAAACAGCATGAGCAGAGCCGCAATTCCGCCCACTCCGGCCATCACGCCAAAGAGCAGACCATGCCCTCTGCTTCCGATCAGCAAGGATACAACCGGAGGACCTAGCGATACCCCGACAAAGCGCATACTGCTGTACAGGCTGGTAATCGTTCCGCGCTCCTCTTTTTCAATCCCTTTCGTAATCAGGGCATCCAAACAAGGAAGTGCCAGTCCAATTCCGGCTCCCCCCAATGTAAACAGTCCGATCACCGCATAAATATGTTGAAAAAATCCGAGAATGCCAAAGCTGATCGTCAACACGGCCAACCCGCCAAAACCGATCCATTTCATCCGTTTTTTGTGCTTACCGATGATCTTTCCTCCGATATAAGAGCACAGACAGAGAGAAACCAGGGGAATCGCCAGCACGAAACCCTTCCAGACTCCACGAAGGTTGTAACGACTTTCCAGTATGTCAGATAAGTAGAACAGGACGCCAAAAATGACAAACATACAAATGCCACCCACGGCGAAAATAGCATATAGCCAGCGTCCTTTTTCGCTAAGCACCTGCTTCACATTTCCCACAAACTCCCGAAACGTAACCGGTTGGTTCTTACGTTTGGGCGCATGAATCAGCCAAAGCACCAAAATGAGTGAAATCAGACAGAGGCCCGGAATCACCGCCAATGGCAAAAACCAAAGGACTGCTCCCAATGCCGCACCAAGTATCGGACTTAGCACTTTGCCGAATGTATTGTACGTCTCAACTACACCCAGATTTTTGCTGGCTTCTTCCTCGTTCTCATACAAATCCCCCACGAGCGGAATGACAATGGGAAAAGCTCCCGCTGCTCCGACCCCCTGAAGCAACCGTCCCCCAATAATGGTCCAGTACGCTGCCTGATCATGAAGCAGCCATGCCCCCACCGCAGAAATCCCCCCGCCAATCACCGTGAGGATCAAGCAGGGCACAATCACGGCCTTGCGACCAAATCGGTCGGAGAGATATCCCGCGATTGGAATCAGCAAAATGGCAACTACCGCATATACCGTAATCAACATGCTAATGCGAAAGGAACTGACATGTAGCTTACGTCCGATTTCCGGCAAAACAGGAATCAGCATGGAATTGCCTAGCGTCATCATCAGCGGGATGGAACCTAATGCAAGCAGATTCCCTTTATTTTGTTGCATCCCGTTACCACCTTTGCAAAAGTAATAACACAACTGTCCAAAATGATTCAACAGGTGTTATTGTGTTTACATTGGTGCGGATTTATACAGCTATACCTTAAATCCTCCAACCCTTGCATTCAGCAATTTCGACATTTCTGCCAGCGTATGAATGGATGAAGCGATATCCTCCATGGATGCCAACTGCTCCTCAGCGGCTGCACTGACGCTCTGGGTTCCGCCTGCCGACTGTTCGACTACTTCACGGATACGCTCTACGGCTTCCACCATTTCCCCCGATCCGGTAGACATCTGTCCCACAGAGCGATTTACACTGTGTATCTGTTCGCTAACCTGCTGAATGGAGCCGCCAATCTGACGAAATGCCGTTTCAGCCGATTCCATAATCTTCACGCCTGATTGAACTTCAACCGTTCCGGCTTGCATCGTTGATGCGACATGACCAACATGATCCTGAATATGCTGCACAAATTGTGTAATTTCCGCTGCTGAAACGGATACCTGATCAGACAGCCTTCTTACCTCAGATGCTACGACAGCAAATCCCCTGCCCTGTTCTCCTGCTCTGGCGGCTTCAATCGACGCATTAAGCGCCAGCATTCCTGTTTGCTTGGCAATACCGGTAATGACGGAACCGATCATTCCAATCTGTTCAGCCTGTTCACTGAGCAGACGTACAGCACGAGCAGAGCTATCTACACTTTCGCTGACCTTTTCCATCTGCCGCATCGCTTGACCGATGGATTGCTCCCCTGCTTGCGCATCTCTGGCAGCCGTATCAGACAGCTCATATACCTGCTGGCTCGTCACCGCAATATGGTTGAGTCCGTCAGCAAGCTCCTTCACTGTATCGGTGGTGCGTGTAATATCATCGACCTGATGCTCCATACCAGTAGCAAGCTCTTCCATCACACCGGAAGTATGACGATTGGCCTGATTCATCTCTTCAGTGCTCAGGCTTACCCGCTCGGCGGTCACAGATAACGTACGGGCTGTATCCTGAGCATCCACAATAATATTGCGAAAGCCCGCAATCAGCTTGTTGTACGAGCTGGCAATCATGCCAATTTCGTCTTTGGATGTAATATCGAGGCGGCTACGCAAATCTCCCCCGCCCTCCGACATCTCCAGCAATTGTTCATTCATGTGATGCAGCGGCCGGATCGAACGAATCAAAATGACCGATTGTGCAATACTGTAAATGATGATCAGACAGCCCACAATGCTCGTAATCCAGGTTGTGTTCGTCATGGTTTGGTGCGCGTGCTGTATTTTCACCTTTACCATGTCCTCCTGAGCTTGGACGAACGCCATCATCTTCACATCAAGCTGCTTTCGTTGAACCCGTTCATTTTCAAACACATCGAGTAAATCCGAAAATGGCGGGAACATGTCCTTAGTACTCCGGTAACCCGCTGTATTCAATAAGCCATGGACATGGTTAAAATAGGCATTGATTCCCGTTTTCAGGTCATCCATCTTTTTGTTTATATCCCCATTACTCGTATCGACCAAAGCTTCCGTTTCCCGTAGCAGCTTTTCGATTTCGCTCTGCTTGTTTTCGATCTCTTTACCATATTGTTCGTCCCGGGTTAGCAAATATCCACGCTCGTCATTAGATATTCCGTTCAATAAAAATTGAAGAGATTTTGAATTATATACAATGGTCTCCTCACGATTCACAATATCCTTATACTCGTTCTCATTGTGCACACTCAGAATATAGTTTGTCAGCAGCATCGCTGCAATGACACCCGGAATAAGCAGTGCACTAAGAATCATTTTAGCCTTGATTGTTAAATTCATGAATCGGTCCCCCAGTTATGTCTGAATAAAATGTCCAACTTACTATATATCGTTTAATTTAGAGAAGTTTTTGAACGAAACGAGAATAGTGTATAGAGTTCTCAATGTATTTGTGACAATATTGTGAACAAAAAAAGCCACCTTCATTGTCTGAAGAAGCGGTTTAAAAATGATATAATTATTTTTTTATGTAGTATAAATGTCAAGGAGGGACTTACTTGAGTAGTTTGGAACTTACACCGCTTGTTCGTGGGCTAAAGGAGCTGGAAATTCGTAGCTGCCTGATCGTTCAGCAGGGGAACGTAATGCTGGAATACTACCGTGAACCTCAATTCGCGAATGAACTCTATAAAATAAACTCCTGCACCAAAAGCGTGATTGCCGCACTAGTCAGCATCGCAATGGATCAGCAAATCGTACCACAGCCGGACACGCCTATCCTTAATTTTTTTCCTCAGATTGCCGAGGACAGCGATACGCGAAAGCGTGATATTACGATTGAACATCTGTTAACGATGTCCGCGGGCTTTAACTGGACTGAATTTGGCGGGCAAAATTCATTTCCGACGATGAGCCGAACATCAGACTGGGTACAATTTGTGCTGTCACAGCCGCTGGCTGATGTACCAGGTACACGAATGGAGTACAACTCCGGCTGCTCCCAGCTTTTGGCTACCATTTTGCGTAATGCTTCTGGACAAGCGGTAGCTGAATTTGCCGAGCAGCAGTTATTCCAACCGCTGGGTATCGAAAACTACCATTGGGAAACCGATCCGCAAGGCACTCATACAGGAGGCTTTGGACTGCGTCTCAAACCCATGGATATGCTTCAATTTGGACTGCTCTACCTGAACGAAGGAAGCCGCGAAGGCCATCAGCTCATACAAGCTGAGACCGTCCGGCACTCCACCCGTGCGCTCCTTCCCGCGGTCAAGCCACAAAAAGCCTTTTACGGCTGGCACTGGTGGGCTTCCTCCTTTTCAGACGAAACGGAGAAAAGCATTGAAACGGACTATTATTACGCGCTCGGCTTTGGCGGTCAATATATTGTTGTCGTCCCGTCTTATGACATGGTGATGGTCGTTACTGCTGACAAGTTCAAAAAGAAACGGACTCCTGTGGATATATTCAGGCAGTACGTTGTTCCGATGCTTCTCCAGCAAGGATAATCGGCAATTCCAAAGCAAAAAAAGGGCCTGCCCGTCGAATCAGGCAAGCCTCTTTTTGCAATACAATCAATATACAACAAATAGCGAATTTTATTTGTGAGCGAGAGTGTACATGACCTATCCCAAGTGAATGGTAAGCTCCTGTTGTCCGCTTGAGGCTGGTATAATGGTCACACCCTGCTCTCCCGCTTGACTACTGCCATCCTCGACTTTAGCCTCGTGAATCCCTCGCAGTACCAGTGACCATGGCTTAACTGCACCCTCAGCCTTCACCGTAATCACAGAATCCTTGCGACTGGCTGTAAAGGTCAGCTCTTTTTCACCTGATGTGTTCACAATAACCGTCTGAGCCTGTTGGCCTTCACCCAGCTCAAACAGGTGGAAAGCCACTTGATCTGCATAATCGTAATCCGGACGGCTGTCCTCATGACCGATCGCCAGCAGCGTGTTCGGCTTCACCAGCACGGGCAAGGTTGTAAAATCGTGATGCTCCTTAACCCAGCGCCCCCCTGTTACCGTATCATTCGTCAACAAATTCGTCCATTGGCCCTCCGGTACATAATACTGGACATTGCCTTCTTTATTCAAGATCGGGGCTACCAAAATAGAATCGCCCAGCATGTATTGTAGATCCAGCGTTGCACAAGTCGGGTCCTGCGGGAATTCCAATACCATAGCCCGCATCATTGGCAGACCCTTTACCGAGGACTCCACAGCGGACGGGTACAGATACGGCATCAGCGAGCATTTGAGCTTTGTAAAGCTACGTACCACATCCACCGACTCTTCATCGAACAGCCAAGGTACGCGGTACGATTCATTTCCGTGCAGACGGCTGTGGGAGGACAGAAGTCCAAATTGTACCCACCGTTTGTACACGTCCGGCGCTGCCGTTAATTCGAAGCCGCTAATGTCATGACTCCAGAAGCCGAAGCCGCTCAAACCGAGCGATAAGCCGCCCCGCAGCGATTCCGCCATCGACTCATATGTCGACGAGCAGTCGCCGCCCCAGTGAACCGGGAACTGCTGTCCCCCGGCTGTGGCGGAACGTGCGAACAAGGCCGCTTCATTTTTACCCAGCTTTGCCTCCAGCACGTCAAATACAGCTTTGTTGTACAGATGCGTGTAATAATTGTGCATTTTCACCGGATCAGAGCCGTCATAATACACCACATTCGTAGGAATCCGCTCGCCGAAATCCGTTTTAAAGCAATCCACACCCTGATCCACCAGCACCTTCAACTTTTCCTGATACCAAGCTACCGCAGCCGGATTCGTAAAATCAACCAGCCCCATACCTGCCTGCCACATGTCCCATTGCCACACGCCGCCATCGGGGGTTTTGACCAGATATCCGTTCTCCATGCCTTCATCGAACAAAATGGATTTTTCCGCAATATACGGGTTAATCCATGCGCAAATTTTAAGTCCCTTCGCTTTCAAACGTTGTAGCATGCCTTCCGGGTCCGGGAACATATCTTGATCCCACTGGAAATCGCACCATTGGTATTCCTTCATCCAGAAGCAGTCAAAATGGAATACCGAGAGCGGCAAATCACGCTCAGCCATCCCGTCCACAAAATGATTTACCGTCGCTTCATCATAATCGGTCGTGAACGAGGTGGTCAGCCACAAACCAAAGGTCCAGGCTGGTGGCAACGCGGGCTTGCCCGTCAGCTTGGTGTAATTGTCCAGAACCTCTTTAGGGTTGGCTCCGCCAATAATAAAATACTCTAATGATTCGCCAGAGACGCTAAACTGCACCTTCGAGACATTTTCCGATGCAATTTCATACGATACCTTTTCCGGATGATTGACAAACACACCATACCCTTTATTAGACAGGTAAAAGGGAATGTTTTTGTACGCCTGCTCACTGCTCGTGCCGCCGTCCTCATTCCAGATATCGACCACCTGCCCATTTTTCACAAACGGAGTGAAGCGCTCCCCGAGGCCGTAAATGTACTCCCCGATTCCCAGCTCCAGCTGCTCCCGGAAAAAAGGCTGATCCTGCGGGTCTGTAATGTATCCAGGCCCACGATGTCCGCTACCCGTGATTTTACGATCCTCCACGTAAAAGCCTACGTCCCAGCTCTTTCCACGACCGACACGCACACTCAGATCGCCGCTTTGGAGCACCGCTGCGTCCTCACCTACCGTAATGTTCACCTCGGTCGGCAAGGTATGAATTTCAAAATCCGGTCCATGATGCACCCGTCCCTTGTGGTGGTTGAAGCGTACCCGAATGACATTCGGCATCGGCGAGCTATAGGTCGCTTTCAGCAACGCTCCGTTCAGGGTATCTCCTTTATGCTCGATCCGGTGGGTCGACGAGTATACCGTCATGGAAGCATCGTCCGTCACAATATCACGGATTTCCGCAGGATTTTGTATCTCATAGCCTTTGCGGACCATCCAATAGCCATCTGTAAATTTCATCTGTTTATTTCCTCCGTTTCGATCTATATATTGTTGAACCCAAATCGCTTGTTGGATTTTTTTCGAAATCCTTACTATAATAATATTGATTTATGTAAGGGTTTACTTCTTTTATTTTGACGTATTGTATCAATATTTTGATATTTTCTATACTAAACAGGCATCTGGAAGGGAGTGCAGGAAATGAATCGGGAAATGCTGCGGGAAAACCGTATTCATGGCAATCCCATGTATCCGGTCAGCGTGTATCCGGGCGTGGAACAGTTGAATGGAAATTGTGTACTGGAGTGTCATTGGCATGAGGAAATGGAGTTTATTGTTGTGGAGCGGGGCAGCGCGGTATTTCAGACGGATATGGCCTACACTGAGGTCAGCGAAGGTGAAGCCCTTTTTGTAAATAGCGGGGAACTTCACGCCGGGTATTTGAAACGAGACCCTGACTGCGTATTCTCTGCCGTAGTGTTTCATCCAGATCTGCTGCACAGCCGGACCCAGGATACGGTGCAGGAGCAGTTTATCGACCCTTTTATCAGCAAAAAGCTGGTTGCTCCCCCTCACATTCGCGGAGACCTGCCCTGGGAACAGGAGGTGCTGACCGCGCTGCGTCGCATCATCACCAGCCATGAACAGAATACACCTGCCCGTGAACTGGCGACCAAGGCACAGCTCTATAGCATCATCGCCAGCATGTATCCACATATGACTCCGGCTAATGGAGAGGACGTGATTATGGCAGGTCAACGCAGCAAGGTTGAACGGATCAAACAAGCGTTGGCGTACATTAACAGTCATGCTCATGAGCCTATTCGTTTGCGGGATATCGCCGATGAGATTCGTATGAGCGAGGGCCATTTTTG
Organism: Paenibacillus sp. LT-B23; assembly: GCF_059417685.1. NCBI lineage: Bacteria > Bacillati > Bacillota > Bacilli > Caryophanales > Paenibacillaceae > Paenibacillus > Paenibacillus sp. LT-B23. The sequence continues at coordinate 168,853 of NZ_JBSQBM010000003.1, read as the reverse complement.
CCGTTTCTTCAAGCAGATGGTACAAAAAAGCCCGGTCGAATACATCAATTACCACCGGGTTCAGAAGGCTTGTCGACTGCTGGAGCAAAGTGACCGCAAGGTGGTCGATATTGCGCTGGAGGTTGGCTTTGATAATCTGAGCTATTTTATCGCAACTTTTAAAAAATGGAACGGCATGACGCCTTCGCAATTCCGTAAGCAGCACGAAGCCGAACAGATGCTTGCAGCAGCCCCTATTGTCACAGATATGAGCTGAATGATGGCAAAAAGTAAAAAGCGAATCCTATATGCAACAGCCCAGGAATTCGCCTTTAATTAATCGTATATAAGCTGAACCAAAAATTACATGTTACGCCACTGGGCAGACGGATGGTGCTTCCCATCGCTGTTGCCCCCAGATTTCCTGAATGGACCCCAAGGGTAGAAATCCGGGGGCAAAGGCAACCGCTATCGCTTGTACAGCACCATTCCGTCTACTCCGTTTTCCGAGTTGATTTATCGGGTTCAGCTTATATTTCACTTTTTCATCTGTAGTATTTCTGACTCGTATGACTGAAAGGCATTTTCCATCCCCATGACCACATTTTTAATCTTCATATATCCCTTGGTGTACGGCTCCGAGTCGCGAATTTCTTCCCACATGTAGTGATACTGTCTCATATCCTCCGTTTCGCATACAACAAAATCGGTGTAATCCTTGCCGGGAAGCGCCTCCGCATCAAAAAAACGAACTTGAACATGCTCACTATATTTTTGAATGCTCTCCTGCAAGGATGCCGCATGACTTCGACGCTCTTCCCGAGGCAAAGCCAGCCAGGAAGGATAAAATTCCAACAACACAATCATCATATATCGCATATGCCTATCCCCTTTTTATGAAGCTCGAATGGACTAACATGATTGTACTCTGCTTGTTCCCCAAGCTGCATTAACCTATGTTAATGCGGATCGCTGCGGAGCAATCGGCTAAGCGAAACGGGGGATACACCAATGTACGAAGCGATATGATATTGGGCAATTCGTTTGTCCAATCCGGGATATTTGAGAAGAAAGGCTTGGTAACGTTCCTTGGCGGAAAGATACAAGAGTTCGCGTTCCCGTTCCTCTTTTCGAATATATAGTCTCTCTACACTTTTGCGCACGAATCTTTCCCACATATGGCTTGTATCCATAAGCTCCTTCAGTACGTCATAGGGGATTTCAACGACTACCGAATCCTCCATAGCCTCAATGGTAAAGGTCGACGGTTGCCCTTGGACCATAGCCCCGTAAGAGGTTACATAATCATCTGCTGGCGAAAAGCCAACATTATACTGCCTGCCATCTGCCAAAGTGTAAAATAAACGGAATAATCCCTCTGAGCAAAAATAGGCATGATTCACGGGTTCACCCGTTTCAATTAGATATGTTCCCTGCTGCACATGCTTCACACGGGTTCGTTCTACAAATCTGTTCCAATCCTGCTCTATAATCGAGGCCTGATAAACCATCTGCTCTAATGAACGATAATACTGATGCATATGCTCATTGCTCCCCGTATTCCTGCTTGGAAGGAAAATTTTTGATATTAAATGCAGAAAACAGGGGCTATCCCTCCAGCCTTTACAGACCTTATGGGACACCCCCTTTCAAAAACACATATCGTAGCTACGCCCATATGGGCTAAGGATTCTGTCAGGCTTCCGATGTATCCTCTTCCACGAACAGCGATACCTTGCGGATACCGTCCGCTCCAATCACGACAAGTCCCTGATCCGACAGGCGGATTTCGGGGATGACCACCAACGCCAGTAGCGACAGTGTCATCAGCGCGTTGTTCAGCACACAGCCGGATTGCTGAAGTGCCCGGCTGATGCTCTCGGACTGCGCAGCCACCTCTGCAAACGGCGCAGGAGACATCAGCCCGGCGATAGGCAGCGGGAAGCGTGTTTCGCCCGAGGCGGACACGACCACCACGCCGCCGCGCATAGCCACGGCCTGCTTCGCCGCCTGGGTCATTAACTCGTCATCGTTGCCAATGACGAGCAGATTGTGGCTGTCATGCGCCACAGTCATGGCAATGGCGGCAGGCTCAGTGAAACCGACGCCCGTCACGAGTGCCACGGCATGGCTGCCACTGCCATGATGCCGCTCGAAGACGGCTATTTTGCACAGATCCTGCGCGGGATCTGCCGTGACCTCACCATTGCGGATCTGAACATTCATCCGCACTTCCTTCGTGTCCACGTGATTTTCCGTGACACGAATGACCCGTACAGGTACGTTCCCATCCTGTACTGGAGCCGCAATGCGGAAATCAGCAGCACTTAGGTCGCGTCCCAGACGAACCGTGTCCATCACTTCCGCTGGATAAGCGAAGCCCTCCCAATCGGCGACCATTTGGCCGTGCTCGGCCACCAACTGCCCCGCTGCAATCGTAGCGGTCACGTTCACTTCGGCCAGTCGGCCATCGAGTAAAATAATATCGGCAATCGCCCCCGGAATGATCGAGCCGATATCCCGCGCTACGCCGAAACGCTCTGCCGTATTCAGCGTAGCCATCTGAAACGCGGTCACGGGCTTGACGCCCTGCGCAATAGCATGACGGACGACGAAGTCCATCTGACCCTCATGGAGCAAGGATTCCGCGCTACGATCATCCGTCACCAGCATCATGCGACGGGTGTCGAGGCCCATTTCCGTGCTGGCGCGGATGGTCTCGGCCACATCATGCCATGCGGAGCCCTGCCGCATTTTGGCATACATGCCAAGCCGGATACGCTCGGCTACATCCTCGGGCGTGACACATTCGTGATCGCCCGTAATCCCTGCGGCTGCATATACCGGCAGCCGCCAGTCGTCGGAGGCCCATGTAAAATGGCCGTCCGCCACCTTGCCTGCGCGCAGCGTGGCCTGAATTTCCCCGATCATCACATCGTCTCCATAGACGACGCCCGGGAAATTCATGACTTCGCCCAGCCCGATCATATCCGGGCCCCAGCGTAAGGCTTCCGCGACTTCCGCCGGGCCGAAGGAAGCCCCTGTCGTTTCCAGTTCCGGCCCTGTGGACGGAACACAAGAAGCCACCTGCATGTAGGCAGCCAGCGGTGTCGTGCGTGCTTCATCAAGCATCAGGCGAAGCCCTTTCAGACCAAGCACATTTGAAATCTCATGCGGGTCAAAAAATCCGCCCGTCACGCCTAGCGGCAGCACAGCTTTTGCAAACTCCGTTACGGTAAGCTGCGTGCTTTCGATGTGACAATGTCCGTCCAGTAATCCCGGTGCCATATAGCGGCCTTCCGCTTCAATGATCACGGTGTCTTCTCCGATGGTATGGCTAACGTCCCGACCGACGTATGCGATACGGGAGCCCTGCACAGCAATAGACATTCCCGGTAATAATTCGCCCGATACCACATTGACCAGCGTTCCTCCGCGGATAACCAGCGATGCCTTGCGCTCCCCTCTGGCTGTAGCTACCAGCTCGGGTACACAGTCCGCCAGCGGCGGGCGTTGAAATACACTCTTCATGTCCATTACGTTTTGTTACCTCCGTTTATGCTTCTTACCTGTTTTTCTTATTTGCTTATGTTACTGGAATACGCACAATTATGCCAGTCTTACAGAACAGGATCACTTTCTTCCACTTTACGGGTATACGAATCCGATTCCTGCGAACTCACGAATGGTGTAATTTCGCCTATCGTATAAATGTGCAGCAAATGCATAGCCCGTGTACAGGCAGTGTAGAACAACTTGCGCTCACTTTCACGCTGATATTGCTCCGCTGATCCGTCATAGATCAGGACCGCATCGAATTCTACGCCTTTCGCCAGATAAGCTGGAATGATGTGAATTCCCTTTTCAAAAGCCGGAGTTGTTTTCTTGATCAGCCTTGGCTTCACGGGCAACTGCCCTTCGAGCGCTTCGTAAGCTGCTGCACTTTCTCCGGCATTTTTGCAGATTACTGCCACGGATTCATAGCCTTCTGCCAGCAATTCCGTGATGTTCCCGACGATCAGACGATGCAGTGTTTCACGCGAATGTACCTCCGTAACACGTGGCTTCTCACCCTTCCGGTTAAACGGTACAATATGCTCGCCTCCGGCCACCATTCCCCGGGTAAACTCCACAATTTCCTGAGTAGAGCGGTAGCTGCGTGTCAGGGAGATCATCTCGGTCTGTTCCGCTCCATACAGCTCATAGAGAGGCTCCGCATCCTGAAGCACCGAAGCATGCGCATAAATCGCCTGATTAAAATCGCCCAGCGCCGTCATTTTAGCCTGCGGAAACAAGCGCTTGAAAAAAGCCAGTTGAAACGGTGAATAGTCCTGTGCTTCATCAATAAACACATGACGGATATGGCTATTGGAACGGAAACCCAACATCAGCTCACGCAGATACAAAAAGGGTGTCACGTCCTCATACGCCAGTTCCCCGGCCTGCATCCGTTCCAGCGTTTGACGGCTGATTTCACTCCAGCTATCGGGCAGCTTGGCGTGATCGGCCAGTTGGCTCAGCAGCGTCTCATTCAGGAACAACTCCCCGTATAAGCGGGTCGTGTCCACAAAGCGAAGCGCCTTGATCCATTTACGCAAAGGCTTCAAGCGGTCACTGACCACCATACGCGCCAGTATTTCCCGTTCACGTGTAAAATCGTCGAAGGTATGGCCCTTGTTCTTGGATTTACGCCGCATGCGATTATAAGCACGCTGGTAATCCTCAGGCTCCATCAGATCCATCTGCTGATCCACCCATGGAGCAGAGCATTCCTCCTTACCGAAACGGGCCAGCTCCTTGAGCATCCAGTCCCTTAGCAGCTCCAGCCGATTCGCCAGCCGTACCGAAGAGTCGAATCCATAAAACTTGCGCACCATTTCCTCCAATGGAACCACCTCGCGCCCTTGAAACCGGATCGGTTTAAAACGCATACCCTCCTGCTCCAAATACGCCTTGTATCCGGTAATGGCTTGTAAAAACGTCTTGGAAGACTTAAAGCGGATACCTTCCATTCTGGCCTCATACCCCGGCTGTGACGATGCCGAAAGTACATATTCCAGTTGCTCAAAAGGATCTTCCAGTTGAAACTCCCGGCCCAACCGACGCTCTAAATACTCCTGAAGGGTGGCCTGGAGCATGTTTTCCTCACCCAATTCGGGCAGTACCGTCGAAACATAGCTGTTAAACATCGGATTGGGCGAAAATAGCACCACCTGATCCGCGCGCAAGCGATCACGGTACTTATACAGCAAATAGGCTACTCTCTGGAGCGCAGCAGATGTTTTGCCGCTTCCCGCCGCCCCCTGTACGATGAGCATACGGCTTCGATCATCACGAATAATGCGATTCTGCTCCCTTTGGATTGTTGCCACAATACTTTTCATCTGAGCATCCGAGCTGCGGCTCAGCACCGCCTGTAGCAGCTCGTCTCCAATCGTTACCCCTGTATCAAACATAAAACGAATCTGTCCACCGCGGATCGAGAATTGGCGCTTGAGCGTCAGTTCTCCTTCCATTTCCCCTGCCGGAGTCTTATAGGAAGCGGGACCCGGCATATTATCGTAATAGAGATTGGAAATCGGCGCACGCCAGTCATAGACCAGAAATTCCTCGTCCTGATTATCCAGCAGGGAGACGATCCCCAGATAAACACGCTCTGCGGGCTGTCCTTCCTCAGCAAAATCAATACGTGCAAAATACGGTGATTCCAGCAGCTTTTTCAAACGACCTAGCGCCTCTGTAGAATGCTTGTGTCTGCGCTCCCGTTCCGACAAAATTTCAGATTGCTGACGCAAGCTGGTGGAGGTCTCGCCCACATCATCCGCCTCACTGAAATTGATCGTTACCTCATCCCAAAAATCTTTACGCATATCTACGACATCTCCGCGTACAGAGCCAACCTCCGTCTCCAGCTTCCGAATGCGCCCGCTAATGACAGCAGTCACGTCATCTACTCTCCGTTGTTCCTCATTCCATTGCTGCTCAGTAGTCACTGGCATCACTCCTGTTCCGTTTCCTCCTGCTCCACCGCAGGGCTAAACTATGTTCTATTATGGACCTGGGTATACCCTTGGCATCCCTCTGATCCGGGAAAATTGACTTACACTTTGAAACATGCTATAATGTGATAAGAAGTGTAATTAACGAATTTAAATTCATGGTTTTACCATAAACATAGCATCCTCTATTGTAGCAACTTCAACCCCTGTTCGCAACCAGCGGGCTTTTTTTATGCCTTTTTATATACGCAAAAAGCGGTCGTCCATCTGTATAGATGAATACGACCGCTTTTTGCTTTTTTATACATTCGCTACTTGCTCTCTTCCACAGGATGAATATGATCCGCCAATCTGCTCAACCGCTCCAGTTGATGACCATAGTCATACATTGCAGCAGCTACAATCGACAGTCTCAGCATTCCCTCCTGACAGTGGTCAAAACGGGTAATCGCATGCTTCATAAATTCTCCGTTCGCCTGCTGGAACATTTCGCTTTCTTCCTCGTTCGGTTTCAGCTTATCCTCGAATTTTAGCAGCGCATGTTCATGGAACCGGATCAGCAGCTCCAGATGACTATCAAAAAATGCATCCGTTCCCTTCGGTCGTAAGGACTGGAAGTAGTGCCTTTCCACCGCGTCCAGTACCTCATATCCTTTGTGCAAACTTCCGAGCATTTGCTTGTATACCACCATCTGCCTCGTCTGACTGAACCGGGAGCGCTTGAGCTTCTTCTGCTCTTCCTCGAACAAATGATATTTATCCGATAGCGATTTTATGGCTCCCTCCAGATTGCCTTTTTCCTCTTTAAAGACAGACTCCTTAATCTCATCGGAAATGGCGGTGCGCAGCAGCAAGGACATACTGTTAAATACACTTTGAATCTGATTGATAAACTGCCTTTTCGGTTTCGGGGGAAAAACAGTAACATTAATGACAAAAGCAGAAACAATCCCGATTAAAGTGAGCACAAAACGGGTCACCGCAAATTTCCAGTCCCCGGAAGCTTCCATTACAGAAACAACGGTAACGAGTGTCAAACCTACCGTATCAGCCATATTTATTTTCAGACATATCATTAGTACCAGTACACATACCAATCCGACCGCAATCGGTTCATTTGAAAATACCATTCCGCCCAGCAACGCCATGATTGCACCCAGTGTGCTTGTTTGGAGTTGATCCAGAAAATAACGCCACGACCTGTATATCGACGGTTGCATGGCAAAAATAGCGGCTATCGCTGCACCCACAGGCGAATGGGTATTCAAGAGCGTGCTCAAAAAAAGGGCGAGCGTCACTGCGATTCCCGTTTTTAACACCCGTGCTCCAAAAGCCAAAGCCATCCCTCCTGCTTACCCTTCAAATTTATTCATACCGAATTACTATAATGAAATTTCAAGACAAAGTCTATGCTTTATTATTACCCAAAAAAATCGGAGACAAGGAATATTTATGGAATGCACAGATCCTGCTAGAATACATATCAACAGCATCAACTTATCTGCATCAACGTCACAGGAGGATCGCATCGTGTCATGGATTAGCAAAATGTTAGACGAGCCTCGAAAGTGGCCACGTAATATCCGATTGTTTTTTATCGCCAATCTGCTGTACCAGATGGGTACGGGGATGTTTTCCGTACTGTATAACCTGTATATCCAGGGGCTTGGCTTCGGGGATGACATGAACGGCCGGGTAGTGAGCATGCAGGCGCTGGCTACAGCCTTGCTGTTTATTCCGGTCGGTTTTTTAGGGGATCGGACGAGCCGCAAACACATGCTGGTCATCGGAGCGCTATTTAGCGGTGTTGCCTTTCTCATCCGTACCTTTACGGATACCAGTGGCAATATGCTGGTTTTCGCCGTCGTTTCGGGTGTATTTGCCGCCTTTATTCAGGTGCTGGCTGTACCCTTTTTGGCGGAAAGCATAAGCAAAGCCCAGCGCTTGAAGATATTCAGCTATTACTCGGCTCTTGTACTCGCGGCACAGGTCATAGGGAGCTTTGGCGGTGGTGTGCTTGCGGATGGACTGCAAACGTGGGGGATCACACAGCTTTCCAGTCTGCGGGTCGCCCTGTTTCTCGGAGGAACGGCAACATTGACCGCTTTTATTCCTCTATTGTTCATGACAAAAGCCTCTCACGTCGAAGAAAATGTGCACCTTGCCAAATCGACACCTGAACCGGTAACAGCGGATATGGCGGAATCCACGCCCGCTTTACCAGTAGCACCTGCTCCTGCTGCTTCCGATACCCGGGTTATCGGACAATTTGTTCTTGCCCAGTTTTTTCTCGGGTTGGGCTCAGGTCTGGTCATCCCGTATCTCAATTTATATTTTACGAACCGCTTTTCCGTATCGCTCAGCGCGATGAGTTTGCTGATTGCTCTCGGTCAGCTCATGACTATACTCTCCATGCTGATCGGCCCTACGCTTGGCAGCCGGATCGGACTGGTTAAGGCTGTCGTGGGCTTTCAACTGCTCTCACTCCCGTTTCTTCTGATTACCGGCTTCACCAATGTCCTCTGGATTGCTTCCATCAGCTTTCTGTTCAGGCAAGCGTTGATGAATGCGGCCAATCCGCTGCAAACCGCCATTCTGGTGGAACGTGTATCGGATAAAAACCGGGGCATTGCCAACTCGGTTCTCCAGACGACCTGGATGCTCGGAACCGCAGGCATGGGACCTGTACAAGCCTATCTGGTTACGACCTACGGCAATTACTGGGGCTATGCCATCACGTTCAGCATGACAGGTGTGTTCTATATTTTGTCCTCCCTCGTCTACTATTGGATGTTCCGAGAAAACCGCCCGTCCGCGGGTCAGCTTTTACAAAACCCGGCAAGCCCGTAAACAAAATCATGGCACAATAAAAGCCGGAGCCTCCAAGCGGACTCTCCCTGGAACGTCATAGGATAAATGAGAATGGCGGAGGAGGAATGAAGGCATGCTTCGAGTCGCATTATTTACGGACACGTATGCGCCTGACGTAAATGGCGCTGCCCTGACACTGGAACGATGGATTGGCTATCTGGAGAAACATGGGGTATCTACGCTCGTCTTCGCACCGGAGGCAGACCATCATCTGCCCTCCGGGCCGGGTGTAGAACGGTTTCGGAGCATCCCTTTTTTGTTGTACCGTGAATGCAGACTGGCGATCCCCAACGCCAAGCAGATTAACGACCGTCTGACCGCATTTTCCCCGCACCTGATTCATGTCGCTACCCCGTTTAACCTTGGCCTGTACGGAACAAGCTACGCAGCCAAACACCATATTCCACTCGTCGCCTCATATCATACCCACTTTGATAAATACCTCGAATATTACAAGCTTCGCTGGCTTGAACCTGCCTTATGGAAATACATGCTCTGGTTTCACAGACATTGTGAACGAGTGTACGTGCCCTCTCGGTCAACGATGGAGTTATTGCGCAATAAAGGAATGAGTCAACTCGAAATCTGGGGCCGGGGCATTGATACCCAACGCTTCCAACCGAAAGTGGATCGTCACGAAGTATGGAGAAAATGGGGCGTTCGTGCAGACGCTTTCGTGATTTTATATGTCGGCAGACTTGCACCGGAAAAGGGAATAGACACCCTACTGGACGCCTATCTCCAGTTGCCGGACGATGTCCGGGCAGAATCTGTGCTGGTCATTGCGGGAGACGGACCACTGTACAGGGTCAAAACAGCAGCGGACATGGGGGTGCCTGAGCATGCAGTCCATTGGCTTGGCTTTGTGAAAGGACAGGAATTAGCGGAGCTATACGCCGCAGCGGATGTATTCCTGTTTCCCTCCACTACGGAAACATTCGGCAACGTCGTGCTGGAGGCCATGGCGAGCGGAACACCCGTGGTCGGTGCCGATGAAGGCGGGGTAAAGGATAATCTCATCCATGGGAAGACGGGCTTACTGTGTCCTGCTGGAGATGCCCCTGCCTTTGCCGAAGCTGTGCAACTGTTGTACAAAGACGGCCCGCTTCGCGATTCTATGTCCGTGGCGGGCAGAGCGTACAGTCTGGAGCAGACGTGGGACCGCATTTTCGAACGGCTGCTGGACAGCTACATCGATACAGCGACCTTACATCTCGGCAGCCGCCCTATGACGCATATATAGCCCCATAAACTGCGGATCTCAGGATACATCAAAGGGTGGTTAGAAAATGCTTTAGCACGCATTCTGTGACCACCCTCCACTATCATTACAGCTTTATATCGTCCAGCAATAATCTCTAATAGAAAGGAACCTGCTAATGTCTGAGCTGTTTCAGCAGCCTGTTATGTACTCCGCTTAACAGAATCACGGCTGTCAGGGCACCAATCAAAGCAAGAAGCATATCCCATTGGGTATCCCATATATCTCCTTGGGTTCCCAAAAAGGCTTCTGCGGCCGTTCCAGTCGCCTTTGCTACGGCAAACTCAATCAGCTCATACGCTGCACTAATCGCAAGGCATACACTAACCGTGAGAAAGGTCAGCCAACCTCCGCTTCCCAAGGTCGTTTTACGCAGCAATACTTCTCTGACAATAAGCGCAGGCACAAAGCCTTGCACAAAATGACCAAGTCGGTCGTAATAGTTACGCTCCAGCCCGAAGGTATCCCGAATCCAGTTGAACAGGGGCATTTCCGCATAGGTATAATGCCCGCCGACAATCAGAATGAGCGCATGCAGCCACATCAGGGTATACACCAGATTCGTAAACCGGAATTGGCGGTAAACCGCCACCAGCAGACCCGCTCCCAAAATCGCCGGGAGAACTTCCAGTACCCAGGTAAAATGATCCGCCGGATGGATAAAGGACCAGATGAGAACAATCACCAGTAATACAAGCAAAACAAACGGATAGCGATCATGTTGCGACCTTGCCGTTGCCTGATTCATACGTCATTCCCCCTCAACCCGCGGTCTCTATCCTTCATTGGTTACGATATGTTTGACACGCCCAACCTGTCCGTCTGCCAAACGCACTTTAATTCCATGCGGATGACGCGGAGAATTGGTCAAAATATCCTTCACCGTTCCTCGCGTCAGCTTTCCGGTAGGCTGATCTTTTTTAAGCACAATATCCACCTGAAGCCCTGCGCGAATATCTGATCGGTTCTGTCCGTTCATTGTCTCCATTCCTCCTTTCTATTCAAGCTTATGAAGCTACTCAGCCACTTGGTCGTATGGACATCACCAGTTACGCCATTCATCCCGACGGCTGTTGCCGATCCAAACCACGCACATCGTGGATACATAGCTAATGAACAAAATAGCGAATACCATCCCACTAAACTCCACAAAATGAGCACGCTGCAGGGTATCTGCCCATATGGAGGATACCTGCGCATATAACTGGGAAGGCGCAGATATAATATCCCATGTGTTCCCCCGAAAGAAACGACCGATATAAATGCCCAAGCTACTTAGCAGCAGTACAGCCAGCACAAACAGCCAGCTTACAAACCCGCCGCGTGCACGCTGTACCAACTGTCGTACAGATTCGAGCGATACAAATCCCATCGTCAGCCCAAGGACAGCAACCAACAGCATCCCCAGTACATGATTCCAGAAATACGGCTCTCCCCAAAAGCGTTGCTCCCCGAGAAAAGGATATCTCGCGAACACATGCAGCAAATCTGTGATTAAATACGGTGTGTTAGGATAAAAAAAGAACCATACCGCTCCCGTTATCCAGAGCAAAAATGTTCTCGTTCCCCGCCGCCAGGAACTATAAATCACATCAAGCAGCAGCGTTAAAAGCATCGGAATCCAGGCCAGCATCATATTCCACCAAATAAAAAGATAAGGGCGGCCTCCCGAGGGCAGCCGCACGTTAATGATCCACAAGGTGCTTATCACTGAGCATACGGCCAATACAATAAAAACATACCCTTTTACAGGATAATTCAACGATCTTAAACGGGCATACATAAGTGTCTTTCCCTCCTTTGCAACCGTCTATCCTTCCTGACGTTCCAATTTACACCTGTTCTGGACAGTGTACACCACAATCGCTTCAAGCTCAATGGAAGCGCTCCATTCAGCATGGCTCAAGACACCAAAAAGCACCTGTTTCCGAGACTGACCTCATCCCCGGAAACAGGTGCTCATCGTAGCTCAAACTTCACTCACTGGCAAAGGAGACATACGGATCGTGATCGTCTGATCGAACGGAGCCATCCAATTAACTAGCAATGTGTGACAATCCACAGGGTGAGCAGCCCCCCGAACCGAAGTAGCCGAATGCTCCATCGCTGTTCCTGTCAGCTCTAACCATGCATTTCCCGATTCATAGCGCACCATACCGCCAGTCCAGCATTGCACCGCTTCATTAACCAGCCTGTATTCCCCGCAAGTGAATTTTCCTTCACGTCCAAAAACAAATAAAATCTGTGTCATGCAATCCACCGGACCTTCTGAACGAAAACGAAGCGTCCACACATCCTCCTGACGATCCACATCGACCCGGATTTCATGCTTCTGTTCATGGGTTAGTGGCCGTTTGTGATGCGGGAGCAAATACCACGGACTGATTTCCTCCTGCGAGGTAGGCGGCAGATCAGCGGCAGCAACAGGCCCGTAATAGCCCTTGGCCTGCTGACCCGATAGCGTCCATCCGGTTTCATGCGCAGTCAGCTCCTGCATAGGCACGAAGCCTGGCGAGAAATACGAAGCTGCCTGAACCGCCAGCAGACGTGCATCTCCATGCCGCAACGACAGGAACGATGAAGCCTCGGTCATGAGTGTCGCACTGGTATCCTCCTGCCGATATCGAGCAACCGGAGCTCCAAAGTCTGTATGCAGCCTGCTGTGATAAATGTGCTGATGATGCCCTGCCTCATCCATCCGGCTCAGATAGCCAGCCCTCGGAAAACCTCCGTTCAGCAGCTTGTTATAGGTGACAGGTAATGCAGCAGGCAATATTTTGCGGGTTTGCAAACGTGGCTCCAGCAAAAAGCGCACAGCCGCATTAATCGGAGCACCGCCCGGATGATCCGTTACCTGAACAGCGGCGACAGCCATCGCTTCGAATATAGCATCCTCATCCTCGGTAGCCAGCATGGCATACGGGAGAAGATAGGAGGATAAATTCATCATCACGCCGAAGTCCTGTCTTCCCGAATATTCTGTGACCACTTCCCCATCGGGATGGACAAGGTACACCATCATGTGCAAATTGCGCCGTACCGGCTCCAGCAGCTCCGGCAGCTTCAATAAACGGGCGGCATGAATCAGCATAATATCGCTGACGGCATTATAAATTCCGTTGCTGCGCTCCGTCCATTCGCCATCCGGCGTTTCGTCCAGCCCTTCTGCCAGCCACATACCGGCCCGGGCGAGCGCCTCGGGTAGATCAAACAGCTCATGCAGGAAGCCCAGAGCAGCGCACAGCACCCAGCGGTGATTCGGCGTATGGCAACCTCCGGTCAGCATGACTGGAATCGTCCGCTCCAGAAACAGGCGGATCGCGTCAGTCACCCGGCACAGCTCCAGCCAGTCGTCACCGATCAGCAACTGGTAGACCTGAGCAAAGCCTACCACCACGAACGCCGTATCTGGCGGCGAATGAAAATTGGTCCAGCCCGGCGAAATAGAACCGTCCTCATGCTGTACACGCAGCATGTACTGTGCCGCCAGCTCCAGCCGGATCAGCACATCCTCATTCCGGTAATAGGCGGAATCCGGATTGACGAGCGCTGCTGCCCAGATTGCCATTGCCGCAGGAGTGCCGACCGAATGATTAGGCCAGGCAATCCCGTTCTCATCATCGGTCACCCCACCGTAATAACGGCTGTCGACATCCAGCACCTGATGGTCCATGCCCGGTTTCACCCAGGCATCGTTGACCGCTACAATTTTACTGTACATTCCCTCAACCCCTGTGATATGCATAATCGTTGATCATCCTTGCGTCTGAAGTTTAGCTATCTTGCTTGTCAGCAACTCATGGCTGCGTTCAATGTCCTCTGGCTGGCATGCTGCTTTCAGTTCATACACCTTGATTGGCGCCTGCCGGATGATCTGAACGAAACGATCGAAGAACTCCAAATCGCCGCTATGAATATACGGGCACCAATGATCGGATAATCCTATCGTTTCATGGATGTGGACACCGAGAATATAATCGATCATTTCATTGGCTTCCTTGGCATTATCGTACAACCCCATCCGGTCCATGATCATGCCGTGTCCAATGTCATACCACAGATATACGGGTGCACCCTTCAAATCGTCTATGATCGTCTTGGCCTCCTGTAAGGTAGGCATCTGATAGCAGCGTGAACGCGTTTCAATACCAATCGCTACATCATAGCCCTTGGAGGCAATACGGTCACATACCTCTTCCAAACTGTCGCGGATACGTTGTACATAATGCCCACTCAGCGCATTCCGCCGTTCCAGCATTTGTGCCCACAGCGCTTGATAAGCTGCCGAATCCCTGCCCTGCTCACGATAAATCACTTCCAACTCACCGCTGATATCGTAAGGAAACGGAACCTCTCCAGGATGCACAACCACCGCCTTTGCACCATAACGATGCGCATATTCCGCAGATTGTAACAGCAGCTCTATCGCGCGTTTTCGCTTCGTCTCATCATCAAACCCGAGCAGAACGGAATCCATACCGTAATCCGGGTCGGTCGTATGTGGAAATGTATTATGCACACTCGATATGCCGATTTCTCCCCGTTCAATCATAGGCTCGATTGTCGTCAGCATTTCCCGGGTAATGTTATAATTCAGCTCCACCCGGCCAAAGCCCAGCTCGCGGATTTCCTCCACAAGCTCTCGGCCGACTTTATGCTTTTTTATATTCCAACAGGTGGAAAAGGAGTATTCCCCCTTCGCCTTCATCGTCATCATCCTTTCACTGCTCCAAGCATCACGCCGCTTACAAAATACCTTTGCAGCCAAGGATAAACAAGCAGGATCGGAACCGTTGCGAAAATGACACTCGCCGCCTTCAGCCCTTCAGGTGTAATTCTCGCACCGCTCGCTCCTTCCAGCCTCGACAGCTCGGATACCATGTTATTTTGAATCATTTGATACAGCTTGAGCTGCAACGGGAACAAATCCGGGTTTTGGATATACATCAGCGTATCCTGAAACCCATTCCAGCGCCCCACACCGTAAAACAGACTTAATGTCGCCAGCACAGGCAGGGATAGCGGAAGCACAATCCGAATCAAAGTGCCAAATTGACTGCTGCCATCAATCTCTGCCGCTTCTCCCAAGCTCTCTGGAATCCCATTAAAGAAGGAAATCAGAATAATCAGATAAAACGGGCTGATCAGACCTGGTAAAATAAGGGACCCCATATTATTCAGCAAATGCAGATCGCGCACCAGAATGTATTCTGGAATGATGCCGCCACTGAAAAACATCGTCACCACAATAATAAACATAATCGTTTTGCGGCCCTTTAAATTTTTCTTCGTTAACGGATATGCAGCTATCACCGTCATGAGCATACTCAGTACCGTCGTGATCACAGTCAGCATGACCGTAAAACCGAGCGAACGAATCATGCTCAGATCGGAGAAAACCTTCCCGTACGCCTTCAGATTGAACTCAACCGGGAACAGGGTAACTTCTCCGGACGTAATAGCCCGGTTTGAGCTGAAGGAAATAGACAAAATATGAATAAACGGGGCCAAACACAGCAGTACAGCCACAGCCACCAATAGGGTGGTTACGATATCAAAGGTGCGGTTCGCAGTACGTTCACTCATCAGGTGTCAACTCCTTTACCACTTACAAAATACTTTCATCCGTCAGCTTCTTGGAAGCATAGTTCGCGCCCAGTACGAAGATCAGACCGACCACCGCTTGAAACAGCCCCACCACCGTTGCCAGCGTATATTGCCCGGATTCCATTCCGATACGATATACAAACGTACTTAATACATCGGAATAATCCCGAACCGCCACGTTGCCAATAACATAAGGACGATCAAAGCCAATGGTGATCATATTGCCCAGATTAATGATGAGCAGCGTAGCAATCGTCGTTTTCATACCTGGGATCGTAATGTGCCAAATTCTTTTCATGCGCCCTGCGCCATCTACCTCAGCGGCCTCGAACAACTCCCGGTTAATTCCGGTCAGCGCAGCCAGGTACAAAATTGTTCCCCAGCCTGCACTTTGCCACACACCCGTAAGCAGATAGGTGATCACCCAATCATTTTTATCCGTCAAAAAAGGAATCGCCTGAAATCCGAGCGAGGTCAGCACATTGTTGATCATGCCGGACTGCGTACCAAATACCTGGTACACAATCCCGCCGATAATTACCCACGAGATAAAATGGGGAATGTACAAAATCGTCTGCGACAGCTTCTTGAACCAGACTACTTTCATTTCATAGAGTAAAATCGCCAGGACCAAGGGTGCCGGAAAAGATACCAGCAGATCAAGCAGATTCAGCACGATGGTATTCCGCAGTGTTCTATAAAAATCGTCCATGCGAAATACTTCCCGAAACGCGTCAAATCCGATCCATTCACTTCCGGTAATTCCCTGAAAAAAGTTGAAATCCTTAAATGCAATCTGCACGCCCCACATCGGGCCATATTTGAATACAATAAAGTAGACCAAGGGCAGCACAAGCAACGCGTATAATTGCCAATATCTGCGGAAGTAAACGTTCCCTTTCATGCGCTGTCTCCTCCTTTACATTCCGCCTTCTTACTTGCCTGTCATGGCCTTGTAAGCCTCGGTGCGCTCATCCAGTATCGCCTGACCGCCGCTTGCCATATAATCCTTCAATGCCGCTTCATAGGTTGCATCAAATTGTGCAGGTGGTGCCATTACCGATTTCACAACCATTTCATCAAACTTGTCCAGCAGCGAGTTGCTGTATTTGGACTCGGATTTGATCGGATGGTCAAATTTCAGCGGAGGTACGGTATCCGTGTTGGAAATATCCATCGCCTTGCGAACATCCTCCTGGAACTGGGACGGCATGCCCAGAATAAAGGCTTGCTTGTTTTTCTCATCATCGCCTGCAATTTTGCCGTTTGCAACGATAACCACATCGCCCTGATTATAGATACGGTCCTGTGCTTCTTGTGTCGGATTTTCCTTGGCAACCGGGATTCCATCTTTCAAGGTATAATTTTCACCCTCTACACCGTTTTGCATATCGAGCAGCACCTTCTCGGAAGACATCCAGTCGAGGTACTTAATCGCCTCAATCGCATGCTCACTGGATTTAGGTACCATAATATAGAGACCATTGGATGCAAATTCCGGCTTGGCATGCTTGCCTTCACTGTTGGTGTACGGGTCCATTGGCGTCAGCTTCGCCTTCGGCTGGTTGGCCAACAGATTTGGATAAGCTGAGTCGTTGTAAAAAATGTTGTCGTAATCTTCGCTGAAAAAGCCGGTATTGCCGCTTTGAATGTCTTGAGTCAGCTGTTTTTTATCCTTATCCAAACCAAAATCCTTACTGATCAAATCTTCATTGTAAAGCTTGTTCATAAACTGAACTCCGTCCTTGAATCCAGGCAGCAGGATCGGATAGTCACGGGAACCCAGCTTTTGAGTCAGCGTATATTTCTGCTCATCCGTCACCGGCTTGATAAAAGACCACAGCAGCGGATCATATTGTCCCGGCTCCATCGTCATCCCCAGTGGAACCACCTTGCCACCAGTCTTGCCGGGGTCTTTTTCCTTGAACGCTTTGAGCGTGTTATATAGTTCGTCTGTCGTTTTAGGGACAGGCATTTTCAGTGTATCGAGCCAATCCTGGCGTATGAAGGAAGAATATTTCCCTAAAATAGTGCGCTTGCCCGGAATGGCGAACTGCTTGCCCTCCACCTGACCGTAGCTCAGCGTATCTTCACCGAGGAATTTTTTGAGATTCGGGCCGTACTCATTCAGCAGTGGGGTCAAGTCTGTCAGTCCGCCCTGCTCCGCGTACCGCTCAAAAGTGCCGGAATCGTAAGTGAATACGATATCAGGTACATCGCCGCCACTCGCCATCAGGACATTCAGCTTGGTGACCTCTTCCGAGCGCTGAACAGGCACATATGATAGATCAATATTGTTGGGTTTGCCAAAATTCTCTTTTGCATAACGGGTTAAATAGCTGTCAGTAATGGTGTAGCCTTGAGGTGTGTTGCCTCTGTCAAAAATTTCAACCTTCAATGAACCACCCTTGTCTCCGGTAGCCGTCGAACTTTTATCCGCCTCACCCGACGAGCATCCGCTCAATACAACCGACAGTGCAACTGTAGCTGCAAGCAGCAGACGCAGCTTCTTCAATGTTCCTCCAGCCTTATTTCCTCTCATTCCTGAACACCCCTTTGTCTGCTTTTTCCCGTTCGCCCCTCTTCTTATAAGAAGGTTATGGCATATCATGCATTGGCATGTATCTGTCCGTGTAGGTCCGGGATGTGCCTTAGTATGACATGAGCGTAGGAAAACTGACAATAAACTAGTTTCCCGATCATAAACAGTTTAGATGAAAGCGATTACCAAATACGATAAAACGCTTACTTTTATAAAAGATCACTATTTTCCTGTGGATAAACTATTTTCTCCGTTCGAATAGTGTTAGGTATGTTGACATATAAAGTGACTTAAAAGTTGCTTTTGCACAAAAAAAGCACCCTCCCTCTCATCAGGGTTAGGATGCTCTCTGCGTTTTGTTCATTTTTAACGATGTAGTAGCTTCACTATACTACTCCTGCGCCGAAGTCTCTGATGGAAGACTCATGGATAGCTTGCGCACCTTCTCTGTCTTTCCATCTTTACGGCTGCGTGATACATAAACCATCATTAACGCACCTAAGGTCGCGCTGATCAGACAAGCCAGATTCATTAACTGCGGCCCCCCGGCATGAAGGAGGTATCCATTCAACAGATTACCTACAATGCCCGCCAGTCCGGCGAATACCATATTGAACACGCTTTGTCCGGTGGCCTGCATATCCTTTTCCGTCACATGCGATACATATTCAACGGCCGCAATGTAGAAAAATCCAAACGACAGCCCGTGCAACACCTGCACAGCAATCATAACCGCAGGATCAGGAAATGCCAGTTGAACTCCCCAACGCAGCATATAGGCTACAGCCCCTAGCAAAAGGGTTCTCTCCAGCCCAATCCTGCGAATCACCCGGGAAGCCAGCAGCATGGAGGGCACATTCGTAATGGAAGCAACCAGTAGAGCAACCCCGACCAACCCCGTAGGTCCTCCCGACATTTTAAAAGCCAGTACAAAATAGGTGTTAAATGCGGTCAACGTCTGATTCACTAAAAAGCTGCCACCCAAAAATATTAAAAACGTCCTGTTGCGGATTAATTGACCGATACCGTCAGAAAACGAATTGCGCAACGCCAGATCTTCCTCCGTATTTTTGGGGAGCGCCAGCGCCGTTAGGGCTGCAAGACCATTCAGTACCAAAAAGGGCACCCAAATCATGGACACCGATAGAAGCGACACGAACAGCCCCCCGGCATAACCGCCTACCGCATTACCTATACTCGCCATAAATCGTATGCTGCCGTAGGTCGCTCCTGCCTTTTTCGCTGTCACGATCGCATAGGAATCAGCGATCGGCGCCTGTGTTGCCGTGAATATAGCCATAATCGAATATACAAGCGCCATCAGCACAAAATGCTCCGACTGATAACATACCGCCATTACACCTGGGACAGCCACACTCAAAATAAGCACCAGCCGCATTTGACGATGCTGATCCACAATAATCCCCCAGATCGGCTGAACCAGAATGGATACCAGCGTACCGATCGCCATCAGCGCACCAACACTGGTGCTCGTCAACCCGTTCTGAACCAGCAGTAACGTCAAATACGGGTTAAACATCCCCCCAGCCAAACCAATAAACAAATAAAAGCCTCGCAGCTTCAGCATTTGTGAGCCAACCATCTGGAATCCTCCCTGTTGTTTAGCGTACCGTGCTGCCCAGAATCGTCGCCAGCGCTCCGATGGCCCCGGCTTTCATTACCCAGCCCAGCAGGTACAATGGTACAAGGAATGTCCGTCCATAAGGCTACTCTTTGCCGAATTTCATCCAAATAATACGTGCTCCCTTCAGCCACACCGCCGCCTACAACGATCATTTCCGGATTCAGCAAGCTGATCACATTCGTCAAAGCCATCGCCATATGAGCCAGCGCAGGCTCCAGAATCGTCTGTGCTTCCACATCTCCTTCGGCTGCTGCTTGCAGAACATGTCGCGCCCCAACACGGTCCCGTTGGCCATCCGCCAGCCGTACCATGTGCATACCTGGTATGCCGGATGCGAGGGCCGATTTTACACTGTGCGTTATTGCCGTACCCGACGTTAAAGATTCGAACACACCGAACTCGTCCGTCCCTCTTCGCTCTGCCGCTTGCCGCGCCTGTTCATCACCTGCAATCCAGTAGGCCATTTCCCCAGCTCCGTTGGCGGCTCCCTTGTATAGCTCCCCGTTCAAAATAAGACCACTTCCAATACCTGTGCCTACCGTTACCATCAGCACATGACGTAATCCCCGCGCTGCGCCCAGCCATTGCTCTCCCAACGCAGCCATATTCACATCATTATCCAGCACCAAGCGTCCGCTATAGCGCTGTCCAATGACTGATCGTATACCGCCATATATACCACTGTCATGTGTACTGTCGTGCATGCTCCATTGGAGCGCCGGGGCGTGAGTGATCCTGCCGCTATCGTTATCTACCACACCGGGAAAGCCGATGCCGATTCCTTTTAATTGCTCCAGCGTCAAGCCTTGCTGCTCCAGACAGCTTTCCAGCTCCCCGAACAGACTTTCAAAGAAAAAGGCGGCATCCTTCGTATGAACCGTCGGAATTTTATGCCTCACCACCACTTGCCGTTCCGCTGTACCGATACAGATCAGCGTCTTCGTCCCGCCGACATCAATGCCTGCCGCCCAGCCGGAAGCCTTCGGCTCATCCCCATATTGCTTTTGTACATCTATGTCCGCCATAGCCCATCCTCCGTCATTCCGGTTCGCCCTCATGCCTTCCAATACATCGGCCGTTGACGCCCTGTAGGTTCAAGATATGGACATAAGTATCGCATTTGTCCCCCTGGGCCGCAATAAACTAAATTCCACTCCATAAACCAACACCGTCTGCCCGCCTTTTAACGAATAAAATGCTAAAAAGGCGAGCGCCTAAAGCGCTCCCCCTGTTAATGATGAATCTTCCGGCTTCAATCTCAGCTTGCGATAATCTCCCGGCGTTACGCCAACCACACGCTTAAACACCCGTCCAAAGGTAATCGAATTGGCATAACCGACCTGGGTTGCAATGTGCTGAACCGTCTCTGTAGTGTTACACAGCATTTGCTGGGCATGGTTCATACGCAACCGGGTCAAAAAATCCACGAATTTCATATCAAACTCAGTTTTAAACAAATGACTGGCGTATTTAGGCGACACATCAAAACGTTCGCTCAAATGATTCAAAGATAAATCCGGATTCGTATAATGCTCTTCAATATATTGTTTCATCTCACTGACCATAGCCCGATAGCTCTTGGTTTCACTGGCTGCAACATAAGTCCGGTACACGGTGGTCATGTGCTCCAGCATCAGAGTGTGCATCAGAGCCAGCGAAGGGGCTGATTCGACCTCACCTCTCCACTTTAGCGCCTCCGAACCGTTAAAATAGCGATCCAATGCGCCCGACACGTCCTTCATCTCGCGCATTTCCCGTTCCAGCAGCTCCTGTAGCCACTGAATCACGGTTAAAATATCCCCATCCTTCAACTTGTCCGTTTCCATCGTTGCGAATAGACCCTCCAACTGTCCACGCCAATCATGGCTGGCCAACCGAAAAGAACGGATGGTCTCCGAAATCAGCGGCAGATACGTATATAACGGAATTTCATTGTCCTGCGGAACCTGGTCACTGGTCACAATATCGCGTACCCCGAGCGTTAACCGATACCGAAGGGCAGAAACAGCCGCCAGATAGGAATCCTTAATATACTCCAACTCGTGAGTCTGGCCGCCAATTCCGATGGTGAGCTGTACACCCAGATGACCCTGTAGCCACTCGCAGCCCGTTTGCGCCATCTCTTGCAGCTTCACAGCCAGCAATCCTTCCCCATCACCATCCTCTTTACGCAGCAAAATGGCAATTCTTTCGCGGCTCATCCATTCTGCCCAGCCCTGCCAACCATAAGTGGCTGCAAGCTCCTGCATCACACCAAGCAACGACAGGCTTAGGCGTTGATCTTCACCCACATGCTCATTTGAACTTCTACTACCCGCTTGTGGTCCTTCGGTTGTGTATGGTCGCTCCAGTTCCAGATCATGTAGCTCTACCACCATGACGGCGTAGACACGGATAGCATCTCTCTGGGTACCGTCCATAAAAGGAGACAGATTATCCAAACGCACTGTGGCCGTTTCCATGGTTGTACCTTCCATCAGGTCAAGGAACAATTGCCGTCGCCGAATAAGTACATTAGCGTGCTCTTGCTGTTCATAATCGACCGTTTGCCGAATCAGATTTTGCAGTGCGTGATCAATCATCCACAGTTCATCCTTGTTGGTTCCCTCATCAGGATTGCCCGGCAACTGTTGAATACGCTGCATCATCAGTTGAATCGGTCGGTAATTTCTGCGTGTTACATAGATAATGTAAACTACTGCCAAGACGACAACAGCCAGCCCGAGCACAATCCAAACGTAGGAAATGACAGACACCCACTCGAACAGTTGCCCGGCACGAATGCCGCTTTCGAAGCTCCAGCCCAGTCTAGCCGACGGCAGATGAGTCAATTGTTGTCCGTCTTTCTCCTTTACAGCCTCCCCTGTGTCGGATGCAGACGGGTAGATCGTATATCCACTGCCATCCTTAATCACCAGATAGGAAACCGCCGGATTCGTCATTTGACCGATCATTTGTTCCAACGGATACACACCGATATTGATTACCAGCAGCCCTTGTCCCCCGAACGGCAACGGAAGCCGCTTATGCATCGAAATCACACGATCTGACGTATGTTTGCCCGGCTCCTTCCATTCCCGCACAGGTGACCACTGCCGATCCTCAGATCGCAGTGCCTGCTCGATATACGTATAATCGCCAAATGTCTTGGCATCCTGAAGACCGCTCCTGGTTAGTACCTTTTGATCCTTCATCCTGTAAATATAAATGGAATGTACCAATTCATGATTATCCTTGAGCGCACGCAAGCTTCCTGCCAGTCCATACAACATCGTGCTGCCGCTCTGCGCCTGTCCATTCAAAAAGTAGCTGTAACTCTTATTGGTTTCCGCCTCGCTTAATACGTCCATTTCTACCTTCGTCAGCGACTTTTCCACACTGTCCATCACAAATCCGGTCGTAATCCGATTCGCCTTCCCGGTTTCATTACGCGATATCTCATTCACGATCAGGAAGGATAAAAAAATGAGAATAGACACGGTCAACATAAAAATCGGGAAATAGGAAAAAAGCAATCTCCTGTACCAGCTCTTTCGCATCATATACCCCCTGTCGCCCAATGCTTTCACGGCCCTCTTTATAGAGCTTCGTCCAACAATAAGCATACTCGTGATGTCAGCTTTAATGCGATCTTGATTATACTTTGAACCTATTCTACCAAAATAAGAGGCTGAATAGATAGATTTCTCACAAATATCCGTTAATATTCAATTCAAAAACTCATTTATGTTAAATATATTAACATAATGAAAACGCTATACATATCATCATGAAATCATTTATACAGCAAAAAAGGCTTATCCGCCTAAATGAAGTACGGATAAACCTGAACTGTTCTCTAACCTTGTATCCAATCTACCAATGAACGTACCGTCAGCTTGCCCGGAGAAGCTACCTCAAAAGCCGAGCCCCCCCTGCCCAGAGCCAAAAATTCCACCGTTTTCGGAATACCAGGTGCCAGATCCAGATGATTATCGCTGAAAATGCCTTCCTGCTCCGCTGACAGCCATACATGCCTCGCCAGTACATCCGAGCAAAGTATAAAGCGGCTTCCTCCGCTTCCCTGTACTTCTATCACTTCAATATTCGGCTGTGGCAAATCCATCTCTTTTGTATCAGCAAAATAAACTTCACAGGAAGCCACCTGTTCACCGTTCTCTATCAGACGTGCGACCAGCATATGCTCCGCAGGGTTCTGTCCATTCAGCCATTTGTAGGCAGGCAGTATATGTACCAGCCCCGCTGCGTTAGCTTGCTGCTCTACCTGAATATCCTCTTCATGGATAGTCTTGCTGTCCCGAATCTGCAAAAGCGTCAGCCGCAGCGTGCCCTGAACAGGTTTTAGCGTATCGTTGACAATATGCAGCTCCTTATTGCCCTGATCTGTATCCGCCACGCTCAGCAGCACATCGGCAAAGCTGCGCTTAGCCGTATATTGCAGCGCCTTCCAGCGACCAAAATAGTCCATACTCGACCAGGAGGCAACGGGCCAGCAATCATTCATCTGCCAATACAATGTGCCCATACAGTAAGGCTTGCGACGCCGATGCGCCTCGATGGCCATTTTCATCGCTTCCGCCTGTAAAATCTGACTCATGGGAAGAAAAGCTTTAAAATCCTTCGGCTCCCGCATGTACCGTTCCATATATTCTTTAATCAGGCGATTGCCTGCCCCGTTCTTCTGATGCGCCAACATTACTGTTGATTCCAGCTCCAGCTCATTCTCTTCTGCATAGAAGCGCACGGACTTGTATTCGGGAAAGGACTGAAAGCCATATTCACTCATAAAACGCCCCACATGCACATGGTAATTCTCAAACGGCTCAGATGCGTGCCATACGCCCCAGTAATGAACATCCCCCGCCGTCGAAGACGGATGAGCATGCTGATTTCGGTCACCAGACAGGCCGATCAGTGGAGACGAGGGCCAATATGCCGTCTGCGGGGACCAGATGTGTACCACTTCCGGTAAAATCCGGTGGAAAAGTGTCTCATAATCAGACCACAAGCGCTCTCGCTGCGCTGGCGTATAATCCTTTTTCCAGCCCCAGCCCCCGTTCTCCTCATAATGCGCCCAAGCTGAATCAATCTCATTATTACCGCACCATAACGCGATACATGGATGATTGCGCAGACGCTTGATGTTGTCCTCCGCTTCCTTAGCCACATTGTCCAAAAAAGCTGGATCTCCCGGGTACATACTGCACGCAAACATAAAATCCTGCCATATCAATAAACCGTATTCATCACAAAGCTCGTAAAATACGTCTTCCTCATAAATACCGCCACCCCAGACCCGCAACATGTTCATATGAGAGGCAGCAGCGCTGGCAATCTCATGCCGATACCTCTCCCGTGTCACTTCCGTCGGAAAGCTGTCATTCGGAATATGGTTGGCTCCCTTCGCAAACACCGGAACCCCGTTCAGCTCAAAATAAAAGCCCTCTCCCGCCGCATCCCGTTCACGCACAAGACGAATGGAACGCAAGCCCGTCTTTACCGTTTTTTCCGCGATGACAGTTCCTTCATCCCGGTTCACAAGCTCGGCTGCAAACGTATATAGATGCGGCTCTCCCAGTCCCCGGCACCACCACAGCCTGGGTCGCTCCATATACAACTCCAGCTCCACCGTTTGCCTTCCCTTCAACAGACGAACAGGCTTCAGCCATTCCCTGCCGTCAGCCGAAATACGAAGATCCGCTACCCTGATCTCACCCGCATTTTCGATCTCTGCCACTGCCGTTAGTTTGGCTCCGTCTGCACTGATTTCATCCTGCCGGATAAACAAGTCTCTAACGATAAGACCAGACCATGCCTCCACCCGCCCCTCTCTCCAAATGCCGCTCGTCACCAGCCTCGGTCCCCAATCCCAGCCGTAGTGGTACGGAGCTTTACGTGCGAAAACGCTTACCTTTTTGTCCGCCAAACCACCTGCTTCGGACTGATCATTTGGCGCGGGAAGAGCGTAACCCAATTGCTCCAGCTTGGGTACATCCACAGCTATCGGAGAACGGAACACGATTACCAGCCGATTCTCTCCCTGCTGAACCCATGCCTTCACATCCCGCCTCCATATCCGAAACATATTGTTGGCTGACAAAACGGGATGCCCGTTCACTCGTACCTCCGCATACGTGTCCAAGCCCTCCAGCACCAGTTCTACACATGGGCACTGAAGCTGATCCGCTTTCATTTCAAAACAGGCTTCGTATATCCAGTCCTGTTTGTCAATCCATTGTACCTCCGCCTCGTTCGTTCCGATAAAAGGATCAGGAATTTTGCCATGTCGTAAAAGGTCCGTATGCACACATCCCGGTACTTTCGCGCTAAGCCACTCTTCACCTGATGCGTTCCTAAACCTCCAGTTATACAACCCTGTCACATTGAACATCGTCGCAAGCCTCCCTGTAAGGATGATTGGGAACATCTGAACTCCTCTATAACATAACAAAAATAACATTAAGCTAACAAAATAGTCAAATCGTTTTTTATGACAAAACAAATCGAAAAACAACAAAAAAAAGTCGCCTCGCCCCAAAAGGCTAAAAAGCGACTTTTTATCTTCCCCCGTATGGAGCTCGATCATCTATATCTGGACATCAACTATATTTGATTGTGCTGATTGGGTGTTCATGTTCATCGTTACCCTGACTGAGCCGCGGCGCATACCCCTCCCGTACGACCAGATCTGCATGTAACAGTTTTTTCTCGACAGGCGAATCCGGGTTGGTTATGCGCCATAGCAATTGATCCACCGCACGCATGCCCAACAGTTCCTTATCCACTCTCACCGTAGCATAAATCGGCATCTGGTCGCTCATATCGTCAAAACCGGTCACCCCGCAGCGCCTGGGGACGTCAATTCCCTTTCGTTTGAGCCCATCCACCACATGCCCGGCAGTCACATCATTCACGCATACGAACATCTCCGGCAATTCATCCTCGGTCAGCTTGTCCAATTCCTCGGCAAGCTCCTGCGCTCCCATGCGTAGCAAAGCTCTGTTTTGCTTTAAGGATATTCCTCCAAGCTCCAGTGCGGAGCGAAAAGCTTCCCAGCGTTCATAAAAACTGTGAGCATCGTCGATGTTTCCGACAAATTGAAAGCGGGTATAGCCTCTGCACAGCGCATTTCTCATGAGTTCGCCCATGCACGTGCGGTTATCCGTGAACACCGTATCGCTTAAAAACGCAGAATCCCAATGATCCACCATGACGACCGGAATGCTCATCCGATAAATATTCAGCAATATTGAAGTGGAAATGGACCCCACCGTGATAATGCCCTTGATCGCCTCCGGATTCAGCAAAGAAAACATATCCTCTGTCGAAGGCTCCGTTAACGTGAGCATGTTCATCCCCTTTCGGTTCAGACGCTCGGAAATACCTTCAAACACAGGACCCCAATACCTGGATTCTCTGTTCTGGTGCCGTATATTCGGAAATAACACCAGCACAGTGCCCGACCATTCCCCGGCATCCGTGTCCCGAGGTTCCACCCCCGTTGTCTTTGGATGATTGCGAAAATAGCCCATCTGGGCAGCCAGCTTGACCAACACTGCCCTCGTCTCCTCACTTACTCCGGGCTTGCCGGACAATGCACGCGAAACAGCGAACTTTGAAACGCCCGCCGCATCCGCAATTTCCTGCAACGTTACTTTTCCACGCATCTTCTCACCCAACCCTATTCGGAATCTTTTTTTCTGCCTCTGCCTTTCCAATACATGGGCGTACTAATAAACTGGTATCATCGTAGCACACTTTGTTTTAGATCATCAAACGATAGATTTGCACAAATCCACACCATCCACCAAAATATGTTTGCATAATAAAAAAACAAACACATAACAAATCAACAGAAATGACTTGACGGAAGGCTCGCTATTTCCTACAATTTACTATTGAAAGCACTTACATTATGTAAATCATACTTATAAAGGGGGATTTTGCAGATGTTCAAAAACAGGTCGGTACGACAAGGCTCCATCCTGCTCCTGGCTTTGCTGCTGCTCGTGACAACGGGCTGCGCGAACGGAACAGGCGGTACGGCAGAAAAGGAAAATCCCGATGACACCAGTCCTGTTACACTTACTTTTTTTGGTGGTGACGCCAGCTCCAACTGGAATAATATGAAGGATGCAGTCGGGCAGGAAATCATCAAAAAAACGGGCGTCACACTGAACGGGGAACATGCCGTCAATGGCCGGAGTGAGGAAAAGTTTGCTTTGATGGCTGCCAGCGGAGAATATCCTGATCTGGTCTACCCCAAAAGCGATGTCGGTAAGCTGGTCGATGCCGGGGCACTCATTGACTTAACCGACCTGATTGACAAATACGGCCCCAATATCAAGAAAGTGTACGGAGATTATTTTAACCGTATTAAATATAGCCATGACGACCCTGCCATCTACACGATCCCAACCAATTTGGGCGTAGATCACATCGCATTTGACGCACAAGCCGGGTTCGAAATCCAGCATCAGGCACTTGAGAAGCTCGGCTATCCGAAAATTCGCACTGTTCAGGATTTTGAAAAAGCGCTCAAGGACTATGTCGCCAAATACCCCACCACTAACGGTCAGCCTACCATCCCTCTCTCCCTTGATGCCGAAGATTGGAAAATTCAAATTACCGTAACCAATCCGGCAGTTACCGCTACAGGTGGACCGGATGATGGAGAGTATTATATCGACCCCAAGACGCATAAAGCCATTCTCCACTACAAACGCCCGGAGGAACGGGAATATTTTCGCTGGCTGAATCACATGTACAACGAAGGACTGCTGGATAAAGACACTTTTGTGCAAAAAAGCGATCAATACAAGTCCAAAATCGCCGCAGGTCGTGTGATTGGACTCATCGATCAGGAATGGAACTATCAGGATGCCGAAAACGCACTCAAAGCGTCAGGCAAGGATGAATTTACCTACGCGCATTTTCCAGTCACGTTAAGCGAGAAATATGAGGATCATTCCCTCCAGCCACTCGGCTTTGATGCTGCATACGGGATCGGAATTACAACCTCGTGCAAAAATCCCGTGCGTGCCATCAAGTTTCTGGATTTTCTGGCCTCCGACGAAGGACAAATTTTGCGCAACTGGGGAATCGAAGGCCAGCATTACAATGTAGAGAATGGCAAACGGGTTATTCCGCCCGATGTGCAGCAACGTAAAAACACCGATACTTCCGCTTTTATGAGAGAGTCGGGCATCGGTTTATATTGGATATGGGGACCCCATTACGGTGACAGCATCAAGGACCCTTCCGGTAACTACTATACGACGAACTATCCGGAGATGATTACCGAAAATTACAGCCCGGCCGAAAAAAAATCCCTGCAAGCCTACAATGCTCGAACGTGGAAGGACCTGTTCCCGAACGAAAAAGATTTTCCGGTAAAAGAATGGGGCGCCGCCTACAACATGCCCGTTCCGACCAATACGAACTACAATGTCATTTATCAGAAGTCGCAGGACATTGTGCGCAAACGGATTCCCGAAGCTGTACTCGCCAAGCCGGATCAATTTGATGCTGTCTATGACCGCATGCTCCAAGAGTTGGATCAAGCAGGTGTGCCGAAGGCTGAGGAAATCTACAGCGGACTGATCCAAAACAGGCTCAAGCTGTGGAACGGGGAAAAATAACGATCAAATAAGCTGAACTTAAAAGTTACTTACTGTGCCACTACGCAGTCGGATGGTGCTTCCCATCGCCACCGCCCCCGGATTTCTTGAATAATCATATAACTAGGTAGAAATCCGGGGACAAAAGCGACCGCTTCGCTTGTACAGCACCATTCCGCCTACTCCGTTTTGATGTTTATTTTTCAAGTTCAGTATGTTCGAGTTTTGCTTATATAATGAAAGATTACAGGACTGTCTTGATGATTCCCATGATCCAAATGCCTTGTTCGGAAAGGCCGATCTGACGTGGCTGTTGAAATGTATTCCCCGCCGAGTTCGAAAAGCTGATAAACAAGCCGATGATAAGCACAATCTAAATCTTCACTTACTGTATTTCAGATCATAATTGACTCTTGCCTCTTCTACATGCGAATAATTCGTTCTGCCCCACTGTCTTAATTCTTTCATCGGTAGAAGTAAGGTTTCGCCTAAAGGGGTTAGCGAATATTCCACAGTAGCAGGTACTGTTGGTGTAATATGGCGTTGGACTAGCCCATCCCGCTCCAGCTTTCGTACCGTTTGTGTCAGCATTTTTTTGGAGATGCCCTCGACTCTTCTTGAAATATCCCCGTATCTGATGCGCCCATTCTCCAATGCGTAAATGACGAGCGCCGTCCACTTGTTGGAAATAATCTCGAGAACTCTGCTATAGCCACAACCCGCCAGCGTGATGTCGGGTTGTTTTTTGGTGATTGAAGATGTCAAATCCTATCCCCTCCTATGCACTTAAAAGTACCCTGGACACATTAAAGTGCCTCCTTATGTAAGTTTAGATTTTATATTAAGGTATGTCTATACCTGCCGCTACGGCAGCGTAACCGTCACGAGTGAAGTCAGAGATCTACTTGTAAATTACTCTTCATTGGGAGGAAACAAACATGCCAAATATTATTAAACCGCGGCCTAAACTGTATGTGATGGATAACGGACGAATGAGCATGGACAAGAACTGGATAATTGCGATGCATAACCCGGCTACGATTAACAATCCTAATGCGTCAACAGAATTCGCAGAATTCCCCATTTATACAGTATTGATCGACCATCCTGAGGGAAAGATTCTGTTTGATACAGCATGTAATCCGAACTCGATGGGCAGCGAAGGGCGTTGGGCCGAATCAACGCAATTGGCATCTCCTTGGGTGGCCAGTGAGGAATGTTACCTGCATAACCGGCTGGAGCAGTTGAACGTAAGACCCGAGGAAATTAGGTACGTCATTGCCTCTCATTTGCATTTGGACCACGCGGGGTGCCTGGAAATGTTCACGAACGCTACCATTATCGTACATGAGGATGAGTTGAACGGTGCGCTGCAGAGCTATGCCCGTAATGTAAAAGAAGGAGCTTATGTCTGGGCGGACATTGATGCATGGATCAAAAATCACTTGCAGTGGAAAACAATCAAACGCCATCAGGATAACCTGGAGCTGGCTGAAGGCATCAAGATCCTCAACTTTGGCAGCGGGCATGCTTGGGGGATGATAGGCTTGCATATTGAACTGCCGGAGACAGGGGGGATCATCCTCGCTTCGGATGCTATTTATTCAGCGGAAAGCTACGGTCCACCCGTCAAGCCGCCAGGCATTATTTATGATCTGCTTGGTTACCGGGATACGGTGGAAAAAATCCGCACTCTGGCTGCACGGACGAATTCTCAAGTGTGGTTCGGTCATGATGCTAATCAATTCAAACAATTACACAAATCAACCGAGGGATATTACGAATAAAATGTTCAATATGTCAGGTATCTACCCCAAAAGCCCGCAATCTCGCGGGCTTCTATGATTCGCTTGTCTGCAATCGCACCTGTAGGAATTTCAAAAAGAAAAATACTTACAAAGTATACAACCAGTAAGAAGTTCGCACTTTGCAGAGAAAGTCCTTTGGCTAAGAGAAATAAGATGAGCGAGTCCCTGTAATCTCACTCATAAAAAATTGAAGAAAGCTGACGGAATAAAATAACTTATGTGCTTTCATTATCGAGATTCCGTCGTTTGCTCCGCAGCCTTATACTCACTTCGTAAAATGCCCATTTGAATGATGTCATAGTATTGGCCTTCCCTGAACAGCTTTTGCCGCAGCCGACCTTCCTCCTTGAAGCCGCAGGCCAGATAGCAGCGATATGCACGCTCGTTGTATGTATAGACCTCCAGCTCCAGCCGATTCAGGTTCAGTGTATGAAATACAAATTTCTGTAATAGCCGGATCGCTTCACGTCCGTAGCCTTTGCCCAGGTTATCATCGCGCCCAATCACAATGCCGAGCGTGGCGTGCCGATTCAACCAGTTGATTTTAAATAAATCCAGTTGTCCAATATAGTCCAGTGTGTCTTTATGTGCAATAACAAAGCCCTTGATCTCGGAGTTACCGTCGATCATCATCTGTACGTAGGCTTCGCTATTCGTCTGAGAATGAGGATAAGTAAAAACATCGCTCAAACCGCGTGTAATATCCGGGTCATTGACCCATTTTCGTATTTCCGGTATATCCTCCTGACGATACTCTCTCAGCACGATGCGTTCCCCAATCATATGCGGCATAGTACATCTTCCCTTCGGTTATGTATGGGTATCCTGGCAGTTACCCGCCCCCAGCTAATGTGGCTTACGCTTCCATCACTCTTACGAACTCCAGAAAACGTGTCCCTTTATAACGAAGCTCCCCACGATCTCCAATGACAATCATACCAAAATCCCTATCCTTCACCTCCAGCTCCTTACGCTCGCCCCCATCAAACTCAAAAGTAACATAATAATCTGTCGAAGCTGAAAAATCGCCTGAGCCCCCGCGAGCCCTCGTTCTCTTGTCCACCACCTTGCATGAACGTTGCTCCAACTCAGCAGCTTGATTCGAAAGCCCTGTACCGATTGCCTTGGCAATGATAGCAATAAATCCAATTGCAATGATTCCAAAAACGATAAAAAATATGGCATCAAACGACCCTGAATCCATAAATCCATTTCCCATCATACGTATTCCCCCTACAGTAAAAGGTAGATTTACCACAGTATCTCCTATTGACAAATCGTACATCTTCATCCTTCAAAACTCCAGTACATTTGTAAAATTCGCACGAAAAAAAAAGTTATTCTGCTTATCCCGCACCCCGCTTGGACTTGCCCCCAATCCTTGTGCCCAACCTTTTAAAAGTGATTGACCTCACCTATATATAGATATAAAATAGAAATCGTACTCTAAATATAGTGTGCAACGCGTATTTTACACATATATCTTGAAAATACAGATATGGAAGTACCGATATAAATAGGCGTAAAAATTTTGGCGAAGCACAGCCAGCAAGGGGTTGCGAATCTTTACAGGATTTCGAGCCTTGGGCAGATGCTGTTTTGCCAAATGTCAAGGAGGATGAATACAATGCTGATTGCTTATGATTCCAAGACCGGCAATGTAAAAAGATTTATCGGGAAGCTCAAGCTTCCGGCGGTCCAAATCCAGGAGCAAATGACTATAGAGGAACCATACGTACTCATTACATATACAACGGGGTTTGGACAGATACCTGAGAGGGTATCTTCCTTTTTGCAAAAAAATGCTCAAAACCTCGTGGGTGTGGCTGCCAGCGGCAACCGTAACTGGGGCGAGAGCTTTGCCAAAAGCGCGGATTTGATCTCCGACCATTACAACGTGCCTGTCATCAGTAAATTTGAATTATCCGGAACGTTCGGCGATGTAGAGCGTTTCAAACAGGGGGTGAGCCGAGTTGCGGCATATTGAACTGAACAACATGTTGATGAAACGCGATACAGATGGCTTTTTCCAATTGGAAAAGGACCAAGAGGCTGTAGACGAATTTATGAAGGAAGTCGAAGAACGGAGCTTGAAGTTTGCAGATACAGCGGCTAAAGTGCTCTACATGATTGAGAATGATTATTACGAAAATTTCTATAGTAGCTATACAGCTGACGAAATTAAGGACATTTTCCATATCACTCATAGCTATAATTTTAAATTTCCTTCCTATATGGCAGCATCCAAGTTTTATACGGATTATGCAGTGAAGAGTAATGACCGTAAGGTTTATCTGGAGCACTACCCTGACCGGGTGGCGGTCGTCGCCCTGCATTTGGGACGCGGTAACGCCGATACGGCGCGCCTGTTGTCCCGCTCGATGATGGAGCAGCGTCTCCAGCCAGCTACGCCAACCTTCCTGAATGCAGGCAAAAGCCGTCGTGGAGAACTGGTGTCCTGCTTCCTGCTCGAAATGGACGACTCCCTCAACTCGATTAACTACGTGCTAAACACTTGCATGCAGTTGTCCAAAATCGGCGGCGGTGTCGCGGTCAACCTGTCGAAACTGCGGTCACGCGGCGAGGCGATCAAAGGTGTAGAAGGCGCGGCTAAAGGAATTATGCCTGTGCTGAAGCTGATGGAGGACGGCTTCTCCTACGCGGATCAGATGGGTCAACGTAAAGGTTCCGGCGCAGCATACTACAACATTTTCGGATGGGATGTACTGGAGTTCCTGGATAGTAAAAAAATCAATGCCGACGAAAGAGTACGTCTGAAGACACTCTCCATTGGACTGATTGTACCTAACCGCTTTTATAAGCTGGCTCAGGATAATGAGCCGTTGCATGTATTCGCTCCTTACAGTGTATACAAGGCCTACGGTACCCATCTGGACGATATGGATCTGGATAAAATGTACGATACACTGCTCGCTGACGACCGGGTGAAGAAAAAGGTAGCGATGAGCGCGCGTGACATGCTGACCAAAATTGCCATGATCCAGCTGGAATCCGGCTATCCATACATGATGAACAAAAGTAACGCGAATCAGGCACATGCTCTTAAAAACGTGGGTCAGGTTAAAATGTCAAACCTGTGCACAGAGATTTTCCAATTACAGGAAACCTCTGAAATTGCAGATTACGGCCAACAGGATACAATCCGTCGGGATATCAGCTGTAATCTGGCTTCCCTCAACATTGTAAATGTGATGGAGCATGGCAAAATCCGCGAATCCGTTCACGAGGGGATGATTGCCCTGACTTCGGTCAGCGATATGACCCAAGTCGCGAACGCGCCGGGTGTTGCCAAGGCAAACCGTGAGATGCATTCTGTCGGTCTGGGTGTCATGAACCTGCACGGCTACCTTGCCAAGAACAAAATTGCTTATGAAAGCAACGAAGCGAAGGATTTTGTCCGTACCTTCTTCATGACGATGAACTATCACTCGCTGGAGAAAAGCATGGAAATCGCCCAAGCGGCCGGACAAAGCTTTTATGGCTTCGAGGAATCGGATTACGCGACTGGCGTGTATTTTGACCGTTATCTGAATACCGATTACCGTCCGACAACGGCACGGGTACAAGAGCTATTTGGCGGCATCTATATTCCTTCTCCAGAGGATTGGGACAAGCTGAAAGCAGACGTGCAGAAGAACGGCCTGTATCACGCGTACCGTATGGCGATTGCGCCGACGGCCAGCATTTCATATATTCAAAATGCGACGTCCAGCGTAATGCCTATCGTAGAGCAAATTGAAACACGTACCTATGCGAACTCGACGACCTATTATCCAATGCCTTACTTGCAAAGAGATAATGTGTTCTTTTATAAATCCGCGTATCAAATGGATCAGTTCAAAGTGCTGGACTTGATTGCAGAAATTCAGCCTCACGTGGATCAAGGTATTTCGACCGTGCTTCATGTGAACAGTGACGTGACTACACGCCAATTGGCACGTTGCTATCTGTATGCTGCTCACAAAGGACTCAAATCGTTGTACTACACACGTACCAAAAAGCTGTCTGTAGAAGAGTGCCTCACCTGCTCGATCTAAGACCGTACTTATAAATTAACATTAGAAGACCTCATATATATGGATGCTTTTCATTAGAAGCTGTATCCAGCGCGATGTTCCGCCCTTTATGGGTTGGGACACGGCCTCGCGGATGCAGCTTCCGTATGTCAAGCATACGATGATTCGCCTATATCACCTTATTGTGACTCTAGGAAATCTCGGAAGCTGAAGGGAGAATGCTAAACAATGACAGGTATACAAGCTGTAAACTGGAACCGCTCGGACGATGATTTCACATTAATGTTCTGGAATCAGAACATTATGCAATTTTGGACGGATGATGAAATTCCGCTGTCCGACGATAAAATGAGCTGGGTCACCCTCAGTGATATTGAAAAAGAAGCCTACATGAAAGTATTAGGCGGCTTGACGTTGCTTGACACGATTCAAGGCGGCGTGGGTATGCCGCAGATTATGGAGCATGTGGACGGGCTGCAACGCAAAGCTGTACTGAGCTTTATGGCGATGATGGAGCAAATTCATGCGAAGTCGTACAGCAGCATTTTTACAACCCTGGCTTCTACGGAAGAGATTGATGATATATTCCGTTGGGTAGAGGAAAATCCGCATCTCCAGACCAAGGCGGAAACCATTCGTCAGTATTATATGAATATTCATACGCCAAAAGACTTGTATCTCGCTATGGCAGCGTCAGTGCTGTTAGAAAGCTATTTATTTTATAGCGGCTTCTTCTACCCTCTCTATCTGGCGGGTCAGGGCAAGATGACATGCAGCGGAGAAATTATCGACCTGATTTTACGGGACGAAAGTATTCACGGTGTTTATGTGGGTGTGCTGGCACAGGAGATTTATGCAGAGCTGGACGAGGAAGAGCAACGGGATCTGTACCAGACGCTGGTAGGGTTGCTGCGCTACTTGCACAATAACGAGGAGCAATACACCGAGCAAATTTATGCTCCTATCGGGCTGGTGGACGATGTCAAAGTCTTCTTGCGCTACAACGCTAATAAGGCCATGATGAACCTGGGCTTTGATCCGTTGTTTGAAGAAGAAGAAGTCAATCCAATTGTAATCAACGGCATTAGCACTCACACCAAGCAGCACGATTTCTTTTCTAAAAAAGGAAACGGCTACGTGCGTGCAATGAATGTGGAGCCGCTGACTGATGAAGATTTTAATTTTGGAGTGTAGGTAATAGGTATATGTGAAAATAGTTTGTTTAGGTGATGCTGAGGAAGACCACTCCGCGGGTGGATGGTTCTTCCGATCGCTGTTGTCAGGGGATTCTTTTGGATCAGAATTTAAGGTTAGAGTCCCCCGGCAAAGGCGAACGCTTCGATTCTCCAGAATCCACCCACTCGCTGCGTTTCTCAGCATGATTCAATATCCAAAAGTATTTTACATATTCATAGAAGTCGTTGAGTTATTTATATTTACAAACCATACAGGCACCATCTAAGAACGAGTTATAGTCATCTCTGCATACTGAGTCATATATCTTTGTATATTTGTAATACTTCCAAAAGAAAATTCTTATCATACCCTGTTTTTTGATGGAGTCGATCACACCATGCTTTAATATCCTTTATCTCAGGTTCATTTATAATTCCAGTCGTCGTACTCAGAAAACTCGACCAGTTATAAAACTCCCAATGTGCAATTTCGGATAAATATGAAATCCTGCATTCTAGCAAAGGCGACTTTTTTATCGTGTTCTGAGAAATTTCCGCCGCCTTCCAAAATGTCGAGAGCTCCAATGGTGCAAGATCGAACTTCTGACGACTCATTTTACCATTAGGTCTGTGATATAAGATTGTAACTGCATCCTGATGCGGTTGAACCTCAATTTCTGCTGCTGGAAAAAAGCCTGTTAATTTCTCTGATGTAAAGCTTGGATGATCTGCATCTACTAATACTGGAATCAACCATTGGTCTCCCAAGTCGCATAAATAACGTCTGCCATCTTCGTTTTTAGCGATTACAGCGACGTGCGCCTCTGCTGTCCCCAAATCATGGCCGATGGGATAAGCTTCAATTCCTTCTTTTTTAAATTCGTGCAGCAGCCATATCGCTAAGTCAAAACAATTACCTGTAATCCCATACCGCTCATGGTGCTCCTTCATTAAAGACACATCTCTCTGTTTCTTTCCGTCCGTTTTCCTATAAAACCAAGCTTTCGTTAACGTCTCCATCGGAAAGGTATTAAACTTTTCCCATACAGACAAAATCTCGTTAGATGCTAACATCATCAGCCTCCTCAGTGTACCAAGAAAATAAAGTATTAGATCGTGAAGATAAAGTTGTAGACTATGCAATGGTGATAAGACATTAATAAGTTATACTTCCTCGATACTCTTAATTGATTAAATCCACTTCTTTATCAGTAACACTGATTGACTTTAAAACAAGTTCAGAAAAAGCTTTAACTGCTGGAGACAACCATTTTTTCTTTTTTATCAGCATATGTGAGTATATTGGGTCAAATTTTTCAGAATGACTTAAAATTTCAAGCTTTCCTCTTACTACATCTTCTTTAACTGTAATATAAGGCAAAACAGAAAATCCAAGTCCACTCATAACTGTTTGTTTAATTGCCTCTATACTCCATAACTCCATTGTTTGAAGGTGGTGAATGTCATGCTTTAAAAGATATCTTTCAAACATTGTCCGATAACTACAGCCTTCTTCATTTGTAATAAAAAAATAGTTAGTGTTATCTTTTTTATATTCATCGAAATGATCTGGGCCGTCATTGCTACTCACTAGGACAATTTTCTCCTCGACTAAAGAATAATGAATGCATTTTTCCGGATTTATTTCCGGGTAGACCATTAAAGCAACATCCACCCGTCCACTTATTAAGTTAACTTGATTTTGCCCACATGTACCGTTGGTAAGTATGATTTTGACATGAGGATATTTTAAGGAGTATTCCCTTATTATTGGACTTAATCTGGAAATCGTTAAAGACTCTGGTGCAGCCACTTTTAATACTCCCTTAATCTCTTGGTTGCTTCGTATGTTTCTAATCTGGTCATGAGTAGAAAGTAGGTCTTCTGCCAAAGGTATTAATTCTCTGCCTAAATGAGTAAGCTTCAAATTTCTTTTTTCGTAAGTGAAAAGCTCCCCACCAATCACATCTTCAAGGGACTGTATATGGGAAGTGATAGTGGATTGAGTATATCCTAACTTGGATGCAGCCCCTGTATAGCTTCCGATTTCGATAATAGTTTGAAATGTAATAAGTTGCTTAATTTCCATCCCATTTTTCTCCTTAGGTTCAATGATGTATCGAAAAAAATGATAATGCTTTTAAAAATTTAAATTTTATTTATGGATAATTTCATCATACAATAGAAGCCTTCTGATAGTAAATTAGTAAATGAAGGTGAAACTATGAGTATAGTGGCGTTTCTATCGTATGTGATGATTACATCTATAACGCCTGGTCCAAGCAACATCTTAATGATGAATGAAGCACGGAGGTTTGGCTTTGTTGGGTCGTGGAGATTCAATAGCGGTATCCTAGCAGGGTTTGCGGTACTGGGGATTATGAGTGGAGTATTTACAACAGGTCTATACAATTGGATACCTTTTGTAGAGCCGTATTTTAAAATGGCTGGTGCAGCATATCTGCTCTACTTGGCATGGCAAGTGGGTTTGAATAAAAGTTCAGGGAAGGATTCCAGTGATGTGCAATCCACTTTCTTATCAGGTTTTATCCTCCAGCTCATAAATGTCAAAAGCATTTCGTTTTTTTAACGGTCATGAGTGCTTTTATTTTGCCGTTTAATCATTCGTTTGATTCCATCGTTTTTTATTTGACTTTATCCATTTTTCTAGGATGGCTGGCGTTACTTTTATGGTCAGGGTTCGGCTCGATTTTCAAAAAGTTCTTTGCTAAACATGACAAGTCATTTCGATTAATTATGTGTTTGTTGTTGATATACTCAGCGATAAGTATTTTTATTTAAAACTAATAAGGGGATAAATCCTTTCTCATTTTGTTAGAAGGATGATAAAGCTTACAGAAGCGTGGATGGACTAAAGAGAGATACTTTAGCAGATTGGTTGTAGTTCAGTGTGAACATTAATGTCTATTCGATTTTCAAAATATGGATGTAATCCGCCTTCTTTTATCCCACCAAGCCAGAACGAGGATTCATACAAAAAAACGGCCAGATCGCCAAGGTAGCGAAATCAGGCCGTTTTCCATTGTTTAAGGCCGAGCCTCCGTGAAAATTTGAAAAGTGACACCAAACTTGTCCGTTACATTCCCATAAGCAGGACTAAAATGGGTTTCTTGCAAAGCCATCCCAACCTGTCCTCCTTGCTGTAGAGCGTCAAACATTTTTCTGGATTGCTCAACACTGTCGGTGGTAATACAGATGCTCACCTGATTCCCGCTGCTAAACGGCGATCCGGGAAAGGTGTCGGAAAACATAAGCTCTGTCTCACCGACTTTGAGCGTAGCATGTCCCACACGTGCCTTGACCTCTGCTGGAATCGGAAATTCCGGATTTTCAGGCATTTCACCGAAGGTTTGGATAAAAAGCAGCTGGGCATCCAATGCCTTTTCATAAAATTGAATCGCGTCCTTCGCATTTCCATCCATCGTAATATAGGGGATCAAACGCTTTGACATTTTCAACACAACCCCTTCATTTTTAAAGTTATCCCGTCATTTCTCCTGTATTATATG
The DNA here is from genome assembly GCF_059417685.1 of Paenibacillus sp. LT-B23. NCBI lineage: Bacteria > Bacillati > Bacillota > Bacilli > Caryophanales > Paenibacillaceae > Paenibacillus > Paenibacillus sp. LT-B23. Next base: position 128,779 of record NZ_JBSQBM010000003.1, on the reverse strand, counting down.
CAAAAAGTGTTAAGAAAAACAGAGTTGTTTGTTATCTTTCTTCTACCGAAATGCCAAGCTGCTGCTCCAGTTCCTTCATCATTCCTCCTTCTTAAATTTTTCAAGCTTCGCCTGCTCAATCACCTGCCGAATGAAGGGCCCTTTGGTATATCATTTTCAAAATCGTTTTTTCCATAATTATGGTACATTTTCGGGATGCTGCTACCGATATATTTTATATAGCCCAAAACTGTAAACATTTTCTTATACTTTCGGGCTTATTACACTCACTTCGAATAACAAGGAGATTACGATTTATGAAAAAGAAAGTCGGCATAACTGCTTCTGTCTTACTGCTCGCTCTATCCGGTTCTTTATCCGTATCTGCTCATCCGGGCAGAACAGATTCCAACGGTGGCCATACCTGCTGGACCAACTGCTCGAAATGGGGCCTTTCCTACGGGGAATATCACTATCATAACGGGGGTTCTTCCTCCAGCAGTTCTTCCTCTTCCAGCAGCTCGGCATCCAAGAAAACCACGAAATCAAAGCAAAAATCAAAAGAGAAGCAAAGTAAACAACAGAGCCAAAAGCCCGCTTATACTACATCCAATCTGAAAGTACTCGTGAATGGAACGCCTATTTCTTTTACAGCCAAGCCCATTGTCTACCAAAATACAAATCTTGTTCCCTTGCGCGATATAGCTGAAAGCTTGAAAGCTGAGGTCGTGTGGGATCACGGTACTGGAACCATAGGGGTGACCAAAGCCGACCACAAAGTCACGTTAACCCTGGGAAGCCAAACCGTATTTTACAACGGACAAGCGGAACAAATTGCTGTGGCCCCCAAGACGATCAATGACACCACTTATGTGCCTGTACAGGTATTCGCCGAAGGATTGGGTGCTCAATTAATCTATGATGAAAACACCAATACACTAAAAATCTCTCTATAAGCCAGCCAAAAAGCCTCTTGATCGCACTTGGCGCAATCAAAAGGCTTTTTTTGTTCAGCTACATCCGCTTAACCCACTCTATTGCGGCTTCTCAATCACAATCAGGCAAGTGCTATCCGGCAGAGAAACAGGCTCTCCCTGCTCATCGGTAAATTCAATACGCCCGGCCAACGCTTCCGCATAGCCCTCCTGCAAATAGTGACGGCTTTCACGAATTATTGCCTGCGATCCAAGCGTGCGACGAATACACTCTTCATACTGTGAAGGAGTTAAATACCCAAACTGCTCCTGCACTTCATGCACATAAGCTTCTGTTCCCCACGTGTAGGAGTATAGAAATTCCATCGCATCGTTCACAGGCAAAATAGCCTCATGCTCACTCACACGCTCCACTTCAATGTCGCGACCTGCAAAATCTTTGGCATATCGCAACAGCCATTCCATTCCGTCCGGCTCCAGGAACCGGATTCGTCTACGCTGTTCTGCCGGTTCAGTCATAATGCCGTCACGGATAATGATCCGTCCGCCCGGTGCCAGCACACGATAGGCGCTTTGCAAAGCAGCCTCTACCGTATGCAGATTGAATCGGGTTCCATCCCGTTCGATGTAAGAATACAGCTCATGGAGAATGGAAGAGAAAATGACCGTATCCATGCTCCCCGGCTCTATAAATTCCTCCAGTTGGAGAGCATCTCCTTTAATAACATCCCAGCGGTGGCCCTCCAATTGCTTTTTACGTTTGAGCGCTTCAATAACATTCACAGAAATATCAAGTCCCATCGGCTTCGCGTCTGGTATCTCCTGTTCAATTAGGTCCAGCAGCACACCCCCGCCCGGTCCGATATCCAGTACTCGAGTTCCCGTCACGTAATCCAGTATGACCTTTTTGTAATCTACAGTTAGGTTCATGTCCGAAAGGTACGTCTCCTCATTGTGAAAACGATCATAAGCATCACGGCGCAAACCGAACAGATCAAACAGCAGCAATATGGCTTTGTCATACAAAGGCGTTTTTTCCGCCTCGATGCAAAAGTCGATCAGCTTCTCAGCCGCAGATGAAAAATGAAAATTGAAAAATACAGTACTCTGCAGTTCCTCTTTATGCTCCACGATCACATTCAAATGAGGATTATGCTTCCGTTTTCCTTTCAAGATATCCTGCCAGGATAACGCGTGTAAATATTTTTCAATCATCCGTTTTTTATAAACGTTAATTTTCTTGATGCCGCGGTAGTCATAATGCATGGTGTTCATGAGCGATTCAAAGCTGATATGACGCACCGTTGCAGGCAATTCCTGTCCTGTACCATCCCGTAACGTGAGCAAAAACACCTTCACCAGCTCCTGAAGCGAAAAATCCTGTAAAGCCGACTCCACATACCAAAGCGTCCGATTCTCCAAGGGAGCCAGTGCCTTATCTACATTCAACTCGCGCTCCAGCTCACCGTAGGCCTGCTCAAATGGCTCCCCTTCATGAATAGAAACCGACCGTAATCGTTCCAGCCGTTCCTTTACACTCCAGGCCACAGGCGCGTTATCCCATGCGATCCAGCCAATCAGTTGCTCCACTTCACTCCGTACCTGCTCCCATAATTCAGGGTCTACCCCGGCGATAATGCACTCGTTCAGCGCCCGTAAGGCAAGCTCCAGTTCCTCGTGGCTTAACCAGCCCTTACGGGTAATTTCCAGCAGCGTCCGATTTTCCGCAAAAGGAATTTCGCCCCGTATATATTGTCCGATTAATCCATGGGTCTCAATCAGAATCCGAGTCATAGTATTGCGGGGAAACACCGGTTTCTCCGCTTGAGCCTGTCTGACGTACAGTTGGGCGGAACCGATATTATGCACAAATAAATTGATGCCCTCCTGCTGCCAGCGCAGCCGTTCGCGAACTGTGCCTCCTTTGGCCGTCTCAGACCAAACCAGCACGTCTTCTAGCAGCTCCTTAATCCAGAAAGACAGCGGAAGCCCGTCCAAAATATGCAACGTATGCTCCACATAATCCAGTACGGGATTAGCATCCTTTAACTCCCCTATGGAGTGGATGCGTTCCAGATTCACAATGCGCTCCTCAGCCGAAACAAGCAGCTTCAGCCAAGTTGGCGTATCCCAGGCCAGATCGTTTTCTTTCCGATAGTTAGCAATGGCTTTTAACGATTGCAGCATTTTTCCTCACCTCGATTGATTCGGATTCGGTATAAACGTGTGATAGGTAAGAGCCTTGTATAAACTACACTTTACCATACATTTGCAGCTTCCATCCCGTGGAAAATATTAAACATTTTTATCAGTCCTGCGTTTGACATGCTTGTCAAACGCATACATGACCCCCAGATGCACTTTGGCCTGTGTATATTTATAAATAAACCAGGGCAGGGACGGCACATAATCATGAATCGCTACGACACAAGTATCCGTACCGGGGATTTGCAGAAATTCGAGCCTGCCCCGATGATCTTCTTTCACCGTGGCAAAGGTGCCTCCTGTGATCCGGTACAAGGCATACTCGGAATTGCTTTGCGCTCGGTCATAGGTCATTTCCAGTAACGGCTTATGGCTCCCTAAGAGATAAAGCTTGTAGGCATTCTGCTCACCTGCCTCTACACGTACCCAGGGCTTCGCAAAGGCTGGAAGCCAAGCCAAATAGTGCTCCCCCGCCCTTCCCCGGCGGCAGCTTGATCCGCTGCACCGAGCGCACATCGGATTTTAGGGATCGGATCACTGACTTTAACGGCTGCTTCGGCTTGGTACGGGCACGCTCCATCTGCCGATGCTCTTCCTCCTGCTCCAGTGACGTTCGCGCCGCCTCGTCAAAAGGAATACGCCCGTCGCTGATCCCCTGAACCTTGTGCTTCGGCTGTGCCACCATCGGATGAGCCAAACTTTCGATCAGCGGGTAAGCCATTTCTTTTGGAGCCCCAGTTACCAGTGTAACCCAGAGGCGAGACAACTTAATCGTCAGCAGTGGCACATTGAAAAAACGACGCCTTTTATCCAACATATCCGCTGTTCGTTGCATCATCTCCCTGTCCGTCACAGCGCAATTCGTGGCCTCCCGCCTTTTGTGCCCCTCTCTTCATCTTCACTTCCCTGCTGTTCATCCATCCCGCACTGCTCCCCATTCATTATACGCTCTGTGTTTCACATACCCTGATTTACAGTACCCGTAACAATTTCAATCACAAGCGGTGGAGAACGTGACGGTGTGTTCCACGACAAAACAAATAACCGCAACTCCCCTACCAGGAATTACAGTCAGCTTGTATGCTTCCATGTGCAGTTCAGTGGTAACTTTCCGACGGTTTCCATCTTCTGATCCTCAAGCTGCCGTTTCGTTAACCTGTCCAAAAAATACCCGCCGGATCTATTTCTATCTGTTCAAGCTGATCTTCAAAGCATGGGTTCGGAGCAATTTCTTTCACGCTCTGCCAATGCTCATCCTCTTGCCGGACATACACATGCCAGTTGCTTTCTTCCCAGCGGAATTGGACAATGTCTGTGTGATCCCATGTCTCGGATTCATAAGACGGTCTTTCCTCCGTCAGGGTCAGGCGATTATCCTCTATATGATAGGTTAGCCGTACGTCGGAACGCACAGAGCCAGGCACCTTCAATGCAATGTAACCATTCAGCAGGTATTCCACCTTTTTGACAGTAAACGGGTCAATCCGTTCGCTCACCATTTCCACTCCTTTTATTAATTCGTAAATATTACGATTTAAATATAGCAGAAACCTGAGTTTTTGAAAAGGGGCACCCCGCTACTGTGAAAACAAAAAGATATCTCCCAGCCTTACGGCTTAGAAAATATCTTATTACCCTTGTTATGTGCAGTTAATTTATTATTCTCTGCATCGTTCAGAAAGTTGTGTCGCTGCTATGCAACACGTCAACTCCTGTACCATTCGTATCGCTTATTTACCGGCAGGAACTCCATCCGGTACAGGAATGCCAAAATCAGGAGTTCCGTCCTCATTCCAGTTCAACGGCTGGACACGTGTATGGCGATTCGGGTCATACAGCGGGTCACCCGTAACTTCCTTGTAGTTCCGTGCATGATACACGATGACATCATTACCGTCAGCCCCAACCGTAAAGCTGTTATGACCCGGCCCAAACTGGCCCGTTTCTTCATTCGTGCAAAATACCGGCTGAGGTGATTTCGTCCACGATTTCGGGTCGAGCAGGTCTGCATTTTCGTCCGCTGTCAGCAGTCCCATGCAATAATTGTAGTCGGTGGCGCTGGCTGAATAACTGATAAAGATTCGTCCGTTCCGTTTCAGAACTGCCGCTCCTTCATTCACCTTAAAACCGATGACTTCCCAATCATATTCAGGGGTGGAGATCATCACCTGCTCACCGCGCAGCGTCCACGGATTGCTCATTTCAGAAATGTACAGATTGGAATTGCCGACAATGTCCGGATCCTTCTGTGCCCATACATAATACAGAACTCCATGATGCTGGAAGGTTGTGGCATCAAGCGCGAACGTTTCCCAACGGGTTTTGATCTGCCCCTTTTCCACCCATTCTCCTTCCAGCGGGTTGGCCGAAGCATTTTCCAGCACGAACATCCGGTGGTCGAACAGGCCTTCCTTCGTTTCTGTAGTGCGGGCCGCTGCAAAATAAATGTACCATTTACCATCAATAAAATGAATTTCCGGTGCCCAAATGTTGGCGCTTAACGGGCCTGTTTCATATTTGTGCCACACGGCGACAGGCTCTGCTGTATTTAATCCCTGAATGGTAAGTGCCCGTCGAACCTCAATGCGATCATACTCGGGTACGGACCCGGTAAAGTAATAATATCCGTCACTATGCTTGTAAATCCAGGGATCTGCACGTTGCTCAATAACCGGATTAATAAAAGGTACAGGTTGATTCATGGTTCTTCTCTCCTCTATATATAAGTATGTAGTTCATACAATTAATCGCCGATACGCTTACCCCAGATGGAAATTCCCTTGTCGTCCATCCCTGTAAAAACTAAAGTTTGGCGACCCAGCTCCCAATCCCATGAAGGAAGTAAAAGCAGTTGTTCCTTGGTTCCTTCGGATGTATCGCTCCAATCCATTGTTAAAGTACGCTTGCCGTCAAATCTCCAGTGGCCTTCAAGCGTTCCACTGGTTGCCCGACCTCCATCTTCCAGACGAAGCGATTCAGCTTCCACTTGGCCGTCCACTTCCTGCTTCATCACGATGCGTTCCCAACTGCCGGATAATAATCTATGAGGTATGTCCTGTTCCTTCTCGCCCGCATACCGTTCCGGTGATATGACAGGCCAGCCCTCAGCGGTCCATAATATTTTGCGTACATGCAGATACGGCCATCGCTTATCCGTCTCTCCCCGTGCATGATGCACGATATAATAATCCTCTCCGTCCTTCAGGACGGAATTGTGACCCGGCGCAATCCAGCCTTCTCCTTCGCTGAACCGATAACCACCCAGTACCTTGTTCCCAATCTCGTATTGGGGCAAATAGCTGGTATCTGCCATATCATGTCCATTGATATCCACATACGGCCCTGTGATTGAATCCGAGCGGGCAACGCGTACATTATAGTCCTCGAACAAAGAATCATATGAGACAAACAAGTAATATTTACGGAATGCGGGATTGTACACAATGTACGGCCCTTCCACAGCACCGTCCTCTGTTGTCCGATCTCTGGCGGCTATATTTTTGCCGTAGCCGGACTCCTTCAGCTTTCCAGTCTGGGGATCAAGTGGCGTAATATAAATACCTCCAAAAAACGAGCCGTACACCATCCACGAATTCCCCTCCGCATCCAGCACCGGATTGGCATCAATTGCATTCAGCTTGTCATGCTCCTTCGTTTTAACGACCAGCCCTTCATCCTTCCACGGGCCTTCCGGCGAGCTGGATGTCTGCAATCCGATGGCTGATCGTGTGCTGCCAAAGGTAGAGGCTGAATAATACATCCGATAGGTATCGCCCATTTTAATAACGTCTGGTGCCCACAGATTGGTTGCTGACGACCATGCCTCCGCTTCCTTGGGAATGCCGGGCAGTGCATACTGTACCCAGTTCCAGTGAATCAGATCGGTCGATTTGCGCACCATAACCCCCGGTCTCAGCTCTCCGCCTACCTTTACATCCGTGGAGTAGACATAATAGCCCTGATCTGTTTTGATAATCGCCGGATCATGCGCATTGTTAATCGTCCATTCCTGCTCATCGTTTATCGTACTTTGATCATACAAGTGATCGGGAGGCGGAGCCTGCGGGTACACAGGGTCCGGGGTATTATCCCCACAGCCGGATAGGCCCAGCATAAGCAGCATCACCATAACTGTATTCTCCTCCTTCCTTTACCCATTACATATTTCGATTGCCTTGCATCATTCATCCGTGCCCTCCAGTGGCTACAATTAACCTTTGACACCGGAAATAGCAACCGACTCAATAATCTGTTTCTGGAAGATCAGGAATATAATCAGCACAGGTAACAAAGCGATTATGGAAGCTGCCATAATGAGCGGATAATCAGTCTGAATGGCATAGGTCGCATTAAAGTTCGCTATGACCAGCTGCAACGTCTGTGTTTCCGGTGAATTCAAATAAATAATAGGGGCCAGATAATCATTCCAAATCCCCATGAACCATAAAATAAGCTGTGCAGCGATAGCTGGCTTAATGAGCGGGAACGTAATCGACGAGTAAAGTCGGAAATAAGAGCTTCCGTCAATTTTGGCAGCTTCGATAATGGCATCCGGTATGCTAAGTAAATACTGGCGCAGGAAAAAGATCATGACCACATTCCCAAACAGACCCGGAACGATCAGTGGCAGAAGCGTGTCTACCCAACCGAGCTTGGAAAACATCATAAACTGTGGAATCATAACCGTCGGATACGGAATCATCATCGATGCGATCAGGGCCAGAAACAGTTTGTTTTTATGAGGAAATCTCAGCTTTGCGAATGCAAAAGCGGCCACACTGGATGTAAAAGTACCAATAACGGTAACACTTACTGCTACAATTACACTGTTTTTAATCCCGCTGAGCAAAGGCCCTGCTTCCCAAATCTCCTTGTACTTGCTGAACTGGAACACTTCTGGTATCCATACTGGCGGAAGAGCAAAAACATCCTGCTTTTCCTTAACGGAGGTGGACAGCATCCAGAGCAACGGTGCGATCATCACAATAGCTCCAATGGCCAGGGCAATAAAGATAATCGTATTGGTAACTTTTGTTCTTTGACTATGGGACATAATCAGACTCACTCCTTTCCGCGAAAATCAATCCCCATCAAAGGATGACTTTTCATTCATTTTGAATTGAATCAACGTTACGATAAAAATGAAGATGCCGAGAATCATAGCCATCGCGGAGGCATAGCCCATTTGCAGGTTTTTGAATGCCTTATCCCAAATATAGAAGACGATTGAGGCGGAGGAGTATTCTGGACCACCCGTTGGTGTCATAATGTTCATTTCGGTAAAAATTTGCGAACCGCCAATGATATTGGTTACGACCAGGAAAAAGGTTACCGGCTTCACCATTGGCCATGTAATGTTGCGGAACATTTGGAATCCGCTGGCTCCATCCAGCTCTGCTGCTTCATAATAAGAGCGAGATACACTTTGCAACGCCGCCAGATACAGCAACATGGTATAGCCAAGACCTTTCCAAACCGTCATGAGAATCAAGGCTGGCTTGACTGTATCCTTATCCATCAGCCAGTTAGGACCTTTGATGCCGAACAGCTCAAGAAATTGGTTCACCAGACCATAGTCTCCGTTGTATGCCCAGTTCCACATAATAGAAACGGCAGCCAAAGAAGAAATAACCGGAATATAGTAGATCACACGAAATGTCGTCGTGCCTGGAATCTTGCGATTCAACCCCAGTGCTAGCAGTAAAGCTAATACTAAACCAATTGGAATACCCAGCATTAAGAAAAGAGTATTGTACATAGATTTGTAAAAGAGCTCATCGCTAAATAAATCCCTAAAATTGTCGAGACCAATAAAGTTCATTTGTCCCAATCCGTCCCAATCTGTAAAAGAGCCGTATAACGAATAGACAAACGGGAACAACGTAAAGATTAGCAGACCGAGAATAGGAGGAAGAATAAATAAGTATCCATATATCTTCTCTTTGCGGTAGAGATTAGATTTGGTTATCACAGGGCTCACCTCTGTTTCTAATTTGGAATGAAGATGATGCCAGCAGCATGATATCAGCCACTAACATCATCCCTTATCCGCTATTTATGCATTATTTCTGTGATTTTTTCTCTTGCTCCACCGCTTTATCCAGCAGTTTCTGCATCTTTGGTTGCTCCTGCTTTACATAGTCCGCTGCTGTAATCTTACCGTCCAGCACAGGTTGAATATCGGTGAAGAAAATATCGTACCATTCGGCGTTATACGTATAGTTGCCTGGCAATGAGCGACCATAGTCATTCACAATATCAATAAATTCTTGTTTGTTAGCAGGCTTGGTTTTCGTATCTTTGGCCCACTCATCCGCCATATCCAGCAGATTCGGAATTTGTACCTTTGCGTCTACGAGCTGCTTCATTCCTTCTTTGGAAGTCGTCAGATAGTTGACCAGAGCTACAGCTTCATCCGGGTACTTTGTTTTAGAGGAAACACCGATACCCAGAGAACCAATCCAAGTTGCCGATTTGCCAGTCGATCCTGCCGGGAAAGGCAATAGATCATATTCAAATGGCAGTTTTTCAAATGTACTCATATCCCAAGGACCTACCGGGAAGAATGCCATTTCGCCCTTCATCCAGCGTTGATAGGTATCCAGTGTTTGTGATTGTTCAATACCAGGTGTAATTTTATATTTGTTTTGCATATCAGCAAAGTACTGAAGCGCTTCCGCAAATTTCGGATCATCAATCGTTACTTTGGTTTTGCTCTCATCCAGCCAATCTGCCCCATTGCTCCATACAAAGGCTTGTAATGCCCACTGAACGTTAAAGCCTGTACCGTATTGATCTGGCTTGCCGTCACCATTTGTATCTTTGGTCAACTCTTGGCTGACCTTGATGAATTCATCCCATGTATACGGTTTGTCTTTATCAGGCAAGGGAACGCCCGCTTTTTCGAACATCGTTTTGTTGTAGCCGAGTGCGAATGGACCCAAGTCCTTCGGCATACCGTAAATATTTCCTTGACCGGCCATTTTACCGTCATAGCGATACAAATCCACACCGTATTTCCAAATGTTATCCAGATTTATATCCTTGTTCTTCTCAATGTAAGGGGTGAGGTCCTTCAGTACCCCACTATTTACATAAGCCTTCACATCTCCAGGGTTAAAATAAAAGACATCTGGAAGATTATTCCCAGTGATCGCAGCTCTAAGTTTTGTAGCATATTGATCCGCTGCTGTCACGACCATTTTAACCTTCACGCCAGGATGTTCTTCTTCAAATTTCTTAATGACTTCCTTATATGCCTTCTGCTCATCTGTTCCGCCACGGAACATGAACGTAAGCTCCTTGCTTCCATCACTACTGGAGCTTCCTCCACTACAGCCAGCCAGTGCAGCAACCATCATCAACAGCACAACCATTGTCATTGCAAAACCTTTTTTCTTTATCAACGCGACCCCTCCTAAAATTGAAATGAAACCGCATACATATAGTGTTAAAATAAACTCATACCACTTGGGCTGTATTCACCTGTGCGGTACATCATCTGTTGTACACTCAGCCTGTGATCATCATCCCTCTCATGCGCCATATAATTAACATTTTACTTTATCAATAATGTATTCGTTTACAAACAAAATATAGCATGCCGTTCAACGGTTCGTCAATGTATTTTTAAATCTTTTTAAACAAATATAAAGTATAGAATTGAATAGCATGAAAAGTTAAATTAAAACGTATTTAAGTTAATTTCAACTTTATAATTCAATTAAATAACTTTAATACGTTTTATTTTGGTGAAAAATCGATTCTGAGGTTCGTTTCACTCTCCTTTTTGTTTTCATAAAAATAATTTACAGCAAAGCCGTTTACTTCTTTCTGATTTTATTTTAACATAAGTCAAAACAAATATATAAGCGCTTACATTACATTTTTTAGAGATAAGGAAGGTCTATAGCTATGATTTATATTAAGGACTTAATGTCAGGGCTAGACATTTTCAAAGCGCTCGGTTCGGAAATCCGCATTCAAATTCTGGAATTACTCGCCGCCCATCAAGGACAAAGTATGAATGACATCGCTAACAAACTTGATCTGAGCAACGGCACGATTACGATGCATATTCGTAAGCTGGAGGAATGCGGCCTTGTCGAGATCAATACCGTGAGTGGCAAGCACGGAACCCGAAAAATGTGCTATCTGAACAAGGAAAAGCTGATGGTGGACTTGCGTAGCAGAGAGCAGAAGAATGTGTATGAGGTTGAAATTCGCATCGGTCATTATAGTAACTATCAGGCAGTACCTACCTGTGGCTTGGTGACCAGAGACAGCATTATTGGCGATTTTGATGATCCCCGCTATTTTGCAGATCCCGGGCGGCTGGATTCTGAAATGATCTGGATGGCAGATGGCTTTCTGGAATATCGGATTCCTAACTATCTGAAAGAGAATCAATTCTTTACCGAAATTCAATTTTCCGCAGAGCTGGGTTCGGAAGCACCGGGTTATTGTGAGGAATACCCGTCCGATATTTGTTTTCATGTGAATGATATTCCCATCGGTCACTGGACCAGCGCCGGAGACTTTGGAGAAGTGCCCGGGGTCCTCAACCCCGATTGGTGGCCGCCGCACTTGAACCAATACGGCATGCTCAAATTAATCCGCATCAATCAACATGGAAGCTTCATCGACGGATGCCGTATATCCGAAGTCACACTGGAGGATATCGGCCTGAACTATAAAAGTGATATTACATTACGTTTATCCGTATCCGATCAGCCGCAGAACAAAGGGGGTCTCACCATTTTCGGCAAAAGATTCGGCAATTTCAGTCAGGATCTGCTGGTGCGTGTGCTTTATGAAGAACACGGGGAGGACAACGTTAGCTGATGGCTTCCCATATGTAAAAAGGCCGAAGCCCGTATTCGTGGAATACGTATCCTCGGCCTAAGCTTGCTTCTCCTCACTTAAAGAGATATAGATCAACAGATAAAAAATGACCGCGATTCCAAACACCAGCCAGCTAAATGACAACAAATGAAGCCTTGCTCCGGCATGTACCACCCATTTCCAAACCTCCATCACGATCACTATGGGTTGCAACGCCATATCCCAGCTATTCCAGCGAGCAAATCTGCCGATATATACACCCACACTGGACAGCCACAGGAACATAAAAACGATAACCCACGCAAGCCAGCCGGAACAAACCTTTTGCAGCATATGGTGGATCATAAATATACAAATGGAAGTAAGAAAAAGACCAATCCCGGCTGCCGAAAAAGACGTAAATAAGATCAACCAAAATTGAGTATTCAGCCAAAAACGCGAGTCAGGATTCACATCATAAAAACGGAATGCATGCAGTAATTCAGTCAGCAAATACAGCGCATTCGGCAGAAAAAACAGCCATACGACTCCGGCAATTAATAAAAGAAGCCTTCTCACTTTTATGTTTCCCAGCCTGGATAAGGCGAGCATTCCCAGAGAAATCAAGACTGGAACCCAACCCAGAAATATATCCCAGTACAAAAATTGATACATTTTCGTCCCACTTATGGACTGTACATACATAATAAGCCCATAACATCCCAACGTAGCTACAAACAGTACACCCAATAAGCCGGGTAGCTTATATCTCTTTCCTTTAAACAACAAACTCTTGTCCAGCCCCCTGCCTGAATATGCGTATATACGTCATGCTGCCATACTTGTTTATAGAAATGCTCACTCCGTTTATTACACAGTTCGTATGTCCCCGGTTACGTGATTCTCCACAGTCAAGGCATCAAAAGTAACATCACAACCTTCTCCGACCGGAGATTGTGCAACGACCCCAACCTTTAGCTCGTTTGGAACATCCATGCCAAAATATCTCGCCAACTTCCATTGCTGCCCGTCTGATGAATAATGAAAAGCAAAGCAATTGCCGGCTCTTGCCACTCGCAAATACGGATTGGAAACGTCCATCGTCCCAGATATACAATCATCGGATGTATCCCGTGTGACCACACTAAGAATAGAGGGAGTGCTTTCAAAATATTCAAAGCATAGCTTGGCCCAATGGGTATCATCCGCCATAATCATCAAGCATCCTGAATCATAAGGCTGCTTCATATCGACACGAACCCTCGTCCATATTGTAAAATCACCTTGAAGCGTTGTATGCAAAAAGGGTGCAGACGATTTTATCGCTGCGCCGGACGGATCTCTAAAGAAATCCGCCTGTGAAGGTGCAGATACCTGTAAATTCTTGGATTCATCGAATCTCCATACAGTCGGTTCGTTGATCCAGCCCCATCCTGTAGGCAAAACCTTGCCGTTAAAGCGTTCAAATACGTTCATATGGACACCATCCCTCTCTAGCCAATATAGTCAAGTATCATGGTGAAATCGGGGGCCCAATCCCCTTGATACCACTATATACGTTATTTTCCAATCGTCAATGATGATGCTCCTGTCTTTAAATTCATAAAAAAAGACTTGCCATCCTGAAATGTTGTGCTTATAATTACACCTAACTTGATACGGTAACAAATTTCAATGACGAGAACGAGTAAGCTATACAGCGGATTTGCAGAGAGTTGGGGCAGGTGAAAGCCAACATTCCGAGGGTAGCCGAACGCCATCTCCGAGAAGCGGGCTGAACTTGTAGTAAGCTCTGCCGCCTTTCCAGCGTTAACCGGAACACGTATTGATGGATACGTGAACAGAGTGTCATTTCTTATGGAATGAAACTAGGGTGGTAACACGGGTATAAACTCGTCCCTTTACAGGGGCGGGTTTTTTTGTTTTTCAAAAAGGAGGAAATCAACATGACGAACGTATCGACCACAGTATCTATAAGCGATTTTTTAACTCCAGCTGTACGGGAAATGCCGCCTTCAGGCATCCGTAAGTTTTTTGAATATAGCGCAGGCAGAAAAGATATTGTTTCGCTTGGTGTCGGTGAACCGGACTTTGTGACCCCTCAACATGTCAGAAAGGCTTGTATCACAGCACTGGAAAATGGCAAGACCTCGTACACACCGAATGCTGGCCTTCCCGAGCTGCGTGAGGAGATTGCCGGGTATCTGGAGAGCAACTTTAACACGTCCTACAATCCGGCAAATGAAATCATGGTAACGATCGGTAGCAGTGAAGCGCTGGATTTGGCGCTCCGCGCCCTGATTACGGAACACGATGAAATTCTCATTCCGGCTCCCTGCTATATTTCGTATTCACCGATCACGTTCCTGAATGGAGGGCATACAGTAACGGTTGAAACCTCTGCTGATCAGCAGTTCAAGCTGACGGCTGAAGCGCTCAAAGCCAAGCTGACTCCACGATCCAAAGTGCTTATTCTCTGTTATCCGAACAATCCGACAGGTGGAGTAATGACTTATGAGGACTGGCTACCGATTGCCCGCTTGGTGGAGGAGCATAATCTAGTCGTGATCTCCGATGAAATTTATGGTGAACTGACCTATGGACAGAAGCATGTAAGCTTCGCCGATTTGCCGGGCATGAAAGAACGAACCCTGCTCATCAACGGCTTTTCCAAAGCCTTTGCGATGACGGGTTGGAGAGTCGGCTATGTATGCGGCCCGCAGGAGCTGATTTCAGCCATGCTGAAAATCCATCAATATACCGTTATGTGCGCTCCTATTATCGGGCAAATTGCCGCTATTGAGTCCCTGCGCCACGGGCTGGAGGAAAAAGACCGCATGATGGAATCGTACAATCTGCGCAGAAAATGGTTTGTTGAAAGCTTGCGTCAGACAGGACTGCCGTGCCATGAACCGAACGGTGCCTTCTACGCTTTTCCATCCATTACACACACGGGCTTAAGCTCAGAGCAGTTTGCCAAGCGGTTACTGGAAGAAGAGGGTGTCATTACCGTACCCGGCTCCGCATTCGGACCGGGCGGCGAGGGCTTTATCCGCTGCTCGTACGCATCGTCGCAGGAACAACTGGAAATTGCCTTGGAGCGCATCAGCGTATTCTTGAAACGTCTGTAATCAGCTCTCCATATCGTGAAATGAACGAGCACTGGATAATGACTACTTTAGCAGCTCCTGAATAAGCGTTTTCTGGTGTGCTGGCAAACCTTCCGGCCATTCCCCTACACGACAATAACAAATGTCAGAGATTTCGGAGCTTGGTTGGAAAGTACCCGGAATAACCCGGCCTGTAAAAATGAGATCCACACGGTTCGGCGTCTGGCCAAATCTGGCTCGCGTCAGTGAGGTGACCTGTACCTCCAGCCCGGTTTCTTCCCGGACTTCACGCCGCAGTGCGGCTTCCGGCTGCTCCAGCTCCATCCAGCCGCCGGGAATCCCCCACGGCTGCTTCCGGTATACGTGCTTTAATAGTAGCACTTCCCCGGCATCATTCGTAAAAATGCCCAACACAGCAACCAGAAATTTGTGTTGCGCCCGATACACCAATGCATTTTTCAATCGGGTGAACGGCATATGCATATACATGAATACAAGCCAATCTCGCGGGATTTTATTTATCAGCTTCGCCAGCATCGTACACCTCCTGTTGGGCATTTTTCACATGGATCATCGTTTGCTTATGTTGAGTGGGGAGCTTAAATATGTATAATCTCAAAAATATAACATGTAATGACCTATTCCACATAAAGGAGCGACATGACATCATGAACATTCAAATCAGTCCACTGGCTGAACAGCGGCTTACACAAATTCTCGGTGATCAACCGGGCTATATCAAGCTTTTTTACGACACAGAGGGCTGCGGCTGTGATGGTATTACGGTACTAAAGATCGTCAGCGCACCGGACAACGACGATATAGAAGTACAGACGGGAAGCTTGCCTTTTCTCGTTAGCGGTCAGCAGGCGATTTATTTTGAGGAATCCATGCGCCTTGATGCAGACGAGAAGTTCCCTTCCTATAAACTATCCAGCGATTCTACCTTCTATAGTAACAATGTGAAAACCCGGGATGTCCGGCCGTCCTAATCTTTAGGATGGTCCGGCATCCAGAACGTTTTGCACAAAATCGGTTTTAGCGTCCGTGTACGCTTCACGATCATGCTGATTTTCCATCGCCAGCTTCCTTTTTAATGCATCATATTGCTGAACCAGCTCAGGCCGTTCACGAAGACGGTTCCGAAACAACAATTGTTGATCCCAATGCTCCTCATGTTCCAGCATGAGATGCAGATGTCCCTTTCTTTGATCCTGTTCCACTTTAACCAAAAATCTTCTCCATTCCCGACCATCCAGCTCAGGCGGAACATAGCTCCAACCTGCTGGTTGCAAAGCAAATACAATCTGTTCCAGCCTATCCCAGGATTCCAATTTTGCCATAATGTCTATAATGGGCTTGGCGGAAAGATTGGGAATTGCCGTGCTTCCTATGTGCTCCATTTCCGTCACCTTAAACGGCAGTAGCAGCTCCCGCAACTCGTGAATAACCTGCAAGCCCTGCTCTGACCAGTCAGGATCAGGATTCACTATTTTTACAGGCTCCGTAGCCCACACCGGCCAATGTTCCTGATTTTGCTCCTCATGCATACCTTATCCTCCTTATCTCCGCTCATGCATTCTCTCATTCAACCGTATCTTTTTTAATATCCTTTACTTCATCTTGCAACTTACGGCTGTATAACTGAGCATTATCCGCATCAAAACAAACAAAAAGTCCATCCTTACTTCTTTGAAATTTATGTTTACGATTAAAAATCATCTTAGATAACACCCATTATTAATATCAAAGGTCGCTCCCGTATAATGTCTGGATCTTTCCGATAGCAGAAACAGGACAGTATAAGCAACATCTTCTGCATTTAAAGGCTCTGGAATTAGCTGATGATTTGTATATTCCTCTTTTCTCCATTCAGGAATATGATCCATCATTGGAGTACTTACCATCGTTGGTGCCACAGCATTAACTCTTACATAAGGTGAAAAATTCATGGCACAGCTTTTAGTAAAGCCCAATATTGCAGCTTTTGATAATCCATAGATCGCATCCGAGCTTCCTTCCATTCCAGAAACAGAAGACATATTTACGATAATCCCCTGATGCTTCTTCTCAACCATGAACTTTCCAAAAAATTGCGAGAAATACACACATCCCTTAATATTTATGTCCAGCACCTGCTCTATTTCTTCCATACGATAGTCGAGTATACTCTTTCCTCTATAAACACCTGCATTATTGACTAAAGCTGTTATGTCCGTATGTTCTTCCTTAATGTATGTAAAGAAATGAGTTACTTCCGTATAGTTACTTATATCTATCAGATAGGTGTACAAACTTGGTGATTTCAGTTCAGCCTCAAGTTCATTTAAAGAATGTTTATTCATATCACACGCAATAACACTTGCACCTTCCCTTAAACATTGCTGAGTAATTTCCTTTCCAATGCCGGAAGCAGCGCCTGTTATTATAACTTTCATTGTATTAAGCAATGAAGAACCCCTCTCTCGTTCGGTAATATAGTTTTATTCAAAATGAAATAGTCACTTCAATAACATAAGTGTAGTCGCAACCGCATGATCCACAAAAGAACGCTCCGGACGTGACTTCATCATTACGGTAATCCCGATTAACAACGAGATCATCGTATGAGCCAAAGCTCGCGCGTCCGTAGTAGCCTCAAGCTCCCCTGACCGTATACCACGCTCGATGGTTTCTTGAAATACAGTAGAAAGATACATCTGATGTTCCCTCGTCAAAATTTCAAACTTCTCATCATGTGGGGCCAATTCTACCATTGTATTGATGCAAAAGCACCCCAGGTTAGGGCCTTCATCATATTCTTCTGCCACTACCCCTTCAAAAAAATTGCAAATTGCTTCTTTGACAGAAGCACTACTTAGCAGTCTGGACCGTACATTAGCAGCGTGGGATTGTGTGTATTTGCGCAGCGCGGCTTCGAATAATTGCTTTTTATCCCCAAAGGCAGCATAAATACTGGGGCGCTGAATTCCCATTTTGGAGGTTAAATCGCTTAAAGACGTAGCCTCGAACCCTTTTTCCCAAAAAAGTTGCATCGCTGCATCCAATGCCTTTTCCTCATCAAATTCCCGTGGTCGAACCATAAATAACCCCTTCTTTTCGTATCGTTCAGTATATTAAGATTGTATGATCATCAGAAGCGACTGTCAAATATGTACATGATAAACTCTTGACATCTCTTATGGACGCAAGTTATATTAACCTAAAATCATTACGTACCAATCGGTATATTATACTTATCGGTATGTAACTCGCAGAAAGTGATGTGGTATGTGAAAATGAAGACGTCAGAAGAAAAAGCGGTACTCCTGCCCCATCAAACTGTAGCCAACGCTGCCGAAACAGCCCCCATTCATTCCATGTCCCGGTCTGTAGCGCTCTTATTTGCCATCGCCTGTGGGCTGGCTGTCGCCAACATTTATTACGCGCAACCATTACTGGACGCGCTGGCACACGAGTTTGGCATCACACATTCATCGGTTGGCATCGTCATTACAGTCACGCAGATTTGTTATGCATTGGGACTGTTTCTGCTCGTCCCGCTTGGCGATCTTTTGAATCGGCGGCGGCTGATTACTGGACAAATGCTGTTATCCGTGCTGGCGTTAATCGCGGTTAGCTTGGCCCCCACGCGTACAATCCTGCTCATGGGCATGGCAGCGGTTGGACTGCTGGCTGTCGTCACACAGACTCTTGTCGCGTTCGCCTCAACCTTGGCCGCCCCGGCTGAACGCGGACGTATCGTAGGTCTGGTGACCAGCGGAGTCGTTATCGGCATTCTGCTGGCACGAACCGTTGCCGGTGTATTGACCGATCTGGCAGGTTGGCGTTCGGTATACCTTATTTCCGCCGCATTGACACTATTCATGGCTGTAGCGCTGTTTCGGGTACTGCCACAGAAAGAACCCAAAGGAGCAACACTATCCTATCCGCAGCTACTTCGCTCGGTTCTCACCCTGTTCGTGCAAGAACGGATTCTGCGTGTCCGAGCCGTGCTGGCTTTGCTCATTTTTACTGCGTTCAGCATATTGTGGACTTCGCTGGTACTGCCTCTCAGTGCCCCGCCGCTATCTCTTTCACACACTGCCATCGGGGCCTTTGGTCTGGCCGGAGTCGCCGGAGCATTAGCGGCTGCTCGGGCAGGGCGTCTCGCCGATCAAGGCTCAGGACAGCGGACGACGGGTATTGCGCTGGCTCTACTACTGCTATCCTGGTTGCCTATCGGCTATACCGAGCACTCGCTGTTCGCTTTGGTCCTTGGCGTTATCCTTCTGGATCTGGCGGTACAGGCTGTGCATGTGACGAATCAGAGCATGATTTTCACTGTACGTCCTGAGGCACGCAGCCGACTGACCGCAGGCTACATGATATTTTATTCCATCGGCAGCGCCACCGGAGCCATCGCTTCGACTCATATGTACACATATGCAGGCTGGAACGGGGTATGTCTATTGGGTGCTGGCGTCAGTGCTCTGGCTCTCTTCTTTTGGGCAGTAACCTATAACACATCTATAGATCAGTTGTCACACACTAAAACTAAAACAGCTCCATGATAAACAATGTCCGCTTTATAGCGGACTACATATCCATTTTTCAAGCCGCGCTCATTTTTACGGGTATTACGATGCGTACTACCCCACCACCATAAGGAGCTGCCTCGTTGTGATTTTCTAACATCATTGTACCCTGATGGTGGTTGATCACTTTAGCTGCAAACGTTAGCCCTATACCATAATGCCCTTGCGAACTTCTGCTTTTATCTGCCATGTAAAAAAGCTGTGTAGCTCTCTTCAAGCCTTCTGGAGAGAATCCCTCACCGCTATCTCTAATTGCAAACTCAATTGAGTTTCCTAAATAACTTACCTCCCATACTACAGTTCCCCCGGCAGGTGTATGATCCACAGCGTTGCAAAGTACATTCATTAATGCTCGTTGTAATAAATCCTTATACATATATACCTTGATGTCCAGCAGCTTATTATCCTTCAGCATGAACTGAACAGTTTTTTCTCCGCAATAGGCAATCGTAAGCCTGAATCAAGCTGTAACGTTGATGCTGATTTTTCCAATTGATTCATCTTTTCGAACAAAGCTATGTATTCGTGTTCCCCTTGTCCCAAAGGCAATTGACTGTAATGCTCCATTTGTACTGCAATCGCCTGGAGGTCTGCCAATCTATCTTCAGCAACGCATGCCCTCCCCGCCTGTTCAATAAAGTATTGATACTGATCCAACACCGTAAGGGGCGGCCTTAGATGGGATAGAAGAAACTCCTTATCTATTAATTCCATGACATAATCCTTGATTCTTCCTCCTTCCGTATGAGGATATTTCTGACTTAGCCTTTGTGTGATATCCTGAAAGGATACAAATTCTCCGCAACTCTCGTATACAATCCTAAATACAGGGGTAGCCCGAATACTGATTTCATCCGCTTTTCCATCTGTGCTGTATAATAAAAAAGCACGATCTCCCTTGACGTAACATGCATCATTCATCCTGAATTGAAGCCGATCCGCAGATTCTTTTTCCAGCTTTTAATCATGTTAAAGAGCCATTCCAGATCCACTCTGGCTTTTTTGTAAAATTGATGCTGATCAAATTTAAACTAATCTTCTGATGCAAACTGACCTGCTACGACAGATGTAAAAAGTCCAAAAGGGGTCGTTCTTATTGCCTTTCGTATCGCATACTTAATCATGGATTCAACAAAGTTTTTCTTCTTCTTACCCTTCAGTTTCTCTGGCCTATTTAAGAAATGTTTCATCGTTTCATACAATGATTTGCTGGATACTAATACTTGTTCTCTAAAAGCAGGATCTTCACACAGCTGTGTCAAAAGCCTGTCCTGATCTTCGTTATTCAAAAAGGCCAAACTATTATTTTGTAACGGTAAACGAATCATAAACTGATCCGTATGGTCATACAACGCTTTCATAACTATTCACCTACTTATTTTGAATTGTGACATTTTATACTATAAAACAGAAATATCGAGAAATTCTCAAGATGGAGCACCAAAAAACCTCTATATGCCGAGTAGCACACAGAGGTTTCTTCTTTTCTCGTATAAAAGCAGATTATCACTTGATCGCAATGTAAATTAGTACAGGCTCATCAGGATTGCCATACACTTCAAAATCACCTGTGTACGTCCGCTCTGCTTGTCCCGAGGTGGCCCAGCTCCAAATCGCTTGCCATACCCGGAAGACCGAGGAAGGTTCGGGTGTAGCTTGAAAGACAGCGTAACGCGCAGCCGGAATCACGAGTTGTTCAAGACCGTCAGAAGCTTCACCATCCACAGCCGCTTCTTTTCCGATAAAAAAGGTATAGTCGCCAAAAACTCCATTTTCATAGTTAGTATAGCAACCATAGACAGAACGGTGTTCTTCATGCCCTCTTATTCGTCCAGGCACATCTTCACTCCAGAAGCGTTCCCACATGCCTGGAATGATTGCCTGGGATGTTTGCTCATTCCGGTTGCTTGTACGTGCTGCCAGTCCGATCAGATGAATCTCCCCCCGACTTTCCTCCCGGATCGGTTTAAAATCTTCTTCACGTTCCGTACTCTCCTGTGAACGCCAGCGTTTTAAATTTGGCAGATAACTACGCATCATTGCAACAGCCTCTTCCTTCTGCATCCCTTGCTCTGCGAGAATAGGTGCGCACTGCTGAATCATCTCCTCCATCGTCAAATCAGGTTGAACAAACGCACCTTCCTTATAACAATACTTACAATATTCATCTGTTTTCACCTGTTGTGCGTCCGTTCCGTATTGTTCCTCATGCTCCAGCGGCATCCCGCAACTTTGACAAGCTTTATCCATTTTGTAAATCCCCTTTCGTGATTGATATGACATCAGTATAACGAAACAAACCTGACAACTATCCGTCAGGTTTGTTTTGTTATATTCTATGTTTTTCGGGATTCTCTATCAGGGGCTCTCCATAATTGGATGCAATACGTAACGCCATATCCCGAATCTTCTCCCGTAAATGGACAGGTTCCTTGACGACCACATCCGGCCCGAGACTTAAAATAAATCCATACATCCACGCATCCTCAGGAAAAGGAACCGAAACCGTATACATCCCTTCTCCCTGCTCGGTCAATGCTTCCACGCCAAACCAGTCTTCCGCCAGATGCCGGGATTTGTGGTTAAATTGCAGTGTAAAAGGCTGTACCGTCTTAACCGCCGCCAGCCGTTCCTCATTCCATGGCAGCACTTCATAGGAAAGGTCCCGGCGAGTGAAAGCCGTCTCCGTCACGACAGGATCACTCATGCGGGATAGTTTGAACAAACGAAATTGCTCCCTGTCGAGACAGTAGGCGTATACAAACCATTGCTGTCCTTTCAGAACGAGCGTGTGCGGCTCGACATTCCGTGCAGTCACGGCTCCCTGCGCATTCCGATAAGTAAAAGCAATCGTACGCGCTTGACTCAGCGCCTCCTTCACCTTTACCAGCTTAGCCTCCTGCGCAGACTGATTTCCCCAACCCGAATGATCGACGATGAACTGTGTGGTATTAACACTGAATTGTGCTTTTCCCGAATCTGGTATAATGCTTTCAAATTTATCCAGCAACCGGGTCACATTCGGTCCACCAAACGACGAGGACATGCTCTGCAAGCCCATCACAATGTCCTTCACATCGCCATCCGTCAGCACACTCCGATCCAGACGGTAGCCATCCATCAGGCCGATTCCCCCATTTACCCCCTGATAGGTTACCACCGGAATACCAGCCAGGCTAATCGCCTCGATATCTCTGTAGATCGTCCGTATCGAAACCTCATACAAATCTGCCAGTTCCTTCGCCTGAATTCTATTTCTTTTCAACAGCAAAATGACGATAGAAAGCAACCGTTCAATTTTCATCTCTCCAAAACCTTTCACCATTAATCGCACTAGCTTCCAGCCTCAAATTCCAATACGCTTCAGCATCTGCTGGTTCTATGTTCCTGATTAAAATCATTACTTCCAATGCCCCCAAATGTTTTCCTCCATCTTACTCTATCTCTTATCTAAAATGAACCCGTTACCAATAGCAAAAACCTCAGGTATTCCATCCCGTTGGATAGAACTCCTGAGGTTAAATCATTTATTTCACTTATGGCTCATAACGCTTAATAACGATGACCGCATTGTGGCCGCCAAAGCCGAAAGAGTTGGATAGCCCGATATTTAATGAGGCCTTGCGTGCTTCGTGAGGCACATAATCCAGATCACAGGCCGGGTCCGGATTGTCCAGATGAACCGTTGGCGGAATGATGCCTTCTCTTAGACTCTGTACGAGTGCAATGGCTTCGACACCACCTGCGGCTCCCAGCATATGACCGAGCATGGATTTATTCGCGGTTACCGGAATTTGATAGGCATGCTCACCGAACAGTTTGTGTATCGCGAGGGTCTCGGCCAGATCGCCAGGGGGCGTACTCGTTGCATGCGCACTGATCACATCCACCTCTTCAGGCGTGATATGGGCGGATTGAAGGGCTGCTTTCATCGCCAGATAAGCACCGGTTCCTTCCGGGTGCGGTGCGACCATATGGTAGGCATCCGAGCTTGCCCCATAGCCGATGACCTCGCCAACTATTTCTGCGCCACGCTGAACAGCATGCTCCAGCGACTCCAGTACCAGAATACCCGCTCCTTCGCTCATAACAAAGCCGTCGCGGTCCTTATCAAACGGTCGGCTCGCAATCGAAGGCTCCTCGTTACGAGTCGACAAGGCCGTTGCATTGGAGAAGCTCGCAAGCGCCAGTCTGGTAACCGCTGCCTCCGCTCCACCTGCAAAAATCACATCCGCATCTCCTGTGCGAATCGTACGAAACGCTTCTCCAATCGCCGTATTTCCAATGGAACAGGCCGTAACCGGCGAAAGCGTGGGACCCATTGCTCCGAACGCAATACTGATTTGCGCCGCAGCCATATTTGAAATCATCATAGGTACCAGGGTCGGACTGACTCTGCCCGGCCCACGATTCTCCAATACTTTCACATTGTCCACCAACGTATCCAGACCGCCGACCCCTGATCCTACATAGACACCGACACGCTCCAGATTCGTGTTATCCAGCTCCAGACCGGAATCCTTCAGCGCTTGCTCTGCCGCAAACAACGCAAACTGCGTGAAGCGATCCATTCGTCTGGCGTCTTTACGTCCCCATTGCTTTTCTGCATCAAAATCTTGTACCAGCCCGGCGATCTGTGCTTTCAAATCGGACACGTCGAACGTGTCTATTTTTCGTATACCTGAATGACCCTCCAGCAGATTCTTCCACAGCGTGTCCACGTCATTGCCCAGTGGTGAAACCACACCCATACCTGTAATTACAACTCTTTGCATACGCTCTTCATTCCTCCTGCTCGATTGCTTACTTATAATCCTCATTTTACCCTTAGCTTATCCTATTACAAGTGTTTGTTTATCCTGGTATAATGAACACTACTATAGTTAGAGCCTTAACTGCTCATTACTTATCCACCATCGAATGGAGAGAACTCGCTATGAAACCGGAAGCACGTCTGGAAGCACTATCTGTTTTTCTTAAAACCAAAAGAGCCCGTTTACACCCGCATATGGTCGGTCTGCCGAACGGATCACGCCGCAGAACACCCGGCTTGCGCAGAGAAGAAGTGGCTCAATTAGCAGGTGTCAGCACCACATGGTACACCTGGCTGGAGCAGGGACGCGATATCAAGGTGTCCGCCTCTGTACTAGATGCCATTGTCGCCGCCTTGCAGCTAAACGCGGATGAACGTAAGTATTTGTATGATTTGGCGCTTGAAACCGGATTTCACACACCTCCTGCTCTTGCAGAACAAACGGTTATTTCCCCTTCCCTGCAAAAAATAGTACAGGAGCTACGCTACTGCCCTGCTATTATTTCAGATCGGCGTTGCCATATTGTCGGCTGGAATGCGGCGGCGGCTCATGTGTTTATGGATTTTGCAGAGCTGCCCCATGAACAGCGCAACATGATTGAGCTGCTGTTTACCAAAAAAGAGTTTAAAAGTCTGGCTGTAAACTGGGAGCATTTTGTAAAAGGATTCCTTGCTATTTTCCGCGCTTATTACGGACAATATGTGACGGACCCTTGGTATGCACAGTTCATACAGAACATGAGCCGGGCTTATCCGGAGTTTAATGAGCTTTGGAATCAGAGTGAGGTCAGCTCTGCGCCGGAGGTGCTAATTGAATTTCGTCATGCCAAGGCAGGCAAAATGTTGTTCGACCTGACCTCCTTTCAGGTACAAGGCAGCGTCGATCTGCGTTGCAGTATCTACACCCCGAACGCACAAACCTCTACAGAAAGCAAACTCCAAAAGCTAATGGAAGGCAGCTAAAAGATTTAACCCCTCCTGTTATGAAGATATCTTTTTCCGTCCATACTACATCTACGATCTGTGCAACATAGATGCCAACGATGTGACAGAACCAAGAGCTTCATCTGCGCCATTACTAGGAGGGAGGGAATTCATCATGAAAGCCAAATCGACAAGTTCCCCAACATCACAAAATCAAGCACCACTGCCTGTTCCGGTGCAATTTGACCGTAGCTGGCAGGATGAGCTGGACCAACGCCTCCGCAAAGGAGGACCTTGGGGAGATTGGGGTCTATATCAGTTGGCGATTGAGGCGGAAAAGGCCAAGCTGGTCCCCAGCTTTGATGAGCTTCAATGTCTGAAGCATTTGCAAGACCTCACTCCGCTGCCCCATCAGCTGGATACGGCCCGTAAGGTATTGTTTGAAATGTCCGGTCGCGCCATCCTCGCTGATGAAGTCGGCTTGGGTAAGACGATCGAAGCTGGAATGATTCTAAAAGAATATCTGGTTCGCGGGCTTGCCGCTAAAGTGCTTATTCTTGTCCCCGCTTCTCTGGTGCTTCAATGGGTTCGTGAGCTGAACAGCAAATTTGGCATACCGGCTGTCGCTCAGAAAAAAGCGTATTCCTGGTCGTCCGAGGTCGTCGTAGCCTCTATGGATACAGCCAAGCGGGAGCCACACAGCAACATCCTGCTGGACACTGATTATGATCTGCTCATTATCGACGAAGCCCACAAGCTGAAAAATAAAAAAACATCCAACTACCAGTTTATTATGAAGCTGCGAAAAAAATATTGCTTGCTCCTGACCGCTACACCTGTCCAAAATGATCTATCCGAACTGTTCAATCTCATTACATTGCTTAAGCCCGGTCAGTTAGGACGACACGGGGATTTTTCAGCCAACTTCGTTGTGGATAAACGTCTACCTAAAAATGAGGACCAGCTCAAGGATGAGCTGTCCAAAGTCATGATCCGCAACCGTCGCGGAGAAGGGCCAGTCCAATTCACCAAACGAAATGTTTCCAACATTCATTTGGAACTTTCACCGGAAGAACAAGCGCTATACGATGGAGTCACTTCCTTTGTCAAGGATCAATATCAGGCGAATGGCGGAAATTTGAGCAGCATGCTGTCTCTCGTTACCCTTCAGCGGGAAGTGTGCAGTAGCCGGGATGCGGTATTCGTAACACTTGTCAATTTGTCTAAAAAGATGGCGCCCGACTCTCCCTTGCGTGATCGCGTCTGGGAATTGGTCGCGCACATCAAAGCGATTAAAGCCAATTCAAAGGCGGAAAAAGCGCTTGAACTCATTCGTCAAATGAACGAAAAAGTGATAATTTTTACCGAATACCGGGCTACACAGGAGTATTTGCTGAACTATTTTCGTGATCGTGGATTATCCGCTGTTCCTTATCGGGGGGGCATGAACCGGGGACGCAAGGACTGGATGATGGATCTGTTCCGCGGACGCATTCAGGTGATGATTGCCACGGAGGCGGGCGGCGAGGGCATTAACCTGCAATTTTGCCACCATATGATTAACTTTGACCTGCCGTGGAACCCCATGCGTGTGGAGCAACGGATTGGACGTGTGCATCGACTGGGACAGACGCATGATGTGAATATTTTCAACCTGTCCACCACCGGAACGATTGAAGAGCATATCCTCCACCTGCTGCATGAAAAAATCAATATGTTTGAAATGGTTATAGGCGGGCTGGACGTCATTCTGGAACGGTTTGAAAAGAAGGAGTCTATTGAAAAGAGCCTGTATAGAATCATGCTTGAATCCAGCAGTGATGATGAAATACGCCGAAAAATGCAAAAGCTCGGTCATTCGCTGGATTCGATCAAACAGGAAATGAAACAGATTCGCACAGAAAGTCCATCTACTTCGGATACGGCAACCGATATGTCATCTGAAACAGATCAGATTAACGGGCGTCTGACAGGAACAAGCCAAAGCACCGCTGCTTTGCTAGGCTTGTCAGGCAGCGCTGTCCCTCCAGCCAAAGCCCGACGCAGTGCGAAAGGAGGCCGCTGATATAACCATGAATTCACAGCAGGTACAGCGCTTTGTCCTCACGTATCTGGAAGCCACCGGATGTAGCGTGATCGAGAGGTCGCCCAACCATGTGACCGTCAAGCTTTCTCCCGAAGCGGATAAAGCTCTAACGAACCGCCCCTACTATTGGGGCTATGTGGAGCGTACGGGTGTTCCGGCGCAAACGATGTCGTTCACCTTTATTTTCGATGGGGAAGCCTACCGGACGGCACAGGAGAGTTCGATGGAAAATACGCCCCTCCCCCCGTCACAAGCACAACCGGGGCTAGGTCCACAACCAGCCCCAGCGTCCGGCAGTCCGGCGCAGGATCAGGTCATAGGCCGTTACTTCGGTCATGTTCCGGCGTTACCGCAGCTAGGGCCCGGACGTATTTTGCAGGAAGAACTGCGTTATGGGAGTCGTCGGCTGCATCAAATCTTTGAAGCTGCTCGGGATGGAGGGAAATATGTCAATTTGTTCGAGCAGCCCAATGCTCGTCAATTATCTGCCCGTTCTCCCGCAGTGTATGAAGCGTGGCTAGGCGTTTGCTACAAGATCGAATTTGCCTGTGATTTGAAGCGGGAAGAGCTGCATTGGCTCGGGATTTCGCTCAAAAGCGGTACGATTGTACCCGACTTTGGCAGCATGCTTGAATCCCGGCAGCTCAGCCCCCTGCTGGCAGGCAATATGCATGTGCAGCCTGCAAAGTTATCTGTTCCGGAGGCCTCCACCTCGCTGGAAAACTATCTCAATGTTCAGCTAAGCCAACAGGATTACAAGTGGGCTGAGCAGGCCAGAGAACGGCTGCGCGAGGAATTGGAGGTTATTGATCACTATTACGATGATTTGGTCCAGGAGCAAAAAGAAGAAGAGGAAAAAAAAGAAGCCGTACAAGAGCAGCATCAAGCCCGCCGCAAAGAAATGGTATGGCAATATGAACCGAAGGTGCTTGTATCCGCCATTAACTGCGGGATATTTCATCTGCGTTAACCGATATCTCACGCTCCTTCGCAGGCTAGTTGCAGAGGTATCGTCAGCTTTTAACATCGTGCTTCAGACTATATCGGGTTTATTGCTGTACCGACAACCTTTGCCAAGCCTGTTGCTACTTATCGACAGCAAAAAACGAACCCGGTCAGGACAGTTGTGCCGACAAGGTGTAGCAGTCTTTTTATCGGACAAGCTATATGCTGGATAAAAAAGCTTCCATCGGTGCATTATGCCGTCAGAAAGGTGGATTTCATTGAAAAAAAATTCCGGACACTATAGCGTTGGTATGATTGCGGTTGTTCTGATCGGTCTGTCCGCAGTCTGTCCGTTTGCTTCCATTCAAGCGGCCCCCTTAGCAACCCAAGATCACATCGCAAACCCGTCACCCCCTTACGAAGCAAGTTCACTGGTTTCCCCAGCGGAACCCAAGAACCAAAACCCAGATGAGAAGCAGGGGCAAACCGAGGCGGCTCCTGCAAGCCCTTCCCTTTCTCCGGGTAACTCTTCCGCAAGTCCTCCTGCTCAGGAGCAAGGGGTACCAACGGACGTAAAGCGGGTTTCCTCCGATACGGTGCAGTCGCTATCGGCACAGCCACCATTCGCCCAGTGGAAAGATGCCGAGCTTAGCTACCATCCCCTCGGACCCGGAACACATAGCTGGCTCGTGCAGGTGAATCGTGGAGATGAATACATTGGCTACCTGATTATCGGGGCAGATCATAACGGCGCTTATCAGCTTAATGAATACGGAAACGGGCCGGGCGGGCCGTACAGTATGAATTTACTCCGCCAATCCCTTAAATCCCTCACAGAAACTGAACTTTCATCCATCGACAAGCCGCAAATTACTCCTATGTATGAGGAACCGCTATTAGCCTACTGGCGAGTGCGTTCCTCCACGGGCAGCGAAGTGTGCATCGACGCTTTTACGGGTGATCCATTACCTGCGGAGGTAGCCAATCGAAGCTGGAAAAACAAGCTCCACAGCAGCACAAATTCTTCTTCTTCTGCTCTCTCTCTGAAAGCAGGGGCACAGGCGATTACCCTTTCGGCTGAGCCTTTTGACCCCTATGACGATCTTAGCTGGCTTCTACCCAAACAAAAGCTTTCCATCCATAACGTAAATCAGTTTACCAACACGCTGAATGAATCATCACGTATCGTATTTTCTGCGACCAGCATAAATTTTGCCTTTGGCGGCCCCTTGGCTATTAACGGATATCAATCCTGGAATCCTTCGCCTGATCTGTCTCATCCTATTATGTATGCGGCAACTTGCCGCACCGGGCTTTCCCGCTTTGTGCCGCTGGACCGGCTGTTATCTGGCGGTGAATTTTATCGTATCCACTCCTATATAAACCGAACTTAAAAGTTTCTATCGTTCCACTGCGCAGCCGGATGGTGCTTCCCATCGCGACCGCTTCGCTTGTATAGCAGCATTCCGCCTACTCTGTTTTTATGTTCATTTTTCGAGTTCGTCTTATAGCCATTAATTTATGTAATCACCTTGATCATTTCTATAACACAAAAAGAGACCTCAAACGGCATTCCGTATGCCTCTTGTGGTCTCTTTGGCGAGTTTAATGCCGCTCCTTTCGCCCTTTGCGTGCGGATTTAATCCACATATTCAGAGCAAGCGGCAGCATTCCGAACCATTTGTATACCCATGGCTCTCTGGATTGTTTGCGGCTACGGCGCACATCGCGCGGCGTTTCCATATACCGAACAATTCGCTGCGTAATGTACGTCACCAGCTCGTCACCCTTGGCCATCCTCCGCGACCTCCTTCAATCTGCATCCCTGACATTTCGTTCGCATTGCAGGAAAACATCAAATTCACACGTTGGATGCAGATAAGCTTAGCTTGCTCATTTTCCAAAAAGTCTAACCCTGCGGGAATAACTATGCATGGTTTCCCTTAAATGGAACATACTATCTTAAACAAAACAGTTACCCGAAGAATAATGGTTATGTTTAAGGCAGCTATGCTGCTTGGTTATAGTTGTTTATTTCTTGGTTATGCTTGTTTATTTCTTGCAGTAACTGAATAACAAAATAATCAATCCGTCTACTGGAGGAATGGGACGTGCGAAAAGAAAAGCTAAACATCAAATGGTTAACTGGACTGGGATTAAGTTTAAGTATCCTTTGCAGTGCTGTATTTACACCCTTTGCCTATGCAAGCGCCCAGCCCGGCGACAAAAGCATCTATCCGAACAAGGACACAGAAAGCCAATCCAACGTACATTCGTCGTATCACGCTTTTGCCAAACCCGTTGTGCTTATAGACGTCGGTCATGGAGGCGTGGACGGTGGAACGAGCCATAAAGGGCTTCTGGAAAAAGACATCAATCTCGCAATAGGTCAAAAACTGTACCTGATTTTACGCTCACAGGGCTATCCCGCGGTCTTAAACAGGGACAAGGACTATGCTCTAAGCGACGATAATCGTTGGCTTCAATCCAAATCCCGGCATCTGAAAGACCTGGCCCAGCGTAAAAGCCTGACAGAACAACTACCTACCGCTTTGGTGGTCAGTCTGCATGTGAATTGGACCAAACGTGCCGAAAAACGGGGTCCGATTGTTTTGTACCAAGATGAAGGCAGCAGCTATCTGTTAGCAGAGCGGATTCAACATTCATTAAACCGCTTATTCTGCATGAACAGAGAAACGGTTTACGGAAAACCCTTCTATCTTTTGAATAAAATCCAGCATCCCGCCGTAATCGTGGAAACCGGATTTATCAGCAATGAACAGGACAGGGCTATTCTTTCCGGGGATCGCGGTCAAAAAAACGTTGCAGAAGCGATAGCCGAAGGCATTATTGCTCATTTGACGGTATGGTAGTGTGGGTGGCAGGAGCTCCCTTCCATCCCCATACGGAACGCACCAAATCACTAATTCCCACAAACTTGGCATGATCTTTTAGCGCAGGAACCGATGAATGAAGTGCCGAGGACGTGTGCATGCCAGCCACACCAACGTGACCAATGGTTACACAGGTATCGTGCTCGTCCACCCATTCAGCCACCTTGGTTAATTGCCGATTCACATGGGCGAGTGTATGGGCATCATCCAGAAAAATGTCATTGCGCACCGGTGGCATTCCCTTTTCAACAGCAAGCTCAGGCACTACAGACCAATAGTTCGTACGGCTGTCGACAAAAAATAGCCCATGCTCCTTGCAAACATCGAGAACGATGGACATAATGCGTTTGTCTGAGGTGACCTTGGAGCCCATGTGATTGTTCATACCTATCGCAAAAGGGACTTCCTTAATAGCTGCTGTCACCTTGGCGCGTACTTCTTCATCCGACATATTCGCCTTAATCGCTCCAGGTCCAAGCCATTCTGGTCTTCCCTGCTTTGGCTCCATTGGAAGATGCACAATGACGTCATGACCGCGCTTGTGAGCTTCTATGGCATCCTGCTTGGTGGAGGGCAGAAACGGCATCACCGCAACCGTGATTTTAACCGGCAAATTTAAAATTTGCTCAGTCCCTTTCATGTTGTTGCCCATGTCGTCGATAATGACGGCCACCATCTTTTGGTGCTGATCCTGCTTACCCGTAGCGTTTGCTACATCCATGCTCCAGACATTCCCGCATACCGTAAAAACAAGACCTACCACAATACACGCAGCTAAGTTTTTTTTCATTCTCGGATTTTGGCAAACCACATGTGCACAGGTCGGCTCTTTACGGCTGCGAGTAGCCTGTATAGCCTTCTTTATGATGTTTCTCAGGTGAAGTTTCGTTCGTTTACTCATTACAGGTCAGCCTCCTTCTCTGTCCCTTCATTGTGTGAGTAACGTCGCCTAAATATGTATGGGCAGATCCAAGAAATCACCCCCGATCTGCCTTACGTACGCAAAACGTATGCTAAACTTGCTTACCAGTTCTGATTTATAAACTCATCACGACCCGATTGGGCACGGTCTTCCTTGTAATGCTTCACATTCTTTTTGTGATAATCCTGATGGTAATCCTCTGCCGGATAAAATATGGAGGCCGGAAGAATTTCCGTCACGATGGGCTTGTCAAAACGTCCGCTTTTTGCCAATTGCTCCTTGGACTGCTCTGCAAGATCCCGTTGCTGCGCCGTATGGTAAAAAATAGCGGGCTTGTACTGTGTACCCCGGTCCTGAAATTGACCTTCCCCGTCAGTAGGGTCTGTTTGCGGCCAATACAATTCGAGCAGCTTTTCATAAGGAAACAGCTCAGGCTCAAAAGTAATCTGCACCACCTCGTAGTGACCTGTAGTTCCTGTTTTAACCTGTTCGTAGGTCGGATTGGGAATCGTCCCTCCAGTATAGCCTGAGACAATGCCATGAATGCCCGGCTGCTCCTCGAACGGAGTCACCATACACCAGAAGCATCCACCTGCAAAAGTTGCTTTCTCCATCTCTCATCCAACCTTTCAATAGCTTCATCATAAAATGCGTTATTTTCTATCATATCTTAAAGGGTAACCTTATAAAAGAAATTTTCTCCCTTTACAAACTTCAACCGATATCCGTATTACATAGTCGTCCGGATTTTTTTCTGCAAAATAGCTGAGCAACTCCACCGCGTAGGCATTTCCGCATATAACCTTCCCATTACTCTCTATATATTTTCTTATAATGGAATACGTTTCTGACATTGTTTCATATGATCCTCTGTGATTCATGACTACATAGAGTCCTTGGGGTTTGGTGATCATTCTCTCCCCTAAAATCGGAGCCTTGAGTTTATTGGCAATATAGTCCGTATAATAATCGCCTGACTCAAAACGATCCTTGCATAAAATGGACCAGATTGGAAACTCGTAATCAATAAAGTGATTTTCGCAATAATCTCGATGTTCGCTTAATTTGTGAGCAAACTCCTTATCACCATCTCCCTGTTCCAATGGTGTGGCAATGAAATATTCCTCTTCACATTCCTCAATCGACGGCCCATCGCGTAACTCTCCGTTAGCTTGCTCCGTCATTTCAATGGCGCCTTTCAAAAGACCTTGCAACCGTTTTATTCTAATCCGTTCTACTTCCAGGTCATGCAGTTTCTGTCTGAGCAGTTCTATGAGTAGAGGCGTGTTCTGATTCTGAATAAATCCCTTGATTTCCTGTAGTGAACTCCCCGCCTTCTTCAGCACATTAATAATATCAAGCGTGTAGCATTGCTGAATGGAGTAATAACGATAGCCTTTTGAGTTTGTGAATTCTGGTTTTAAGAGTCCAATCTCATCATAATGGAACAGGGTATGTTTGGTAACTCCGCAAGTTTTGGCAAGCTCACTGGTAGTAAAGTATTGGCTGTGACTTTTTGACATAACTCTTCCTCCGTTATGATTTTAGAAACCTAATAATTTTAGTATAGCCATGAATTTTTACTTGAGTATAGTGTAACCCTATAGTTTAAAGTTTTAATTGCAATACCTTAAATTTGTATTAACGGAGGAAAACATGTCTAAATTCAAACGTTGGATGATTCTGACTATCGTATCAAGCGCACTTTTACTTATTGTAATGGATATGACCATCCTTTACACGGCATTGCCAAGTCTAACCCATGACCTCGGTGCTTCCGCATCAGAAAAATTATGGATTCTGAATGGGTACTCGCTCGTTATGGCGGGTCTGCTGCCAGCAATGGGAACGCTTGGGGACCGATTGGGTTATAAAAAAATCTTTACCCTCGGTTTGCTTGTATTTGCTGCTGCTTCGCTTACTGCCGCCTTTTCTCCCGTGCCCTTTGTATTAGTAGCGTCTCGGGTTCTTCTTGCAGTCGGAGCGTCTATGATGATGCCCGCTACCTTGTCAATCATTAGGATTACATTTACCGATGAACGCGAGCGTGGATTAGCGATCGGAATTTGGGGCTCCGTTTCCGCAGGAGGTGCAGGACTAGGTCCTATCGTCGGCGGGCTTCTTTTAGAGCATTTTTGGTGGGGTTCTGTATTTTTGATTAACTTGCCGATTGCGATCATTGCTTTTGCATTAACTCTGATTTATGTTCCAAAACATGCGGGCAATAAAGAGAAAAAATGGGATCTTACCGGTTCCATCCAAATCATGATCGCCATGGTGGGACTCATCTATTCAATCAAAGAGTTTGCCCGTCGTGACGGGTCTCCAATATTGGCCGTAATAGGTGCGGTTATCGGCGTCTTGGCACTTATCATCTTTATCCGTCGTCAAAATAAAAGCGCCAGCCCTCTTATTGATCTTACTTTATTCAAAATTACAAGGTTCAGCACCGGATTTATAACTGCATTGGTGGGTGCATTTGCACAGATGGGGATTCAATATATTGTAACCCAGCGTCTTCAACTGGTGGAAGGTCTGTCGCCTCTCCAAGCAGGACTGTACACGATAAGCATACCGATTGCATCTCTCATTGCCGGCCCGTTAACCGGGTCCATATTGCATCGCTATGACGTTATCCGTATTAAGAGCATCTCTCTTCTGATTGCCGGTCTGGGTATGGGCATCTATCTTATGCAATTTAATTCAGACATTTCCGGGCAAATCCTTGGATTGGCCCTGCTTGGTGCAGGCTTGGGAGCAGGTATGACAGCGGCATCTCATTCCATTATGAACTATGCCCCCCCTCAGAAAGCAGGTATGGCTGCATCCATTGAGGAAGTTGCCTATGAAATGGGGGGAGCATCGGGGATAGCTATCATCGGAAGCATGTCAACCCTTGTGTATACTCTGGCTATGAAAGTTCCTTCGGGGCTCCATGTTCCTGCGAATGTGAAAGACAGCCTGGATGAAGCACTCTTGGTTGCAGAGGGTTTGTCTGCACAGGCTGCAGAGGCATTGAAAGCTGCAGGCCGTTCTGCTTTTGATCAATCCTTTTTTGTTATCATTGTGGGTGTAACTGCATTTTTGGTGGTAGCTTCGCTAGTAGTCCGTTTGGCAGGGGCGCGCTCAAAGAAAAGAGGAGATGCTGAGACAGCAGCATTTGCTGATCAAGGTGAGTGATTTGATTCATTATTCATTCAAGTTTATTCCAATTTCTTCGACACAAGTCTTGAGCAACAGCTTAAATCTCTTAAGCATATAAAAAGGTCCGTAAGCTGCTAAAAAAGCAATTCACGAACCTGTATATTATAAGATGATGCGGTCGAGAGGACTCGAACCTCCACGGGGGTTAGCCCACACGGACCTGAACTGCGTATGCGATTGGGATCCTAGCGGAATATAAGTCAATGGAATGGAATTAAAAACCGTCAAAACCCTTGTAAAATCAAGGTTTCTGACGGTTTTTTCGTCTAATTCAAGCGCCCGGCAAGTCGGCAAAATGTGGTCGATTTTGGACGTTTGAGAGAACTCGGAGAGAACGACAACCGAACCCCCCCTCTCTCTACCATTGACAAATTAACGAAGCGACAGCTTCGGGGAGGCCTCTCTCCTCCCCTGACCAATAACTTCATTCTATGGGAAATATTGACCTCATTCCGAGCAATAAAATCATCCTGTACGAGCTAAGCCCTCACACCATATAACCATTCCTGCCACATAGATGCAGTATGGCTCCTTATTCCCCGTATTTCTTCTTATAATGGCTTAGGGTCAGAAGCGGCCAGATGTAACGATAGCTATGATAATGAGAATAGAAGTTACCCGGGAGCCCGGCGCCCGTGGGATATGCGGTCGGCCAATCGTCATTTTGCAGCAATTCCATCAACTTGTATATTCCTCTATTTACGGCAGCAGACGGCTGCGACTGAACCGCGATGAGTGCATCGAGTGCCCACGCAGTTTGGGATGGCGTACTTTCCCCTAAGGGCATGTATTTCATCACCCGGTCGCTGATGCAGGATTCACCCCAGCCCCCATCCGAATTCTGAATCTGCAAGAGCCATTCCGCTCCTTTTTGAATCGAAGCATGGTCCGCAGGGAGCCTGGCAGCCTCTAAACCAGTCAGTGCCGCCCAAGTGCCGTAAATGTAACAAATCCCCCATCTTCCATACCATGATCCGTCTTTCTCCTGATGGGAGATCAGCCAGTTGACCCCCCGTTTGATGAAATCGTGCCTCGTGTCGAATCCGCAACAATTTCCGAGGTATTCCAATGTGCGTCCAGTAAGGTCGGCTCCCGAAGGGTCGATAGCGGCGGACTTGGCACCATCTATGGCCAGCCATGTGAGCATTTTCTTATTGGTGTTTTTTTCGAACGCAGGCCAACCGCCGTCTTTATTTTGCATAGACATAACCCAGTTTAGTCCCCGGGTGGATGAGTCACGATATTTAGAATCCGTACGGGACAGGCAGTGAATCGCTCTTAAAGCGGCTGTTGTGTCGTCTACATCGGGATTTAAGGTATTGGTCTCGGAGAATCCCCAGCCGCCAGGAACCGTATCCGGATTATGAACACTCCAATCCGCCGCTTTGTCCTGTTGTCTGGATAAGAGATAGGCTGCCGACCGCTGCACGGCCTCATGATCCCCGGCGACGCCGGACTCCTGCAGCGCATAGGAGATCAAGGCCGTATCCCAGATCGTTGAGGGCGAATTCTGAATGGTAGCTTTACCGTCAAAGCGGTACTGCATCTCTGTCAACCCTTGAACGGCCTTTAAAATAAGCGGATGCCGTTTATCATAGCCCAGTGCAAGCAGGGCAAAAACCATGAGAATGGTGCTGCTCGCATAACTGTATAGGGTGCCATCCGATTCGATTCGATCCAGCATAAACTGCTCCGCCTTGTTTAGAGCTGCTTCATGGATATAACGGGGAGTTCCGAGAAGTCTGCTGAGACCGATACGTATGCTCTCCGCGATCTCCCGGTGCTCCTGGGGTTGCGGCTCATCGTCATCATAGCGTGAATCGAACAGATCGGATACAATGGGAGTCTTATTCGTTGATATAGAGAAATTCCGGTCCGCCATGATCAGCATAGGGATCAGATGGATGCGGGAATAACCTGAGAATTCATACAGATTAATTGGCATATAGGCAGGAAAAAGGATGATCTCCAGCGGTATGAACGAGATCGATGCTGGCCATTTGCGCTGCCCCGTAGCAGCGAGAATCGCCTTTGTCAGAATGCTGGCCGATTTCCCCGGTCCACCTTGCGATTGGATGTAACGCCTGGCCCGCTCCATCGACTCGTCCGTCGGTTCACTGTACCCGGAATAGAGCAGGGCATAATAGGCATCAATAGAAACGGATAAATTACCTTCTTGCTCGTCCCAGTACCAACGCCAACAGCCTTCCGGCTGCTGCTCCGCAAGGATGCGATCATGCAGACGCCGGATCAGCTCTTCATTCTGTATATCCAATATCCGAAAGAGGATCATGACATAAGCATCCATCGTCACCCCGTTCTCAAAGCAAAAATGCCATGATCCGTCTTGATGCTGCTGGCGCATAAAAAAGTTCCTCAGCTTCCTTGTCCCCTCATCGACCGCGCTCCATACATTGCCCATTCTCTTGTACCTCCATATAACGTCATGATGTACATTATATGAACGCCGGTACGAGGAAATGATGTGCCGCTTGCTGTCGTCTGACGGTTAAGCATTAAACACCAAAAAGGACTCCATACCATTTCAGGACTACAGACTCTTTTGTTGGTGCAATATAAAGTTGGCTTTTTCAGAAACAGTCATGATACTCCTTGCTATTATAGAATGTCCAGCCAGATTTTGAAGGCCGTCGCCAGAAACAAATCAAAATCAAGACCGCATCTACAGTCATTCTCGTACTTGGCGATTTAGACGCTTACACCAATGCAGCAAACATTCATGAGGGGTTACATCTGGGTGTCATGAGTACCACTTTACATATCCCGAATATGCAAAAAGCTCCTGAATCTCCACAGGGGAATTCAAGAGCGTTCATTTTAAGATGATGCGGTCGAGAGGACTCGAACCTCCACGGGGGGTTAGCCCACACGGACCTGAACCGTGCGCGTCTGCCAATTCCGCCACGACCGCATATATGTTGTCGTTTGTCCTCGAAAGATCAATCTTTCTTAGCGACAAGATAGATCATACCATGCTCATAAGAAGAAGTCAAACACTTTATATTTTCATTACCTCTTGATAAATTAGGAATAATACACTAAAATAAGAACATAAGTTCCTGAGAACGCTCGTTCTTTTCGTTCAGTCAGATATGGATTATCATCACATTTTCCTAGGGCGGTGAATGGTTATGATCTCTTCAGTTACTACTCAGAATGAATTGTCTCTTGTGAAAAATTATCTGCTCCTTACCTTTATTCAAAAGGTATTTGAGCGGGACAGTCTTATTCTTGAAGAAAGCGGTATGCTGAAAACGCCTGATCTTTATGTCGAAATGGTTAACGCAGGAATAGATCGTACCGGAATCTTACTATCTGAAATAAAACATGAATTTAATAAATGTCATATTCGTGTTTTGGACATACGACAAAACCACTCAGGCGTTCACGCCACCTATATAAGCAAAGGAAATAAAGAGCAGTTCAGTATGGCTATGCCTGTATTCCGCAAAGAAATGTATGAACGAATGCGCGCTTATCTGGGGCTCTCAACCTCTATGCCTCATACAGCTGCCTCCCCTTTACCCGAAAAACATCGCTCCGAGTTTCCAGACAGCCGCTCAGCTTCCAAGCCCCTACGGTTTGTTGAACGAAGTCTGGTTACATCCTCCTCGGCCTATAAGCGTAAATCGCTTCGCCCTGCTGCTTCTGCCGCAAGCGGAAGTGCATAATCCCCGCAAAGCCCGCAAACGAAAGAAGCTTCCGCAGGCACAAGCGTGCTCGGAAGCTTCTTTACATAAACATCAGCTATCGTTATCCATTCCTACCCGCTATGAACGGTATATGAGGAATTCCCATAAATCGTTCGCTTTATTGCAGCGCCTTCTGCACACGAGTAACCCCTTGGCTAAGAGCATGTCCTCCGCCTACCGCTGCGGCTACAGCAATGGTCTCCATAATCTCCTGATCACTGGCTCCTTTGGACCGGGCCTCGTCCACGTGATAAAACGTGCATACCTCATTATTGGCAAACAAACCAATACCTAGCGCGATCAGTTGCTTGGTCTTTTCATCCAGACTCCCGGCTTGAAAACACTCCCCGGTGAAACGATGATAGGCATGAACTACCTCCGGCAGCTTATCTTCTAAATGACTAATTTGATCCTTATACGCATGTATTTTTTCATTCATAACCGTCAAGACACAGCACACCCTCTCATATGGAGTATATTCTTATGTACTGTGTCCGGTTTACAGGCTGCATATGCCATCAACACGTACACCTATTTTATCCAGTCACTTCAAACCCTTTTATCCAGCCAGCCCGAGACCCATTCGTCTAATCCAGTTCTATCGGATTGTGTCGGGGTTCGCTGAACGGCTGATATGTATAGCTGCGATCCAGCTTGACAACACGCCGATTCTGGCGGCGGATAAGCACCTGTTCCTCGTCCCACGCCAGCACTATGCCTACCACATCGTTGGACTCCAGCCCATCCCGCACGACGCGCACCTTCTCACCGGAGAGCCGATAGGCGTCTAATTCTTCATCATTAATCATCCCTGTCCCCCCTTATACAATCGTTTCTAAAACGGCGGCTATCCTTTATGCACATTAAAAAGTTTAAAAAGAGACCTAAACGAAATCATTTAGGTCTCTTCCCGCTTACTACTTATATGGATTGCCAACAGAGCGACAAATTATCCCGACTGATTTACACTGTGATCATGTTCTTTTGTATCGTTCTTCTCATACCAGAAGTCCAGCACTTGTGCAGACAACACTCGCTGATCCACGTACTCCACTTGGTGGGCAGTAAATTCTTCTTTCCAAGAGAAGGACAATTCTTCGCATAAGTTAACCAACGTCAACAACTCAGACCAGGCCACATAGCGTTTGTACCAAAAAAACTGAGGATGTTCAATCATATAGGGATACAAATCGTCAAATTCCGTATGCTTACAATCCAAGGCACGTTCAAAATGTACTTTAGCCGCTGCCAGTTTTTCCAGAAAAAACTGTTCGGTCAATTGCTCTTTCCCCATGTTGCTGCCTCCTCTCCCAAAACCTTATCTATATTATAAGCGAAATTGTAGCTCATGCAAAGGTTATTATTAGAAATAAGGATCAGCAGTTTCTGAATTGTTACTATTCGGCAAACTCAATCTTGCCGTCAGTTAACGATGAAATTCTGACAAGTGACTCTACCCGTATACCCTGCTCACGGATCGTTCTCGCCCCGGCCTGGAAGCATTTTTCCACGGCCACGCCGAATCCGACCAGCTCCGCACCGGAGCGTTGAATGATTTTGACCATACCTCTTGCGGCATCACCATTGGCGATAATATCATCAATGAACAGAACACGGTCATGCTCATGAATAAATTGACGGGACAGCATAATGTCCGTGACAATGCCTTTCGTAAATGAAGGCACACGTTCGCATAATGCGTCCGGGTCGGCCAATAAAGTCTTTTTGCGGCGGGCAAACACCAGCGGTACACCCAGCTCCAATGCTGTTGCGAAACCTATGGCAATACCTG
This sequence comes from Paenibacillus sp. LT-B23, assembly GCF_059417685.1. Lineage (NCBI taxonomy): Bacteria > Bacillati > Bacillota > Bacilli > Caryophanales > Paenibacillaceae > Paenibacillus > Paenibacillus sp. LT-B23. The sequence continues at coordinate 87,857 of NZ_JBSQBM010000003.1, read as the reverse complement.
AGGATTCCACGGTTACCACTCTCGTAATATTCTCTTCCCGGAAACGAGCTGCGAACTCTCGTCCCATTTCCATCGTCAGCTTCGGATCAACCTGGTGATTAAGTAATCCATCCAGCTTCAACACCTGATCCGACGCAACGACGCCTTCTTTTATAATCCGTTCCTTTAATACTTCCATTCCATGACCTCCCACGGCATTCCTATGCGGTAAAAGTAACATACATCACCTGACGCTTTCAAGCCATAGCTTGCTTTCCCATACATTCATGTGACATTTTTTTTACGCTTATTCCAAAACCACGCGACTATTCCTCCCAAAATAATCAGAAGAATGACCGCCAGCCCTATCCGATGTGTCACCCTTTCCATCAGCTTCGCCACCTGTTCCCAGTGCATGCCCACCGCATGTCCAATTCCCAGAAACGTGCCGCACCAGAGCAATGCGCCCGCCGATGCATACATCATATAGCGAAAGACACTCAAACGGGTCGTACCTGCCAGATATGAGGACACATGTCTCAAGCCAGGAACAAAGTAACCGAACAGAATGCCCCAAGTGCCGTAGCGTCCGAACCAGTTCTCGGAAGAAGCAATTCTCGATGGCGTAAGCCTCACCCATTTACCGTATCGGTGCAGCAGCGGCTTACCTAGCAAACGACCGAGCGTATAACTAAGCATCATGCCAGTCATACTTCCGGAAAATGTGACTGCCAGCGCGGCAATAAAGTTGTAGTGTCCTTGAGACACGAGCCCGCCAAAGGCGATCATCAGCACTTCGTCAGGTATCGGCATACCGGCTACTCCAAGGGCAAGCAAGCCGAACATTGCCAAATATCCGTATTCCAGTATCCATGCAAGGATTTGACCCATAAATTACGCTCCCGTCAAGCTATTCGTTAAATTCACTATAATTATTTTCAGTCTCATCCAGTCATGTCCCATTTCAGTTGAACATAGCTTGTATTATATGCTCGCTACAGCGTTATTCAAGCAGGCAAGGAGGGACTGGGGATGAAACGTAATATTCATGTTTTGCAGATTGCTTTTACATACATCGGAACAATCGTCGGTGCCGGATTTGCTACCGGACAAGAAATATTGCAGTTTTTTACACAGTACGGACGTTGGGCTACACTCACCATCATGCTGTCCACACTCATATTTGTATGGCTGGGTACGAAAATGATGCTGATCGCTCACGATATTTCAGCTCGGTCCTACGAGGATCTGAACAAGCACCTTTTTGGAGCCAGAGCCGGTAAATGGATTAGCTGGTTCACACTCATCGTACTGATTGGTGTCAACAGTGTCATGCTGGCTGGAGCGGGTTCTGTTTTCGTTGAACACCTTCACCTGCATTACCAGACCGGACTGCTCATTACACTGATCGGAACATATCTACTGCTGAGTAAAGGAATCAAGGCTATCCTGCATATGAACACCATTGTTGTCCCTATGATGATGATTATGTCTGTCCTGCTCATTAACAACACACTCTCCATGCCAAACCCGCAGAGCTTTATTACAAATACGTCCGATTATAGTATACTGCGAGCCTGGATTTCTCCGCTGCTGTATACTTCCTTCAATCTGGCAATGGCCCAAGCTGTGCTTGTACCACTCGGCAGTCAAACCTTTTCCCGCAAAACGATTCGCTGGGGCGGGGTTTTGGGCGGGATTGGCGTCGGGTTTATGCTCATGTCTGCTCACTTTGCCATGTCGGCACATATGCCGGGAATTCAGCAATTTGAGATCCCGATGGGAAGCATTGCTTACCGTCTGGGGGCCCTGGTCGAAATCATTTACATTTTACTCATTTTCATGGAAATTTTCAGTACCTTTGTGGCCGACATTTACGGTGTCAGTCTGCAAATCCGCCAGCATATCCAAATTTCGCCTAAGCTCATCACACTATTCATTATGCTCACATGTTTTCTAATCAGTCAGTTTGGTTTCAGCTCACTGCTGTCCGTTCTATATCCCATTTTCGGGATGCTTAGTCTGATGTGGGTGAGCAAGCTGATCATGGCAGGACGTGGGGGACCCTTCCGTTCCTCACGTCCTCGCTCCAGCTTTCGGCATTCTGATTCAAAATCAGGTGGTACACGCCATGGTTAGGGCTGGAATTTTAAATACATTTTCTTTAGCTCATTAACAGCCCTGCTCAGGGAATAGCTCGATTTAGCCTTGTCGCAGGCAGATCGCGCCAGCTCATAACGATAGGCAGGGTCTGCGATAACTTTTTCCAATGCGTCTGCCAGTGCCCCCGGACTGTCGGGTGGCACAAGCAGACCATTTACCCCATCCTCAATTTGCTCCGGTATTCCCCCCACCTCTGTACCCACCAAAGCCAAACAGCTCAAAGCCGCCTCCGCAAACACGGAACCAAAGGCCTCCGCTCGTGAAGGCAAAACAAACACATCAAAGAAAGGCATAAACTCTTCTGGATGAAGCGTGTATCCATAAAAGATTGTTTCATGGTAAATATCCAACCGCCGCGCCATCTCTTCCAGCTCGGGTCGAATGGGACCATCTCCGATAATATGCAACACATAATTCTGATTTCTCTTTTTCAGCTCGGCACAGGCCTGTAACAAAGTATCCAGCCCTTTGGCAGGGACAAGGCGACAGACAGTTATAAGCTGTGTCACTTCATTTTCATGTGGTATGGGCTTGAAGCGCTTCTCATCATATCCATTCGGAATGACCACAATATCTTGCGGATTTTGTACATAAGGCGTCAAGTAATGCTGGAAAGAATGAGATACTGCGATCAGGCGATCGGCCTTATGCTCCAGCTCCCGATACAAGGACACCAGAAATTGATGCTCAGGCCCGTTCTCCTCTATTTTACCGTTTAGAATTAACTCCTTCTCATAAGAAGAGTGAATCGTCTGAACGAGCGGGATGTCGGGAAAAACAGTTTTCATAGCAATCGCAGCAATCGGGTGATGAGCATGAATGAGATCAAAGGGCTTCTGAATGCGAAGCCGGGTCCACCACAAATAGTCACGGTACGTCTGAATATATTTTTGGACAATCGGATATTGTTCATATTGCGTCCAGTCAAAGGTATCAAATATGACTTCATCCCTGCCCTTATTACGAATCCGTTTAGGGATTGAAAATAGCTCCATTTCCCAACGCGGGGACATAAATCGCTCTTGCAGATATGGAATCATAGATGAAACGCCGCCCGGTTGCTCGGGTGGGAAAAAGAGAGCCTGTAGCAATTTCATGACGTGCTTCCCCTTTCAAGCGTTGTACTGCCCGGAACACAGGTTGTATGTATAGGTTTCCGGATTTTCTGAAAAATGATATATTGAGAATAATTGCTAAGTACAAAAGAAAATTATAACATTTTAAATGGAATAAATCCTGTCTATTGTATGGGAACCATATTCCCCGTTCAATAGACTCACTATCTATACAGATGGAGTCGGTGACGTTGACGTTGTTGTCCTTATCGGGAACCTTCGGTTTCCCATCTCTGGCCGGGGCTGTAAGTGCCGCCTGCGGTTTGTATATTATACTCATGATGGCGCTGATGTGCGTGATCATATATAGCAGACAGCGAAAAAAAGCCTATATCCTTTTTTCGGTTGCCGCTATTTTTATTATGACATATGAAGCCATGAATCTCTATTCGGCAGGTGGCAGCAAAATGCCGCTGCAAGGAATCGTGTGGCAAAATACGCTGGAGGCTGCTGCCTTTGTGCTTACCAATGCCGCCGTATTTCAGCTCTACCGGAAGCTAAAACGTGCGGGAGCATGGTCTTTGCTGTTGCTGGGAGCGCTACTGATATTGCCGGTTGGCGCATGGGCTGCCGGATTGCTGCCCAGTTGGATCAGCGCAGCAAATCTCGTCGGGTTCACCCTGCTTTATCGACTCATTGTGCTTACTTTGAGCCTTGTGTTCATCATCCCACGAATCGGTCAGCCCAAAAAGTTTGCACTGGGTTTACTGTTCTATTTGCTTTGGCTTGGCTGTCTGTGGTTGCGAGGCGACATTCCGGCTGAAAAAGGTGCAACAAGCACAGTCCTATGGATGTCATTTTTGCCATTGCTGTATTACACTACGTTGTTTCTAATCCTGTTCGAACGGATTGTGGAGCTGCTTCAACGGATTTACCGTTCCTCCATTACTGATGGTTTGACTGGCCTGTATAACCGTAAATACTTTTCGGGGCGATTGCGGCGATATATGGAGCAGGGAATCCGCGTATCGGTCATTTTTTGCGATATTGATAATTTCAAAAAGCTGAATGATACGCAGGGCCATGCCCGCGCGGATGATGTACTTAAACAGGTTGCACAGATTATGGAAGAAGAACTGGATGAAATCGGACTAACCGGAAGATATGGCGGCGAGGAGTTGGTCGCGATGGTGGTTGATCGGCGGGCCAAGGTCGAACAGGTCGCGGAACGAATCCGTGAGCGGGTCGCCGATGAAAGCATCGTGACCATCAGCGTCGGGCACAGCACGTTAAAGAAGGAAATGAACCCGGATGAACTGGTCAAACAGGCCGATCAGGCTATGTATATATCCAAAACAACGGGCAAAAACAAGGTCACAGCTTATAAGGCAGCAGAAGTGAAAAAAAGTCGGGCGGCACGCGCACAATAAACATGCAGTCTGCCATCTGTTAGCTGTAAATTATAGTCTGTATAGCAAAATGACCCACAGGGAACTCCCATAAGAGCCTGTGCGTCATTGATATATTTATAGGTAAAAGCTTAATGTTTTTAGCGTACTTGCTGCGATTCACTATATCCGTTAAGCCTCTGACGTTGCAGATGCCAAATCCCGGCCGATCCATGCCAGCTCCTCGTTCGTCAGCTCACGATAGCTGCCCAGAGGAAGCTGATCATCCAGCGTTAACGGCCCCATCGCCGTTCTTTTCAGATACGTAACCTTTTTGCCGACCGCCTCAAACATGCGCTTCACCTGATGAAACTTCCCTTCATGGATCACAAGTGAAATGTATGAAATGACTTCTTCATCTTCTTGCGCTTTTTCATGACGAAGAATGGTCAATTGGGCCGGAAGAGTGACATAGCCGTCATCCAACTCCACCCCTGCTGCAAATTGATGAACATCCTCTTCCGTCACATAACCCGACACCGTAGCCTCATACGTTTTGGGAACATGTCGCCGTGGAGATAAGAGTTCATGCGCCAGCTTGCCATCGTTCGTTAACAATAGCAGCCCTTCCGTGTCCTTATCCAGCCGTCCTACCGGGAAAGGCTCAAAATGCCGTTCCTCCGCACTCAGTAAATCCAGCACCGTCTGCTCTCTTGTATCCTCGGTAGCGGATATAACGCCCGGTGGCTTATGCAACATGATATAAACGTACTCCCGAAAAACAACTCGTTCCCCATTCACTTCAATCTGATCGTCGTACGGATGAACCTGCAAGCCGCTATCCTTGGTAGTCCGACCGTTCACGGTGACCATCCCTTGCTTTACCTGTCTCTTGATATCACTGCGCGAACCGTATCCCATATGGGTTAGAACCTTGTCCAAACGCTGCGTCTGTCTTCCTTTCCCACTCATACCGATGTCCACCTCCAGCCTGTAGGGTATTCATTTTTGAGCATACCGTCCTGCCATTTGCCCCATCCGGCAGAATATCCGTCAATGCATACGAGAGCGTAGCCTTTGGGCTGTGCTTCGTTCCGCAGCGTCATTCGCTGGGCCGGGATGGATAACGTTTCACCTTTCAAATAACGGATGGCCTCTGTGTCTGAACTGGAGAGGTTTATGCTCCTGACCGCCTCAGAAGGGCACAAAGCCACTGCCAGCGGGTGTGAAGGTACAAACCGACCATTCTTGTCTGTTCCCATAAACCAGCCCGGACGGACCACCTTAAGCCCGTCCAGACGATAAGATTCCAGCGGCGACTGATAAATCCGATCTCCGTAAACTACCATATGGCCTGCAAATGACCCCTCAAGCTGCTCCTGTACAAAATAGAGATAGGACTCCAGTACATCATGTTGTCCCCGCCCAGCCCATTTTGCCGCATCTTTACCAGAACGAGACTTGTTGTTCTCGAAACCGCGTACATTCGCTCCTTTACCCGATTTCCCGTCCATCCCTTTTCGATTCCGTTTGTGCTCTCCAACTGCAAACCTGCCCTGTCCACCTGGCGTCGGCGCTTCCTTGACAGACAGCCGCTGCTTCTTACGGGCACGATCCGAACCTATGTTTAAAGCCTTTTCGTCCCTGTCAGCGGATTTAAAGGAATCGACCATTCCCCGCTGATTATCCGCTGTAGCTGTACGATTGCCTTGATGCTGCAACACAGCGATAAAATGACCCTCACCCTCTATAAGATGAGGCCAAAGGCGTGCTGTTCCACGCAGTTCCGGATGGCCTACCGCAACCGCTTCACTCACCCATTCTGGATGACCTGAAGCAAAACCCGTTCCTGAAGGAACAGGAACAACATCAAAATCAGGATGTGCCTCCAGAAACTCCGCGATCATCCCTTCATTTTCTTCCGGAGCAAAGGTACAGGTCGAATAAACGATTCTTCCCCCGTCACTTAACATAGATGCTGCCACTCGCAAAATATCCCGCTGCATAACTACACATTTGTCCACCGAATGGTTTTCCCATTGCTTCGCCATATCCTCATCCTTGCGAAACATCCCTTCTCCAGAGCAAGGAGCGTCAATTAATATTTTATCAAAAAAATGAGGGAAAGCATCTGCGATTCGATCCGGGCTTTCGTTCAGCACTACGGCATTTCGCACACCATATAATTCCACATTTTTGGCCAATGCCTTGGTTCGATCTGCGCTAATATCATTCGTTACGAGCAGACCGCTTCCTTGCAGCTTGGCCGCAATTTGGGTCGATTTCCCGCCCGGTGCAGCGCACAAGTCCAATACAGCCTCACCCTGAGCAACATTTAGCAATTCTACCGGAGACATTGCACTTGGTTCCTGCACATAATACAGTCCTGCATAATAATAAGGATGTAACCCCGGCTTTGTGCCGTACGGAACATAAAAACCTGTATCACACCACGGAATTGGCCGCAGTTCAAACGGCGAAATCGCCTTAAACGCCTCCACCGAAATTTTTAACGTATTGACGCGTATCCCGGCATGAGGCGTATGGTCATAAGCAGCCATAAAAGCCTCAAACTCGTCGCCGAGCAATTGCTCCATGCGCTTCACAAATGCTGTAGGGAGCTGTACACCCATAATTGTAATCATCCTGTCCTGTTAAAATAAAAATTATTGTACCATAATCAACCTGTTAAGCTGCAATATCCGTGTGATTTACAAACTTTCACTACAAGCTGTAATGTTGTATAATAATGAGATTCATAGCTACATATTTTGAATTTTGATAGGAGAGATTGCATTGAACGCTCAAAAATCCAACAAAAAAAAGCTTATACCTGTCATTGGCTTTTTTGTTGTGCTCGTCATTTTGCTTGGGGTGCTGCTCGCTTTGAATTCAGGCACTAAAAACAAGCTGTATGGCGTTTCCACAGCCTCGTTAAAGCCTGCCACCCAAGAGCTGTTGAATGATCCAAACTATCAGCAGATTATTAAACCGGAGGATCTGCAAAGCAAAATTGACAAAAAGGAAAACTTTTTCGTCTATCATTTTGCATCTGACTGTGTTCATTGCCGCGCCACCACTCCCAAACTAATGCCTTTGAGCAAGCAGGAGAACATCACCATGCACGAATTTAACCTGCGCGAGTATGAGGACGGCTGGGACAAGTACAAAATTGAGTACACCCCTACGCTCATCTATTATGAAAAAGGTGTGGAAAAAGAGCGCATGGTAGGTGGTTTGAAGGAAAATCCTTCCGACAACGGCTACACACTCGATGATTTCAAAGCCTTTTTTGAAAAATATAAAAAGAATGTAACTTCCTAAACAACCTCCTAAACGACGTCCACACGGCTTAGGCTACTGAACGATAAAGCAGCCCGATCCCCTTGAAACGGATCGGGCTGCTTGCTTTAAGGGGCACGCTTCAAACTACATCGTGCCCCTTCGTACCGGGCGAGGCAGAGCAGGAGCCGTCAGCCGCCTGTCTGCGCCTCATAGAAGCCTCAAGCGCCTGCTGACGCTGCTCATGCTTTTCCCCACGCCGCGGACCTCTCTGCTGCGGGATGTTGACTGTTATGGACGGCGATGCCTCCTCCATAGCCTGGCGCAGCACGGGATCGACGATTTCAATCGTCAAATCCCGAAAACCCGGCGGCTGGTGCTGGAGATCTTCCGAGCCAGCTACAACAGCCTCGGCAAGCTGGCGGGCGCTAGCACGCGCCTCGTTCACCAGCTTCTCCATGTTAATGCCCAGCGCCTGCGGAGACGCATACTCCAGCTTGTGTACCGCGCTGTCCAGCATCATATGTCCACCGCGAAAATTTCCGTTACGGAAGTGATACAGCCCTACAGCAATTTGCAGCAAACCTTTATATACAGGGTCACGGTCCAGCTTTAGCCACAGCTCTTCCAGTACCTCGTGACATTCAAAATAATCCCGATCCCGATTGAAGTATACCAAATAAGCCACGTACAACGGTTCATAGGAAACGTTCACCATTTAATACTCATCCCTGTCGTCTTCCTTGGTAGAAGCTGCCAGCAATTCCTTGACTTCATCATGGAGCTGCTTGATCCCTTCCATGTCGTGCCGCTCCCACAGCTCATTGAACCTGCGCTGCGCATCAATCGTTTCACTGATCTTATGGTAGAAATACAGTCGGTGCATACCTGTCAGCACTTTGGATACAATATTCGCTTCATCCTCGAACTTCTTCTGTGCTTCCAATATTTCAAGACGCATCGAAGACATCTCGTTGTCCAGTACGAAGGCCGCCTCGGCAGCCTTTTTTAACCGTGTACGCATATTATCTGGCAAGCTCTCACGATACTTATAGCTGAGGGAATGCTCAATGGTCGCCCAAAAATTCATCGCCAAGGTACGAATCTGAATTTCTGCCAGCACAATTTTTAATCCAAGCGCTGTTTGCACCGGATATTCCACAATCATATGAAAGCTGCGGTATCCGCTATCTTTATAATTGGTTATATAGTCCTTTTCATACAGTACGGTCAAATCCTTGCGTCTTCGAATGTACTCGGCTACCCGCCGGATATCCTCAACAAATTGGCACATAATGCGGATTCCTGCAATATCCTCGATTCCCGTCTCCAGCTGATCAGAAGGAACCTGTAATCTCTTCGCTTTATCGAGGATGCTTGATATTTTTTTCACCCGTCCGGTTACGAATTCGATAGGAGCGTATTCCTCGCGCTTTTTCAGCTCCGCACGCATTGTTTTGAACTTGACCTTAAGCTCCTCCACCGCCTGATCATATGGCAGCAAAAATGTTCCCCAGTCTCTTCCGTCCATCCCCGTACCTCCTGTCTCTTCCGACAACACTTTTTATCTGTGATCTGCACCAACAGCCTCGCTAATGTGTCTAAAGCCGTCCTTTCGCAGCAGCTCACGCAGACCAGCATGTAATGTCCGGTTCACTTCCGGCCCCTCATAGATCAATGATGTATAAATTTCAATCAGGCTCGCGCCTGCTTTAATTTTGTCGTAAGCATCACGACTGCTGAAAATGCCGCCCGATCCGATAATCGGCAGCTTGCCATCGGTTTGGCGATACACTCGTCCGATGACCTCTGTAGAACGGTCACGTAGCGGCTTACCACTAAGCCCGCCCGTCTCACCCGCATTCCGGTGCGTCAGGCCAGCCCTCGAAATTGTCGTATTCGTCGCGATGATGCCGTCCACTCCACTGGCCGCAATCGCGTCTGTCATATATTCCAGTTCCTCATCCGATACGTCCGGCGCAATTTTGACCAGCACTGACTTGGCTCCGCCATGCTTCGTTGCCTGTACTCCCATTTCTGCACGCACTGCTTCCAGCAGCGATTTTAGCTCACTGCCATGCTGAAGCTTTCGTAGATCCGGCGTATTCGGTGAACTAATATTTACTACAAAAAAGTCCGCATACGGATACAGCGCGGAAATGCACTTCTCATAATCCTTATGGGCGTCCTCATTAGGCGTGTTTTTATTTTTACCAATATTCACCGCGACCGGAACAGGCCGATGTTTCAGCGCAGCCAGACGTTTAGCCATGCTTTCCGCACCCAGATTGTTAAAGCCCATCCGATTCACTAACGCCTCGTCGGGAGGCAACCGGAACAAACGAGGACGGTCATTGCCGGGCTGACCCACAGGTGTCACCGTGCCTACTTCCATAAAACCAAAACCAATGGAAGAAAAACCGACAACCGCTTCCGCATTTTTATCCAGTCCCGCAGCCAGTCCAATCGGATTGGGAAAATGGATACCGAACAGATCGACGGCCAAATCCGGCGTCTCCTTGACCCCGTACATTCCCCGCAGCGCTGTCGCTCCGCCAGGAAGTGAGCCCGCATGCTTTAACCCGTCAATGACTACATGGTGAGCCGTCTCTGGACTCATTTTGAAAAAAACAGGTTTCACAATCCTTCGATACAACACGATTCATCCACTCCGTTCTATGCCCTTGCACAATCCTAAAAAAACATCTCTACAAAATAGTTTAGCTTTTTCCATACCAAAAAGAAAGTAATTTGCGAGGTGCAGCATCAGGAACAATTCAGTTGTCATGGAGATGTCATTGAAAATGTATAATCAAACCATTTACAATGGACATAGTAAGACAGGGCTATAGCCCGTCAGAAAAGAGGGATTGCTGATATGAAGACCAAGCGCAAGCCGCCAAGTCTGCAAAAGAAAAAGGACGAGGTGAACAAGAAAGCGATTGTATGGACCGCCGTCAGTTTTGTTCTCCTCATCATTGTGATTGTTCTCGTCGTTGTTTTGGCACAAGCGGGAAATCGTTAAACTACACGTAGCAATAGCGTTAAAGATTAATTTAGCCAGTGATAGGTTTTGCGGGGATTGGTCTGGTCCTGCTGCGGCTCAGTCGTAAATCGGGAGCCAGGCACAAGCACTTGATCAGGCAGTCCCCCGGTACCAATGACCACCTCCGTACCTGAAGGTACGAGAGCAAATAACTCCTCCACATCCTGTTTGCCCATGCGTACGCAGCCCAATGACTCATTTTTGCCAATGCTGTCCGGCTCGTTCGTGCCGTGGATGGCATAATTCGTTGCAGACAGCTGCATACCGCGGCTGCCAAACTCACCGTTGGACTTGCCATTCGGATTTACGACTTTATCCGTAATAACAAACTTCCCTTCCGGAGTCCGCTCTCCGCCCAAACCGATAGCATAATTGCGGATAAGCACGTTGCCGCTCACCAATCCGAGCCTGTGCTTCGACTTGTCTACCACAATCCGAAGCGGCTGCCCTAGAAAAGGCCGTCCATGCAGCGAAGACGCCAATAAAGGACTGCTTGCAGCCGACGAACCAGCCTGTTGAACCGCTGTTCCTTCTGCCCTCTGTGCCTGTGAAGCAAGTAAACTACGCATAGGTGCAAAAGCCTTATTCATTCCGTCTGTCGTACCGTACATCATATTATCCGGAAAGCTTCGGGTCAGCTCATCGAGACTTTGAGGAAGACGTTGATGCTGCGTACGAAAAGCACGTATGGAGCTATTCAGCACAGCCAGTTCTTCCTGTCCCGCAGCCCATTGCAGACCTGCTTTTCGAAGCTTCTCACTGTCTGACGGCTTACAAGCACACGCTGCTGCGTCGTAAGACTGGACGACTAAGCCTCCATTACCTTTGTTTTGCAAGCTAAGCAGCGGCTGCATACGATCTCTCCAGAGCAGCCAAGAACCACTTTGCTCCATACCCAGCACTGTAGTCTCGGCCGGAAGACGACCAGCCTTTGCCAACATATCTGCAAGTGCCGTTCCTGCTGAACTGCCTGTGCGTGCTTGGGCCGTAAACACACCACCAGCACCAGGCCCACCGATCTGAGCCACTTTATTCGGGTCAGAAGTCTGCTCTCCTGCCACTTTGACATTGTCGGCTGCCACACGCTCTGTTCCAGGCGGAACGGATGCACTTTCCCTCGAATGACCCGGCGAATTGGCTGAAGGTACCCATATTAGAAGAAGTACCATCAACGTAGTTAGCAAATAACGCGTTCGAGCCGTTCTCCGCGCCTTCTCCTTGGACATCTGCACCACTTTATCCTGATACTCCATCCATACGTCTGCCGGAATCTGTTTATGCTCGAAGGCTTCGAACACTTCACCCGCGCGATTGAAACAATAATTTGCTTTACCCTCCTGACCACTGCTCTCATACTCTTTGCCGAGCAAATACCAGGCCATTTTATTATCTGGGTGCATTTTTACATACGATTTAAGATGAGGCGAATGATTCATCGGATCCTCCTGATCGTGTAGTCTTACCCTATTCTTTACTATGTATATCGGTCAAAACAGGCCATATGGACAGCACATAAAAAAAACAGCACCGACAGCACCTTTTCACCGTTGTACGGCAAAGAGTGCTGTTGGTGCTGTGCCTATCCAAGATAGCGTAGACTTAACCTTCTTTATTGAAAGGCTCGTCTGCAACTTTAATAGAATCTGTAGGGCAACCATCGCAAGCATCCTGCATATCATCAAACAGGTCGTCTGAAATTGCCTTGATGCCTTGGTTACCATCCCCATCAAAGATCACTTCAGCCAGGCCCTCATCGTCATAATCATAAATGTCTGGCGCTGTAGCACCACAAGCTCCGCACGCGATGCATGTATCTTTTTCTACCCAAGTGTATTTAGCCATAACTCTTCTCTGCCTCCTATACAATCAAACAAACCAGCTTTTGCATTCTATTCACATATTAATACAAACAAAAAATTATTACAAATTATTTTCATTGATCCTTTATGCAAAAAATACTTATATCGTACGCCTTCGTTGCTTCACATAAACTCACCCAAAAAGTTTACTCAGGCGTCTGGAGATTGTCTTTTTGCAGCGAAGTCCCTCGCAGTTTGGAGTTCCGAAGTAGTACCGAAGGGTCATCTCCCAGCATCCCGGCGGTCAGAACTGCATTTTCGCCAAACTTGTCTCGTAATGCATCCATCGTCTTCAGCAAGCTTTCCTTTTTGGGCTGGTCCTTGTATTCAAATAGATCCAACTGAACAGCAGCTTCTTCCTTTGGGATTAGCTGCTGAAGCGTAATTCCAAGCAAACGAACAGGCTTGCCCTCTCCCCAATGTCGCCTATACAGCGCACAAGCTTCCTTATATATGTCCTCTGCGCTTTCCGTAGGAATACTCCTTACCTGAGAACGCGTAAAGGTCTTCATCTCCGGCGTCCGAATGGTCAGTTGAATACCTCCTGCCAGCATGCCATGCCGTCGAAGCCGGCGGGCTACCTGATCGCTAATATTGAGAAGCACCCGTTGGGCTTCCTCCAGCTCCACCACATCCATGGGCAAGGTAGTAGTGTGTCCGATCGACTTGTTCGGCTCCCGCTCGGTTTTGACCGGAGAATGATTAATCCCGTTAGCAGCCAGCTTTAACCACGAGCCAGTCACGCCAAATACGCCAATCAGCACATGCTCGTCCGCCTTGGCCAATTGGCCAATGGTGCGAATGTTCATTTGCCGAAGCTTGTCGGCCGTTTTCCGTCCCACACCAAACAATTGACCACAGGGGAGATTCCACAAAACCTTTGGCACATCACGCAAGCGCAAAACAGAAATTCCGCGCGGTTTTTTCAGGTCAGAGGCCATTTTGGCAAGCAGCTTGTTGGGCGCCACTCCGATGGAGCAAGGCAGTCCCAGTTCGTCCGCTACTCTGCGCTGGATTTCCTCCGCGATCTCCATTGGCGTTCCAAACTGCTTGGAGCCTGTAATATCCAGATAACATTCATCAATTGAAGTTGCCTCCAACATAGGTGTATACGAATAAGCAATGCTCATAAAAGCTTTGGAATAACGACGGTACAAGTGAAAATCAGGCTGAATCACGATGAGCTGCGGACAAATCCGCCGGGCCTGCTGGACGACCATCCCTGTTGAGATGCCCAATCGCCGGGCTTCATAGGAGCAGGTTACGATTACACCTCTGCGCAGCTCACTGCTGCCCGCGACTGCGGTAGGCAACCCCTTGTATTTCTCCGGTTCCTCCGCTGCATGAACAGAACAATAAAATGCGTTCATATCGACATGCAGAATAACCCGTCCACCAACCGGATAATAAGCACTGACATCTCTCATGCTCAACCCTTCTTTTAACTATAAATTATAAAATAACGCTATGCCCTATTTTACATGAAAATAAAGGTTTTGCGGTCAAAAATGATATTTATATATTACATTTGAAGTCATAAGTTGATATAATCAAAAATCATACGAATCAAGGCAGGTTGATACTTTTCTATTTTCACGCGTTAAATCATTAAATAAGCTGCTTAAAAAAGCAAAGTACTACCAAATCTATGCAATCCGCGAAGGAGGAGTCCTCATGTCCACCGCTATCTCTATCTTCGATACAACACTGCGCGACGGAACTCAAGGAGAAGGAATTAGCTTGTCTGCTGACGACAAATTGAAAATCGCCAAAAAACTCGATGATCTCGGTGTTCATTATATTGAAGGCGGGATTCCCGGGAGCAACAGCAAGGATATCGAATTTTTCAAACGGGTGCAAGAACTGGGACTAAAGGCCAAGATTGTTGCCTTTGGCAGCACACGCCGTAAAGATAGCATAGCGGCACAGGATGCCAACCTGCAACGGATTCTGGAATCCGGCGCCCAAGCGGCTACTCTCGTCGGCAAATCATGGGATTTTCATGTACACACAGCCTTACAGACGACACTCGAAGAAAATCTGTCCATGATTTACGACTCCATCGCCTTTTTAAAGCAAGGGGGCATGGAGGTTATTTTTGATGCCGAGCATTTTTTTGACGGATATAAAAATAATCCCGAATATGCACTCGCCGTCATGAAAAAAGCGGAAGAAGCAGGCGCAGACTGGCTCGTCATGTGCGATACCAATGGCGGCACCATGCCGCATGAGATACAGGAAATTGTCACCACACTGCATAGCCAGCTCACAAGGTCAAAACTGGGCATTCACACACACAATGACTGTGAATTGGCCGTAGCCAATACACTGAGTGCAGTGCAAGCAGGCGCGAGACAAATCCAAGGTACGATTAACGGATACGGCGAACGTTGTGGTAATGCTAATTTATGCTCCGTCATTCCAAATTTGCAGCTCAAGCTCGGCTACGAGTGTTTGGACTCCGACAAGCTAAAGCAGCTTCACAACACGGCCCGCTTTGTCAGCGAAGTTGCCAACGTGAATTTGCCAGTGAACCAGCCTTATGTCGGCAATGCTGCCTTTGCCCACAAAGGCGGTATCCACGTGTCAGCTATTCTGCGCGACTCGCGAACCTATGAGCACATCGCTCCCGAACTGGTTGGCAACAAGCAACGGGTACTGGTCTCTGAACTTGCCGGGCAAAGCAATGTTGTGTCCAAGGCGCAGGAGTTGGGCATAACCCTTGATCCGTCCAGCAATGAGGCACGTGGGGTCATTAGCCGCATCAAGGAGCTGGAACATCAGGGCTACCAGTTTGAAGGAGCCGATGCTTCGCTGGAGCTGCTCATTCGTGAAGCAGGCGGCGAAGTGAAGGAAATGTTCACATTTGAGTCCTTCAAGGTGCTGGTGGAGAAAACAGCGGGTCGTCCAGTTGTATCCGAAGCGTTCTTGAAGCTGAATGTTGCAGGCACAAGCGTTTATACTGCCGCTGAAGGCAACGGTCCGGTCAACGCGCTCGATAACGCACTGCGTAAAGCTCTTTCTCAATATTTCCCGGCACTGCGCGATATGCATCTGGCCGACTATAAAGTACGTGTACTCGATGAAAAGGATGCCACCGCTGCCAAGGTGCGCGTGCTCATTGAGTCCAAAAATTACGAGGACGTATGGAGTAACGTGGGCGTATCCGAAAATGTAATTGAAGCCAGCTGGGAAGCACTGGTGGACAGCTTCCGTTATGCGTTGCTGGAAGCTCCGTCTCCGAAAAATCAGCAGAACGAACTATCGCCCCAAGGACTGGTAAATCACTGATTGGACGATTACTCTTTGATGAATGCTTTTTATATTAATAAGCGGTGTCTTTTGCGGTCTATTCGGCCCCTAAAGACACCGTCTTTTTTTGCAGTAATTCTATTTTTCGTTCCAGCTCACGTTCGTTAAGCATGCCGATTATGATTTCACGTACCTGTCCATGACGGTCAACCATGACATTCGTCGGAAATGCAGCACCCCCAAACCTTTCAAACAGCGCTCCTTGCTCATCCAGCAAAACCGGAAATTGAAGGTTTAGCGAGCGGGAAAACTTTTGCACATCCTCCAACCGATCATAGCGTGTTACATTAATCCCATACACGTCCACATCATGCTTGTACTTGCTATATAGCTCATTCAGTACAGGTGCCTCCAAACGGCACGGATCGCACCACGAGGCCCAGAAGCTGATCACCAGCGCTTTATTATGCTTGGCTCCTATATTGTAGGATTTGCCGTCCAAACCTTTTAAAATTATGGAAGGAAGCGGTTGACCAGGCTGTATCTTTTGCATCACTTCTATAGCATCTAACCCTGTTTCTATCCCCTTGCCAGTTTCAAGTCTTCCCTCACCCTCAGATTCCTCCTGAATTTGCACATTTTTAGCCGGTGCGCTTGCCGCATAAGTCATGTCTGTTGCTCCTCCCGATGAAGCTACTCCTACAACCAGCATAACCATCAGGAATTTAATAAAAACAACTTTTTTCACAGTCCAATCACCCGGCCTTTCATCTGGATTACTCTCACCTTCTCCTCCATATGGTGCCCATCCTGCTCCCACCTCTAACCCTTCCAATCTGTACAGGTGCACAAAAAAACAGCAAACCCACGAATGATCGCAGACTTGCTGTAATGTTGTCCTATATTGAAGCTTGTGCCTTGTACTGAATCAGGCATGGCTTAAATGAGCATACACATCTGCCAAATTGGTCACATTACGCTTCAGCATTTCCTGAACGTACGCCACCCACAGCTTTGCCGTCATTTTCGCATCCTCTAACGCATGATGCCGCCCCTGAATGGGTATGCCCTGATAGGTCAGCAGCTCATCCAAACTGTACGTTTGGTGCTGCTGCGGTTCCAGCCATTTGGCAAGCATCATCGTATCCAAAACACGGTGGGTTAGTTGCACTTTAGAGGTTTTCCACAACGCTGCATTCAAAAATGCCTTGTCATGAGCGCTGGCATGCGCTACAAGCACCCGTCCCCCTACAAAGGACATAAAGTCATGCAGCCCATCCATAAGCGGCAGAGCCTCATCTGTCATTTCCCGGGTAATCCCGGTAAGCTCCGTAATGTGCTCAGGAATGGCCGTACGTGGATTGACAAGCGTGTAAAATTGCTCTTTTTCCATAATCGTATCCCCGACCACCCGAATCGCACCGAACGATAAAATCTCATCTCCATGCTGCGCTGAAAATCCCGTAGTTTCCAAGTCAAAAACAACCGTTTCCAAACGCTCCAGCGGGGTTCGCAATACCTCAGAGCGCCGTTGCTCCCGAGTTAAGGAACGGATAAAGGCCATCTGCTGAGCCGTAGGAGCTCCCATCACAGAAGCGATGGCCGAGGGTACCCCTCCTCTGCGAAGAGCGCTCCAAAAGCCGCCTCCCTGCGCTGGTTCCTTCATGACCTTCTCCCTTCCGTAAACCGCAACTGTCTTTGCAGCGCGCGATGTAGCCGCCGCACCGTCGAAAGCGCCTCGCGCAGTTCATGCCAGCCCTTACCTTGCTTCAACGGTTTGACAGCAAGGTAACCCTTGCTAACCAAGAGTCCGTTCTTTTCCTGCACCGGAGTAGCCATCCGAAGCTGTAGCGCGATCCGAAAGGCCCGCTCACAAGCATCCAGCAAAGGTGACGGTGCTGCTTCCAGCAGCGCGAGCCGCCTGAGCCTTTTCAACGTAGAGGTCTCCTCCACCCCGTGCTGCAAAGCCCAAAACCGTACTGCATTTACCAACGGGATGTACAAACCGTATTTTACATCAAAATCACCCGCGTGCTCCCCGAAGCGCTCGGTAACGATCTGACCCAAAATATTAAGTGTCGCTTTATGCCTTACCGTGTTTCTAAGTACCGCGGACGGCAAATCGGGATGCTTACGCAGCAACGCATAAAAGCTCCGCTTCCATTCTGCTGACAATTGCTCGTCTCCAGCGATATGCCTCATATCAGAAGAGATAATCAGATAACGAATCGGCTCCCAGGCAAAATCATCGGACCATTTTGCCAGCTGCTCCTGCCACTCAGACAACGTTTGGCGCCATAGCGGCTCTGAGCACATCACTTTCCCTTCACATTTCGGATATCCCAAATATTCCAGCATTGCAGATATCCTCTGGCCGAACTCCATAAAATATGATTCTTTCCCGACAGATGCAGTGTCACTAATAATCATACCGTTATCTTGGTCACTCCATAGCGTCGACTCCGAGCGTCCCATGCTGCCGAAGGCTATAAATGCGTAAGGGACGGGAGGAAGGCCGAAGCCATCCTCAACCATCCCTTTTTCGCACATTTGCACAGCTCTGGCTGCAATGCGGTCATGCATATCATTCGCCGTTTGTAACCAGTCTGATAACGGAGCGGAGGCTTGGGAAGCCAGCAGGCATTTTTGAGAATCGACCCTGGCCCGCCTTAGCGATTCAGGTGTATCTGCATGATCAATCGCTTCGGCTGAACTCACCCAAGGTGCCGTATTTTGCAGTTCCATACTTCCATCTCCTCCGCTCATCCATACTGGCTCTTTATATTTTACATATTAGCTTACAGTCCCAGAACGCTTCTCAGCCTCGGCAACCAACTTCATTTGCTCAGGATAGCCGTACGTACCATGCTCACTGATATCCAGTCCCATCGTTTCTTCCTCTTCCGTAACACGAATACCCATAATGGCTTTCATTGAACCTAGAATAATGAAGGAAATGACGAACACGAAAGCCAAAGTCCCTATCAGTCCCAGAAGCTGCACTCCCAATTGCGTAAGTCCACCACCATAGAAGAGCCCCGCTTGACCGACACCTGTTATTTTCACAAGCTCAGGAGTAGCGAACAATCCCGTAGACACTGCCCCCCACATCCCCGCAACACCATGCACAGAGAAAGCATATACCGGATCATCTACTCTTGCACGCTCAAACCATTGTGCTGTGAAGAAGGTGACAATCCCTGCTACTGCACCGATGACCAGCGCAGCCCAAGGAGCTACAAAAGCGCAAGAGCCAGTAATCGCAACCAAAGCTGCCAGCACACCGTTCAGCATAGACGGAATATCTGCTTTTCCGTATACCATCCAGGATACAAGTAAAGCGAAAACCCCGCCTGCGGCTGCCGCAATATTCGTAGTCAGTGCCACATATCCGAAAAATCCGTCATTCATAGCCGATACAGCACTACCCGGGTTAAATCCAAACCAGCCGAACCAGAGAATAATAACCCCCAGAATGGAGTATACCTGATTATGTCCAGGGATAATATTCGGTTTGCCGTCCTTGTTGAACTTGCCCAGTCTCGGTTTCAGCAGCAATGTAGCGACGAGTGCCGCCGTAGCTCCTGTCAGATGGACTACCGTGGAGCCGGCATAATCCTGCATGCCCAGCTTGCTAAGCCAGCCGCCGCCCCATACCCAGTGAGCTACAACGGGATAGATTACGATGGAGAACAAAATACCGAAAATGATGTATACACTTAATTTTGCACGCTCTGCCATTCCCCCGCATGCGATAGAAAGAGATACCGCAGCAAAAGCAAAGTGGAACAAAAACATGATTGTAATCGGAACATCCAGACTTGAAAGGGAGTCAAACGATACAGCAGCATCCGTGCCACTCATAAAGAAACCCGTCAGCCCCATAAATCCGTTACCGCCATCGTTACCGAAGCCTAGCCCGAACCCGAGAGCCCAGAAAGACAATGCAGCAACGCCCGTGGTGAGTATTGTTTTACCAGCGACATGCCCTGCATTCTTCATTCGTGTGGAGCCAGCCTCCAGCAATGCAAATCCCGCCTGCATGAAAAACACTAGAATAAATGCCAAGAAGGTAAACGCCGTGTTTAATCCGGCTTGAAGCTGAATATTTGTCGGACCGTCAGCAGCGAACGCACCTACCGGAAAAGCCAGTACCGTCAGCATGGCCAGTAATGCAACAAACCACTTTTTTCTCATGAAGCCCACTCCCTCAAATGTTAAGTTTCTTTACATTTCGTGAAATTCTTATTGTCATTATAATCAGAATACATGAAACTTGACAAGATTTTTTTTAATATTCGAAAAAAAAGTGATCTCGAACTTTTCATGTCACGTTTACTAACTATAAAAGTAGCTTGTTTCACAGGCTAGAAAAGCATGACGTTTGACTGTACGGTTGGGAATCATGTAAAATATTTTTATAAGCACTCTGTTTGCAGATGCGTAATATTGAAGACTGAATGAAGAGCGCGAGGTGAGGACAGATGGGGATATGAAGCTATATCGAATTGGCGAGCTAGCCAAGACGGCTGGTGTCAGCGAACGGACCATTGATTATTATACGAAGCTCGGTTTGATCGCACCTGAAGAACGGTCTTTGAAAAATTATCGGTTATATAATGATGAAACTTTAAAAAGGCTTGAACGTATTAACCAAATGAAACAAGAGAAGTATAGCCTCGAGGAAATTAAACAGACATTAATGAAGTGGAATTCGGTTCCAGGCGAAGAGCACGTCACCGACAAACTGACAAGTCTGGAGATGCACATGCAGCGCCTGGAGCGCGAAGTCAATGAGCTACAGCCTCTTCTGGGGCAGCTCAAGCCCGTTCAAGCACGTAAGCTGCTTACTGGTCTACTACCGCAAAGCGCCGCTTGTATCGAAGCTCTGAAGTATTTGCTGGAGCATAGCTCTATGATGTAGATTCCCGGGCTGTTTTGATGAAATAATAATGGAGGGTTGCTTTATGATGGGGATGTATATATTGATTATTCTTGCGTTCGGTTTATCCTTATGGGCGCAATTTCGTGTGAAAGGTACTTTTAACAAATGGTCTGATGTTCCCAACGAAAACGGTATGACAGGCTACGATGCCGCCCGGCATATGCTGGATCGCAACGGTTTGCACGATGTGCCCATTGAACCTGTACCTGGCGCGTTATCTGACCACTATGATCCGATGCAACGCGTAGTACGCTTGTCCGAGCCTGTATATTATGAAAAATCTATTTCCGCAGTTGCCGTGGCTTGTCACGAGGTTGGTCATGCGATTCAGCATAAAGAGCATTATCCTATGTTAGCGCTGCGTCACCGGATTTTCCCGATTGTCAACTTCGCATCCGGCATTGCACCGTTTCTGTTGATTGCCGGGTTACTGTTCAGCTACACAAACCTGATTGGCTTGGGCATTATCTTTTTCTCGGCTACTGTTGCTTTTCAATTAATTACATTGCCGGTCGAATTTAATGCTTCCAACCGTGCCCGTGAAATTATGGTGTCCGAAGGATTTATCCGCAGTGATGAAGAACGAGGTGTGGCTAAAGTATTGAATGCCGCTGCATTAACATATGTGGCCGCCGCTCTCGTTTCCTTACTGGAGCTGATTCGCCTGATCGGTATCTTCAACAGCCGTGACTAATCGCTTTTGTAGCAAAAAAGGTTGTTCCTCCGCCATGATGATGGTAGAGGAACAACCTTTTTATATTTTATCCAATTCCCTATACTCGCCTGTCGTTAGTCCGCTTTAGCACTTCCA
This sequence comes from Paenibacillus sp. LT-B23, assembly GCF_059417685.1. Taxonomy (NCBI): domain Bacteria; kingdom Bacillati; phylum Bacillota; class Bacilli; order Caryophanales; family Paenibacillaceae; genus Paenibacillus; species Paenibacillus sp. LT-B23. Next base: position 66,077 of record NZ_JBSQBM010000003.1, on the reverse strand, counting down.
TCCGTCACAGTGCCGCTACCTTGAAGACCAAAATATTGCAACAAAAAAGTGCGGAACGATTTGGCAACCAACGGAAGCTTGTCATCTCTACGGTGAATTAAGCCAATGGTTCGCGTCACCTCGGGATCAACAATGGACACTCTCGCGGGCTGGAGCGGATTGGTCTGGAACAACGCCATCTCAGGCAAAAGACTGACCCCCATACCTGCGGCAACTAATCCGCGGATCGTATCCGTCTCCTCGCCTTCAAAAGCGATGTCAGGCGTAAATCCGGCCTCCAGACAAGCCTGCCAGACAATCGGACGCAGGGAGTAACCGTCTCTGAACAAGATGAACTTTTCTCCTTTAAGCTGATCCAGCGTGATGTGCCCGGCTGAAGCCAAAGGATGATTAGGGGGAAGAACCGCAAACAGCTCCTCGGTTAGCACCACATCTCCCTCGACATGATCATGACGATCCGGAAAAGGGGATACAAAAGCCAAATCCACCTCACCCGCCAACACATCACGGATCAAACTTGGGTACATCCCCTGTTTAAATCTGAATTTAACATTCGGATACCGTTTACGAAATTCAGCTACAACCGTAGGAATAAGATGAATGCCCAAACTGTGCGGGAAGCCGATACGAATTTCTCCACCCTCGGGGTCTAAAAACTCATGAACCTCCAGAACAGCCCGCTCCAAATCCTTTATAATCGTTTCAACCCGTTTGCAAAATAACTGCCCCACCGGTGTAAGCTGCAAGTTGCGGCCCTTTTGCATAAAAAGGTTAACCCCCAGCTCCTCTTCAAGCTGATGAATTTGCCGACTGACCGCAGATTGCGCCACATGCAGCTCCTCGGCTGCCTGAGTGACATGTTCCTTTTGCGCTACCTTCATGAAGTATTGCAACTGTCGTAATTCCACTCCGTTATTCGCTCCAATCTATTTTTCAACATCCGGAAGAAGAGGTTAGACGAACCCCTTCCTCTTTCTTGCCCTGCCGACTTACGGTAAAGCTGTCTTTAGTGACGTTTACGTTGGCCAGTCAATCTGATCATTAATCCATACAAGAAAAACCCGCTGAGCAGTCCTCCAAAATGGGCGGTCCAGTTAATGTTCGCCACAGCGAACGAAAACAGGATACCAAAGCCGAGCAGCGTGTACAGTGTTTTGCGTGAAGCTTCATCCATCAGCGTCCGCTGAAACAAAGCAACGTACAGAAATGCGCCGTAGATACCATATATCGCTCCTGACGCCCCTACAGAGACCGTGGTTTCCGCTACCATATTGTAATGCGCAATGGACAGCACGTTTCCTACAATGCCTGTAGCGAGGTACAGCAGCACGTAGCGAAAGGACCCCAGCAGACGTTCCAGCGGTGGAGCAAATACGAGAATCGCAAAGGAATTAAAGAAAAGATGATCAAAACCCGCGTGTAAAAACATAGCTGACACATACCGCCATAACTGGTCGGTAAACGGCTCCTCATTGATCAAGGCCCCATACCGGATTAGTGTCAAACTATTTTCCGATCCACCATGTACGGTGAGCACAATAAACATCACGATATTGATAAGCAGAATCAAACAGGTAACCGGGTAAAAACGCAAATAACTTTTCCAGTTCTCATACCGTAAAAAAATCAAGGCAATCCTTCCTTCATGGGGTGTCTCCACCTTATTCAAATTGGACAATGTCTTTTATAAAAGATTATAATAGATTTCAGCAACGATAACCAATGCTAAAAACCAAGGAGGCTATTACATATGGCACAAGAACGTAAAGAAGCTGCTACTTTTAAAGGCAATCCTTTGACTCTCGTGGGTCCTGAACTGAAAGTTGGAGATCAGGCACCTGATTTTAAATTGCAAAAAAATCTGCTGGAAGCTGCTACGCTTCAAGATTTTGCAGGTAAAGTCAAGCTTATCAGCGTTGTTCCTTCTCTTGATACAGGCGTGTGTGACGCACAGACTCGTCGTTTTAATCAAGAAGCGGATTCTCTCGGAGATCAAGTCGTAATACTGACTGTCAGCGTGGATCTGCCGTTTGCCCAAGCTCGTTGGTGCGGTGCTGCGGGTATTGACCGTGTATTGACACTGTCCGATTACAAGGACCATTCCTTCGGCGAAGCCTACGGCGTGTTTATTAAGGAATTCCATCTGGATCATCGCGCTATTTTTGTGATTGATCAAAACGATAAAATCGCTTATGTAGAATATCTGAGCGAAATGTCCGAGCATCCTGACTATGATCAAGCGATTGCAGCGGTGAAGAAGCTCGTCTAATTCATTCTGCTTACGTTAAGGCTGATTCGAATATTAAAAAAGCGAGTGAAGGGTTGCCTTCCTCGCTTTTTTGACGTCGGTCTGCCACATTGCTGCTCACACGTCTGCAATCACTGTAAGACCTTATGAGCGGACAGCTTCTTGTCAATCACGGCAAACAACTGCAAAATAATTCGATAATTTGCACCCATGTCCCCCAGCGATCCGCGCGAAGCGGAATAAATATCCACAGCACTCCGAACTGGCGAGACGGACAATATAGAAACGGTAATGTCGACAGTTCTGCCGAATGCCGTTCGCTTCTCAAGCGTAATCTCACCTACGGATGGCACCTCATGTAGCACCTTGTATCCAGGAATCTTTTTTAAAACGGACGATACCTCTTCCCAAGCCTTGTCTCTCGATAAGTTATAATAGCGTGTCTTCATTTGGGGGTCTTTGACCCGGTCGCTTGTACCTTCTTGGCTGCGCACAATCCCTACCAGAGTCCTCTTCAACGACAAGACATTTCCTCCTTCACGATAATCGTTGCTGAATACAGCACATCGATTTCCCTTTGCTGCAAGCGCTTTATAAAAACGTTAAAGCAACAAAGTGAACCCGATCATACCTGTGGTATGCGATTGAGTACCTTATTTCTTATTTTAGCATTATTACATACAAAAAACACCCTGTTTCTGCACGGAGCAGTATCAGGGTGTGTTGATTACGTTATAGAGTACCCGCCGATGCCGTCCGACCATAGCGTCTTCTGAACCTGCTTTAGCAGGTGGGTGATCGCAGGACAAACTTTTGAAGTCCCCTTGTCAGAATTGACAGGGCTTTTCAGCTGTCCACCCGTATTGGTCTCCCTAGACATTGTCATTGGTTCAAAACAACAAATGACCGTAACGTGCATCGCAGGATGTGACCTTATTATAGCGCTTCTCACTCGGAAAGTAAATGCTAGGAGAAATCTGTTTTATTTTTGGAGGTTATCACTTTTCTTGTCTTCCGTGATAGCTGCCTCTTCGTCTTTTTGCTTCATCTTTTCCATCTGATCCTGCATTTTGAGGAACGTTCCATAAAAATTAAAGAAAGCGAACCAGGCCACCACACTACCAATGAAGAACAAGAACAGCACAGGGTATTTGACTCCAATAAAGATAACAATCGCGCTGCCGAGCATGGTAGAAAATACACGGAACGGTCTAATGAGCGTCAGCAAGACCGCATTTTTGATCAGTTGTCCGCTGGACATATGATAATGAGCAACCATCGAGAAAAAGTTAAACATGGATACGAGCAAAATAATGATGAGAATAAGCATGATAATGCCTACAATTTGCAAATTGCTGAGCTGCGTCATATACACGGTATAATCCACATACATAATGACAAACAGTAGCGTGTAAAAGATGCCTCCGATCAGGCTCTGCTTATAGTTTTCCTTGTATCCTTTAAAGAAGGTACGAAACACACCTGCATCCGTATCGCCCATTACCCATTTGCGGACGACGGTAAACATGGCCGATGTAGCCGGAAATAAAGTAAGCGGTGCCAAAACAGCCATCGCCCAGTTCATTTGTAAAGATTCATTAGCCAAGTTCTGATTCATCACAAGTAGTTTGAGTATGAGACAGAACATAAAAGGCGACGAGCATAACACCCATAACAAATTGGTAGCCGCCAGTCTGGTAATCCATTCAGTCAGGCGATAAATACCACCCATAGCTCCTTTAAACTCCAACGTTAGTCTCTCCCTCCGCAAGCCCTGGCAGGTTCCATGGGCTCATGTTGCTGTGCCTGTAAATTCCGGCTGTTGACTATATCATACCGTATTTCATCCCCAATGCGCCAGTGAAATCAATACTTCAGCCGTCGAAGCAGGCTGCTAAGTAATTTATACTTTTTGATCTCATAGCAAAAAGCCGAAGCGAGCATTCACTTCGGCTTTCCTGTTATTTCAATTCTTATTCAGAAGAGGAATCTTCGCGTCTTGCAGGACGACGAGTTTCTCCGCTACTGCTTGGACGTGGTCTGCGATCTCCACTATTGCGGCTCGCGGAATCACGGTTGTAGCTACCGCCTTCTTTGCTGCCACGGTTGTAGCCACCATATCCGCCTTTGCTGCCACTACCACTGCCACCAGTACGGTTGGAGTTATAACCACCGTTGCTGCGTCCGCTGTAGTTAGACGGCTTGCGTCCGCCGGAACGAACATCCGGTTTACGACGTTTTGCACGAATTGGATCTTCCGGAGTAAGCTCAATAGACGCTTCTCTCTTCTCGCCAGTCATCAGCTTCAAAGCTGCGGAGAGAAGTTGTACGGAGTCATACTGCTCCAGCATTTGAATAGCCAAGCCTTTGTATTCGTTCAGCTCACCACTTTCTACAGCCTCCAGGAGACGTTCTGCGATGATGCGTTGTTTGCCTTCCAAAGCTTCAGCCAAAGTTGGAAGCGGCTTACGCGCAATACGGTGACGAGTTACACGCTCAATGAAATGCAGATGATCAATTTCACGTGGCGTTACGAAAGACCATGCTTCCCCTTCTTTACCTGCACGTCCGGTACGTCCAATACGGTGAACATAGCTTTCCGGATCTTGCGGAAGGTCAAAGTTCACAACGTGAGTTACACCGGAAACGTCCAAACCACGGGCAGCTACATCAGTTGCTACGAGCACGTCAATGCTTCCGTCGCGGAATTTGCGCATTACGGCATCACGTTGGTTCTGAGACAAGTCACCATGCAGACCGTCTGCGGAATATCCACGTTTTTGCAGAGCTTCAGCCAGCTCGTCTACCCGGCGCTTAGTACGACCAAATACGATAGCGAGTTCTGGGGATTCCATGTCGATCAAACGGCTCAAAGCTTCGAATTTTTGACGTTCAGGAACTTCAATGTAGGCCTGATCAATCAGTGGAGCACTAACTTGTTTAGGGATAACTGAAACATGCTCAGGGTTTTTAAGGAATTGTTCAGCCAGTCTTTTGATATTAGGAGGCATCGTAGCCGAGAAAAGCATCGTTTGACGCTCGTCCGGAACCTGCTTCAGAATCGATTGGATATCTTCCATAAAGCCCATATCCAACATTTCATCCGCTTCATCCAAAACAACGGTGTTTACGTCTTCCAGCTTGATGGTTTTACGGTTAATATGGTCGAGCAAGCGACCTGGTGTACCAATGATAATCTGAGGTTTCTTTTTCAAAGCGCGAATCTGGCGCACGATATCTTGACCGCCATAGATTGGCAGGGTGCGGAGACCTTTGAAGCGGGACAGCTTTTCGATTTCTTCAGCAACCTGAATGGCAAGCTCACGTGTTGGAGCCATAATCAGTGCTCTGATTTTGTCGTCGTTTTTAGAGATTTTGCTGATCAACGGAATACCAAAAGCTGCGGTTTTACCCGTACCTGTTTGGGCTTGGCCAATCATGTCTCTTCCTTGCAGCGCAAGAGGGATGGATTGGGATTGAATCGGCGTCGCTTCTTCAAAACCAAGCTCTGTAATCGCCTCAAGTACTTTCGGTTCAAGATTAAATTCTGCAAATGTCGTCAAATTTATTCAAACTCCTTCATAATGGTGGATGTGGTGGACAATCCACAATGTTGTCTGTATTCTTAAGTAGCGATATTATTGTATAGGTTTTCCCAATACAGTGACAGTTTATTTAGGCCTATAACTGCATCTTTCTGTATCAACTCGGGTAACCTTATCCGATACATCTTAAACGAATTTATCCTTTTTAAAACAGTTTAAATTTTAAGTGTTTCTCTGGACAGAAAGTCCCTACTCAAGAATATCCACATCGCATTATAACACAAAACAATTCATGAATACCAGCAAGTTACTGTCCGTATATTTTAAATGAGGTGAAAAAACGTTGTTAAAAATAGTGTTAAACTGTTTTGTTGTCATTTTGGGGGCCGCTGCTATAGCAAGCGGTTTTAATCTGTTTCTCGTGCCGCACCACCTGCTGAGCGGCGGAGTAGCAGGGCTTTCCATGTTAATTGGCTACTTTACAAAATTCGATATCAGCGTGATGTATTTTGTCCTAAACATTCCGATGCTTATTGCAGGCTGGTTTATTTTAGGGAAACGATTTATTAGTATGAGTATTTTGTCTGTTGTCGCCACAACATGGATTTTGGCCTGGATTCCGGTGCAGCCTCTCGTTAAAGATCCGCTGCTTGCCTCCGTTTTTGGTGGAGTGCTGATTGGGGTTGGAGCAGGGATTTCCTTTCGGGTGGGGGGGTCTACTGGCGGTTTTGACATTATCGGCTCCATCGTCACCCGTTACCGCGATTTCCCTGTAGGGACTGTGCTCGTCGGTTTGAATGGGCTGGTTATTCTGGCAGCGGGATATCTAAACCAGGACTGGAATATTGCCCTTGCATCCATGTTATCCATTTTCGTGACCGGCAAGGTGTTGGATCAGATTTATGTGAGTCACACCAAAATAACCGTTTACATCATCACTGAGCATACAGAGAAGCTGCTCAACCGAATGCTGACAACGCCGCGTGGAGTAAGTAAAATTAAAATTGAAGGTGCATTTTCTCATACCGAAAAGGATATGCTGATGACAGTTACAACACGCTACGAGCTGGCAGAACTGAAACGCATTATTAAGAAAGTGGACCCTTCTGCTTTCGTTAATATCGTAGAAACGGTAGGGGTTATGGGCTCATTCCGCCGAAGATAAGCACGAACCCAAGTGTCAAAATGCAGTTTCTGTGGTACACTATACGTGCGCTGTTCCCATATTATATAAAGACCAGCTTTACCTGCTATTTCACAGGCACTTTGCTTTTCCGATTCGTACCGAATGATTCTTATGGAATGATTCCGAGCAGGAAAGGGTGATTTTTGTGGAAATGGAAACGGTAAAACTGTCCGACATTGTCTTGAGATGGTATCCAGAAATGCTCCCGTTTCTCAAAAAGAATGAGCTGAACTCGATGATTGTACTTCGGGACGGGATGGCCATTCTCAAGCCCACGGATGCGCTCGAAATTATTCAGTACAGTATTTGTGAGCATCAGGACATTACGTATCTTCAGTAAACATCTTCATTAAATCTCTCCACCAAGTGCCGCTTCTTCCGGTCGCAATTGCGCAGCCGCGAAGAAAGCGGCATTATTTATGCCCTTTTACCGATTCAATGAACAAGGGTTGGGTTAATCATGTAAGACTGTGCCTGATGATTCCAGTATTGGTTACAACCGTGTTGTTTTTCGATACATAACTTTACGTATAATCAGGTAAGTCGACTTACATAAGGGAGAGAGTTAGGAAATGAATATGATTTGGGCAATTATGCTATTGGCAATGGGAATAGGCGGAAACGGGGATCATTCAGCCAACGCCCCAAATGTAAAAGATACGGTGGCAACGACAATCAGCAATGCGATGATTCAGGCTCAGCACAGTAATATGAAGGTGGATGCCTCCAATCCTCCGGTTAAAATTGACCCACAGCCGACGACTCCTGCTATCAAAGGCATCTATGTTACGGCTTATAGCGCAGGCGGTTCGCGTATGACCCAGCTGCTTGAACTGCTCGACAAAACAGAGCTCAATTCCATGGTTATTGATATTAAGGATGATGCAGGTTACATTACTTATCCAACGACCAATCCCGGGCTGCTGAAATTGGGCAAGCCGCAAAAATTCATTCGGGATATTTCCGGTTTGATGGACCGATTGAAAAAGCACAACGTGTACCCGATTGCCCGTATTGTAGTATTTAAAGATACGGTATTAGCCAACAAAAATCCCAAAATGTCCTTCCGCAATCCTGACGGCTCTGTCTGGAAAAACGGCAAGGGCGATGGGTTCGTCAATCCCTATAATAAAGAAGTTTGGGATTATAATATTGCTATCGCCAAGGAGGCGGCAAAGCTGGGCTTCAAGGAAATTCAGTTTGACTATGTACGTTTCCCTGAAGGCTTTGAAAAAAGAGCGGACAAGCTGAAATATACCAAATCCGATCAATCACGTGTGGATGCGGTCGCTGAGTTCGTGCAATATGCCCGTAAAGAGCTTGCTCCACTGGGTGTGCGGGTATCGGTAGATATTTTCGGGTATGCCGCATCCGTTCCCGCTGCGGAAGGAATTGGACAGGATTTCGCCAAAATTTCAGAAAATGTGGATGTCATTTCTCCTATGGTTTATCCAAGTCACTATACAACAGGCTGGTTCGGTGTAAAGGACCCTGACAAAAATCCGTACCAGACCATTAAAGGGTCGATGGCAGATACGCACAAAAAGCTTGACCCGACAGGCAAGCTGAAACCAATCATTCGTCCATGGATTCAGGATTTTACCGCAAGCTGGCTGGGAAGCGGCCATTATGCCAAATATGGTAAAACCCAAGTCGAGGATCAAATTCGAGCGCTCAAGGATATGAAGGTTGACGAATATTTACTCTGGAATGCTACAAACCGCTATACTAGCGGAGTAACGTACAAATAATCCATGTATCCCGGTCTTATCATTACTTTTACGCAATACACCAGATCATTTAGAGGTTTTCAAGGCTGCCCCATTCGTTTGATCATGGGTGCAGTCTTTTTTGTTGCTGTTCAAATGCTGCTACATCCCTTACAATAAATACTTGACACATTATGATATATACGGTTGATAACTTCCAAGTAGGTGAGGACATAAACATGCATTTGACGCTAACTAACAGCCAAAAATGGAAGCAGCTTTTTAACATTTTGTTTCCCATTCTGGTAACACAGCTTGCACTATCCGCGATGACTTTTTTTGATACTAATATGTCGGGACACTTTTCTTCTGCCGATTTGGCTGGTGTAGCCATCGGAGTGAGTCTGTGGGCCCCTGTACAAACAGGCCTCAACGGAATACTTATGGCCATCACCCCTATTGTATCCCAATTGGTTGGAGCACAGCGCAAGGACAAGGTTTCTTACTATGTCATTCAGGCGCTATGGCTCTCGCTCACTCTATCTATGATTGTTCTGATTGCAGGTATTTTTCTCGTTAAGCCCATTCTGCACGGGATGAATCTGGAGTTGAGGGTTCATAATGTGGCCTTTTACTACCTTTGTGCGATGGCCTTCGGCATTGCCCCGCTCTTTGCTTATACGGTCCTACGGAGCTTTATGGATGCACTGGGACAAACCCGGTTTACGATGACCATCACGCTGATGTCGTTGCCCATCAATGTCTTGTTGAACTACTTACTCATTTATGGAAACTGGGGTTTTCCTCGTCTGGGGGGTGTAGGCTCCGGAGTGGCAACTGCCGCCACGTACTGGATTGTTATGCTTGTTGCTGGCATCACCGCACATCGGGGAAAGATATTTGCCGAATACGGGATTTTCAACAAGATATACGGCATTGCTACCAGTTCCTGGAAAGAGCTTATCAAAATCGGGGTACCCATCGGCTTTGCGATCTTTTTCGAAACGGCTGTCTTTGCAGCTGTTACCCTTTTCATGAGCAGTTATAATACGGCAACAATTGCGGCTCATCAGGCCGCTATGAACTTTGCGACAACACTATATATGATTCCGCTCAGTATTTGTATGGCGCTCACGATTCTGGTCGGGTATGAGGTGGGGGCAGGACGGCCGCGGGATGCAAAAATATACAGCGTAATGGGAATCAGCAGTGCGGTTGGTCTGTCATTGATCACGGCTGTTGTGCTTGTGATCTGGGGCGAACAGGTCGCCAGGCTGTACTCCACCGATCCACAGGTTATTCAGTTAGCGCAACATTTCCTGCTCTATGCGATCTTCTTTCAAATATCCGACGCTATCGCTACACCTACTCAAGGAGCACTGCGTGGATATAAGGATGTCAATTCGGCCTTTCTGATTACGTTTCTGGCCTATTGGGTTATTGGACTTCCTGTAGGATATATTATCGCACGCTGGACATCATTTGGTCCCTACGGCTACTGGATCGGCTTGATTACAGGTTTGGCCGCGGGAGCAGTGTCCCTTCTCTTCCGCCTGCTGGTTGTGCAACGACGTTTTGCCGAAAAAAAACAACACGCAGAGGCTGTTTAGCCTTTGCGTGTATCAGCGTGTTTCCATGACATATGCAGTACCCGAAGTTATTCTTTTTTTCTCCACAATAGCTACTTCGTTCAGCTTTGGAGGATACAGAAAATGTCTCTCCACATGCTGGTCCACCGCCTGAAATGCCTTCTCCTCATTTTCCGCAACGAGAATAACGGTTAAGGCTCCTTCCGAGCTGTCCACATCGATTTTGAACAAATACATATTTATCCTCTCCAGACCTGCTTTAAATGTTAAAAAATAAGCGGATGACTCGGGTCATCCGCATGAGTTTAAGAATTCCTAGATGTGAATCAATCTGGTACATACAACAGCTAATTATTATTGGGACAAGCGCAAGGCCAGCTCGTAAAGCTCCATATTGAAATCTTTTTTCGTATTTACGACCTTGTCAATATCAGTGGCTACCAGCTTGCCATCAATCGTTCCGCAAGCCTTGTCCGATACACCCTCAATCAATTGACGAACAGCAAAGTCGCCCAAACGGCTTGCCAGATTACGGTCAAATGCGGTTGGTGTGCCTCCACGTTGGATGTGTCCAAGCACCGTTACACGCGGCTCATAATCCGGACAGTTTTCCTGGATTACCTGTGCTACGGTTTCACCTTTGCCTGCGCCTTCAGCAACGATAATGATACTGTGGCGTTTGCCGTGCTTAAAGTTTTGCTTCATCCGATCAGATACTTCATTCAGGTCAAACTCTACTTCGGGCACCAAAATCGTTTCTGCGCCGGAAGCCAGACCTGCATGCAAAGCAATATCGCCGCAATGACGTCCCATAACTTCTACGATAGAAGAACGTTCGTGGGATGACATCGTATCACGCAGTTTGTTGATGGCGTCCACTACGATACTAACCGCCGTATCAAAACCAATCGTGTAGTCAGTGAAGGAAATGTCATTGTCAATCGTACCTGGAAGGCACATTGTTTTAATTCCTTGTTTGGTCAGTTTGTTAGCTCCTTGATAGGAACCATCGCCACCGATCACGACTAAGCCATCAATTCCACGGTTACGCAAAATTTCAGCGCCTCGCTTCTGTCCTTCCTCGGTCGTAAATTCCAGACACCGGGCAGATTGAAGTACAGTACCCCCACGTTGGATAATATCTCCGACACTTCTCAGATCCATCGGGAAAATATCATCATTCAGCAGGCCCTGATATCCGCGCTGAACCCCGAATACTTCAAGTCCAAAATACAAGCCGCTGCGCACAACGGCGCGAACTGCGGCGTTCATCCCCTGTGAATCTCCACCACTCGTTAATACTGCGATTTTCTTAACTGCTGTCATGATTTATGACCTCCTCAAAATGTTCATAAAAGCCTTCTTATCCATCGACTGTTTAAAAAGAAAAACAAACGCATAAGCGGACTGTTTTTCATTAAACGTTTCGAAACCGCGCGCACTTCTTGCTGCTCGCTAACTTTGGGGTCGGATAAATATAACGCCAGCAATCCCTCGATAATCATCCGGTGAAAGGAGCTGGCAGGGACATCTGCAATATCAACCCGTGCCCGATTCACAACATAGGCGATCCGGTCCAGCATCATGTCGGTATCTTCATAATAATTGCAGAAGTTAAGATCTCCGCCCTTCCGGTCTTCGTCTTGATCGATTAGATAATCCAGCAAAATATGAAGACTGCACACATGTGGAAAATACGATACATGTATTGAGGCAGCCCCCGCATCCGTGAGATGCTGGTCGCTAGCAGCAAGAAACAGCATAAACACCCCCAGGGTTGAACCGGTAGCCGCAGCAAATTCGTTCCAGCGCAACTCCGGTGTACGGTCCTTATGAACCGACCACCAATCCAATAGCGCTTGTTCGCGCAATTCGGGTTTAATATGCTTGTAAACTTGCAAATCCGTGTATAATCCCGCCAGATCCTGAACGTAAGGCATTGCCGCCTCATAGCCCGGAAGCCTGCTTACACAAGACTGACAGGTTGTCACCAGCCCGGTCAAATAACCGCCATCCTCCTGCTCACGACGCAAAGCGTAATAATTCACTGGCTTGGCTGCGGGGTTGACCGCATCCAGCATAGACTGATGCAACAGCCTGAAATCATCCGGGTCCATGGACGTGCTGCGATCACACAGGTTGTCCAGATAATCGCTAATCGTCTGGTACGCCACAATAAGCGGAATTAACGTCTGCCGGGCAGACATATTCCCTGCGGCATAAACCGCCCCACCTACACAGTGAAACGTCTTCTCTGCTATGCTTGCAAGTGCCTGACTTCTCAGCTCGGGATCCGGAATCTGTTTAGCCTTGTGTTTCCAATTTCCCAATTCCTGCTTCGTTTCAGGGAGAATGTGCTTGTACATTCGGCTCATTAGACCTATGGGGCCTCTCGGAACTTGATAACGTCCTTGCTCAACATAACTCAAATGACGGTGCCTCCACATTGTTGTCTACGTAATTATACCTATCCAAACCATATTCATTATAATATGATCGTCCTTTTAGCACAAATGAACAACCTCACTTTTTCTTTAATATTTAAGAAAAACGATCCATTTTCACAAAAAATCTTTATACCTGTCATGATTAAATACACAAAAATTGAAATTAAACAAAATTTACCCTGATAAGCTTATTAATTTCAGAATAGGTTAAAAGCCCTGCCTATCCCTTATCCTCTACCTGTTTCACGCCTTGAAAGCCATCCCCCATGCTCGCCTGCTTCCATTTTCCAAAAGCATAATAGAAAATGACCGCCACCGCCGAGATGGAAAAACCGACAGGAAAGCTCCACCATACAGCATCCAGACCGTACTCATCGACGAACGCGTAGGCCAGAGGGATACGAATGCCCCATAATGAAATGATGGTAATTAAAAGCGGCACGATTACGGAACCCGTAGATCGCACAACCCCTGTAATGACATTTGTAATACCGAATATGACAAAAGACCACAACGTAATCAGATTAATCCGCATCCCCAGTTCCAAGGCGCCGCCGCTAGAGGGAAGGAACATCAGCAAGGCCTCCCGGTTGAAGATGTAAATCAATACTACTAATCCACCGGTCAGTACAAAATTGTACACAATTCCAATCCATGTGATCTTGCGCACCCGATCCCAACGTCCGGCCCCGATATTTTGTGCCGCAAAGGAAGACACAGCAGCACCCAGTGCCATGGCTGGCATCTGCACATAGCTGGACAAGTTATTTGCTGCAGTATAAGCCGCAGCCGCCACTGTCCCGTATCCGTTAATCAGGTTCATCAACGCGATTGCACTGGAGGAAACAGCAATCATTTGCAGACCCATAGGCACTCCCTTACGGATTAAGGTCCAAATAATTTCCCAATCGAATCTCAGTAAATGAAGCTCTGAAGATGTAATACGCAAAAAGTATTTTACACGGTAAAGATAAATGAGAATCAGCACGAAGCTCACCCCTTGAGCGATCAGCGTAGCCGCTGCGGAACCCCCGATGCCCATCGCGGGTATAGGCCCCCATCCAAATATTAGCAGCGGATTGAGCAGCACATCCAGTACAACAGAGACGAGTAGAAAATAAAATGGTGTTTTGGAATCCCCCGCCCCTCTCATCACGGTCATAATATAGTTATAACCGTACAAAAAGGGCATGCCCGCAAAAATAATACGCGTATATGTGATTGCCATATCCACAGATTCAGCAGGTGTATTCAGCACACGAAGAATCCAGGGAGATCCAAAAAATCCGATAATACCCACAGCCAGAGCAAGTACAAGAAAAAAGACTGCACTTGTGCCTATTACACGCTTGGTTTCAGCCACGTCTCCCGCACCAATTTTCTGTCCGATCATGATAGTGGCAGCCATGGTGACGCCAAAGATCGCACTGATGAGAAAAAACATAATAATATTTCCGTTGGAAGCGGCGGTTAATGCGGCCTCGCCCAGAAACTTGCCCACCCAGATCGAATTGATCGTTCCATTCAGTGACTGTATCACGTTTCCGAACAGCATCGGCAAGGAGAATAAAAACAGTGTTTTGGTAATTGGACCCTCGGTCAAGGAAGGTTTACGACTAGCCTCTGCTGCGCTCATCTTCTCAACTCCTACAATAATGACTAATGTTTCGTTTCCATAACGGTATAATACCCTTTTCCTGCTCAGCCTTCTCATATCATAAACTTTTTTACGCAAAAAAGCGCAGTTCCTTAAATTTAAGGAACTGCGCTCTCAATTCATCGTTTAACCGTAATATATAAGACATCCGTATGAACGGAACATTTCTTACAATTCAGTTACACTTACAGTTTATTTACGTTAGCTGCTTGGGGTCCACGGTTACCTTCAGTGATTTCGAATTCAACCGCTTGACCTTCTTCCAAAGTCTTAAAGCCGTCGCCCTGGATTGCGGAGAAATGTACGAATACGTCCTCGCCACCATCCACTTGGATAAAGCCATAACCCTTTTCTGCGTTAAACCATTTTACTGTACCTTTCAAGTGAACAACCTCCTAAAAATACCGCCATCTATGGCGAATATCCATATTATACTTCATGCTTTTTCACAATGCAATTGATGTTTTGAGGGCTTTTACAGGCTGGAATGATTTGCTTTTGCGGCGGAAACTGCGGTATCATGAACCAAAACATCTTTAAAATCGGAGACATGCATATGATGAAAAAACACGAAATATACAAAAAAGACAATTGGAACATGATGACTGTCGAGGTGCAGGGCCGTTACATCGTTCTACGAGAAATATCCGATGACTGGGGCGAAGAAGCCCACACGTTTTTGAGCCGTCCGGCGCTGATGCATTGGGCTGAAAATCGGTTTCCCAAGCAGTCCTTTCAAGATAACGAGGAAGAGTGGCAGCGGATCATGAACGCTTTCAAACAGGTATAGCGCTTCATGGTGTCCAACAGCTTTCTCATCTTCATTATTCTGGCCTTTACGCTGGGCGGAGTGCTGATCATGAAACGTGATACGTTACCGGCTCCTCTCAAAAAGTGGATGGCCCTCACTGCCGTTATCATGGTTTGCTTTGCCTTTTATCTTATTGTATACAGCTTATTAAATATAGGTTCCGACCCAAGGTAAAGAAAATTATACTTTTGGGCGCAGGAGGTCATACTATGGCATAACAAGCCATGGTATAAGGAGGATATGCCGTTACATGCATGCCACAAAACCTCTTGCTCTGCTGCTCACGGTCAGCGTGGCGGTTTCTTCGTTTTGGCAGCCGCCCCGTACCGCCGCAGCCCCACCCCACATTTCGTTCGATCAGAGGAGGCTCTCCATGAGTGAAATCGTAAAACGCGCAGACGCATCTGTGGAAAATACCTGGAAGCTTGAAGACCTGTTTCCAGACCATAAAGCATGGGATCAAGAGTACGAAGAAGTCAAACAACTAGCCAAAAAGGCTACACAATTCCAAGGCAAGCTGAATTCAGCCGAAGCGATTGTCAACTGCTTTAAGCTGGAAGATGAACTATCGCTTAAAACCGAGCGCGTATATGTGTACGCCCATCTGCATCATGACGAGGATACGGCTGAACCTACATATCAGGGCCTTTCGCAAAAAGCCAAGAAATTAGGCGTTGAGGTCAGTGAATCCCTGTCTTTCGTGACACCTGAAATTTTGGCGTTGCCCGACAATCAGCTCGATGCATTGATTAAAGATCCGAAGCTGGCAGATTATCGCTTTACACTTCAGGAAATGAAACGGGAGAAAGCGCATATTTTGGGTAAATCGGAAGAAGCCCTGCTGGCTCAGGTGGGTAACCTGGCTCAAGCCCCGCAAACTATTTTTGGTATGCTGAACAATGCGGATCTGAAATTTCCAAAGATAAAGGACGAGAACGGCAAAGAGGTTGAACTGACGCATGGCAGCTATATTCAATTCCTCGAAAGTCCGCACCGGGAAGTACGTGAGCGTGCTTTTAAAGCGGTGTACGACACTTATGCCAAGAATAAAAACACAATTGCTTCCACATTAAGTGCCAATGTGAACAAAAATGTTTTTTATTCCCGTGTTCGCAAATATCCTTCCGTATTGGAAATGTCGTTATACGGTGACAATATTCCGAAGGAAGTGTACACCAATCTGATTGATACCATTCACGAGAGCTTGCCTTTGCTGCACCGTTATATCAAACTGCGCAAAAAGCTGCTGGGCGTGGATGAGCTTCATATGTATGACCTGTTCGCTCCGCTTGTGGACGAATACAAGCTTGACATTTCGTATGAAGATGCTAAAAAGCAAACGAAGGAAGGTCTAAAGCCGCTGGGCGAGAACTATCTGGCTTCGTTGCAAAAAGGCTACGATGATCGCTGGATTGATGTGTACGAAAATGAAAATAAACGTACAGGCGCATATAGCTGGGGTGCTTACGGTACTCATCCTTATGTGCTGCTGAACCATAAAGATAACCTGAACAGCATGTTTACGCTCGCTCATGAGATGGGACACGCGCTGCATTCGTATTACTCGGATAATGCGTTGAAATATCGGGATGCCCAGTACACTATTTTCCTGGCTGAAGTAGCATCTACAACGAATGAAGCGTTGCTGATGGACTACTTGCTGAAAAAGTCTACCGATCCAAAAGAGAAAATGTACCTTCTCACCTACTATGCGGACCAATTCCGTACGACGGTATTCCGTCAAACGATGTTTGCGGAATTTGAGAAAATCGTACATGAGCGTGCAGAACAGGGAGAATCCCTTACACCGCAGCTTTTGTCAGAGATTTACTATGATCTTAACGTGAAATATCACGGCCCTGGTATGAAAGTAGACAAAGACATTGAAATGGAATGGGCCCGTATCCCCCATTTTTATAACAGCTTTTATGTCTACAAATATGCTACCGGCTTCTCTGCAGCAACCAGCTTCTCGAAACAGATTCTGGAAGAAGGCCAACCAGCCGTTGACCGTTATTTAGGATTCCTGAAGAGCGGTGGTAGCGATTATTCGATTAATATTTTGAAGAAGGCCGGCGTGGATATGTCCTCTCCGCAACCGATCCGCGAAGCGATGAGCGTATTCGAGGAAGTTATTACGGAAATGGAAAAGCTGACCGCCGGAAAGTAAAACCATACACGATTAGAATCCAGCATTAAAACGATGCACGGATAAATCCCTTGTCCATGACGGGCAAGGGATTTTATAATGTAGCGGAAGGAGGTGGCATTTTGAAAACACAATGGTCTCTGATCGCAGCTCTTGTTATCGCTTTGTTAACAGCTGTATTCGCTGTCATTAACGTGAACTCAGTCCAAGTAAATCTTCTATTTCGTACGGTCAATGTCCCTTTGATTTTGCTTATTCTCGGCTGCACTCTTCTTGGAGGGCTTATCGTCGGTTCCTTCGGTATTTTCCGTCAATATAAGCTTCAGAGAGAGATCAAACGTCTGACCACCCAGCTTCATACACTGCAAGAAGAGCACACACCCGCTGTGGAAGCATATGCGGATACCGTCTATAACACGTCTGGTTCGTCCAGTGCGGTGTCTACATCTGACAAGGATACAGAGCAAACGTCCTCTGACCTTGACCGGTTGTCCAAATGAGGAGGAGCAACAACATGACGATTCATCTGAACGAAAATTATATCATGACCTTTCTGAATCAGCTATTGAACACCCCCAGTCCCAGCGGCTACACACATCATGTGATGGAACTGATCCGTAAGGAAGCCGCAAGCCTTGGGGTGCCCTTAGAATGGAACGCCAAGGGCGGTGCCATCTTGACCCTGGAGGGCCAGCAAACAGACCGTACAGTTGCGCTGAGCGCGCATGTGGATACATTGGGTGCGATGATACGCTCAATAACCAGTCACGGTACCTTGCGGCTGATATCTGTCGGCGGTTATATGATGAACAGCATCGAGAACGAATACTGCCTGATTCATACCAGAAGCGGACAAACATATACAGGCACGATTCTGTCGAGCCATCCGTCTGTGCATGTCTATGATGATGCACGTGGCTTTGAACGCAAGGAAAGTCATATGGAGGTGCGGATCGACGAGCTTGTCGAATCTAAAGAAGACGTACTTCAGCTCGGCATTGCGGTAGGCGATTTTATTTCGTTTGACGCCCGTCCGGTCGTAACACCCAGCGGCTTTATCAAGTCACGTCATCTGGATGATAAAGCCAGCGTGGCTGCACTGTTTGGTTTACTGGAATCCGCTGTACGCGAAGACTGGAAGCCCCGTCATACCGTTAAGCTGATCATTTCCAACTATGAGGAAGTCGGTCACGGGGCTTCTTACATCCCCGAGGATGTCAGCGAGATGATTGCCGTCGATATGGGCTGCATAGGCGAGGATCTGAGCTGCAAGGAGACGGATGTATCCATCTGTGCCAAAGATTCTTCCGGGCCTTATGATTATGACATGACGACTCGCCTGATTGAGCTGGTCAAGGAGCTGAATATCCCGTATGCGGTTGATATTTATCCGCACTATGGTTCAGACGCTTCGGCTGCTCTGAAAGCAGGCAACAATATCCGCGCTGCGCTGATCGGCCCTGGCGTACACGCTTCCCATGCGATGGAGCGTACGCACAAGCAGGCCGTGGTGAACACCGCCCGTCTGCTTGCGGCTTATGTGACGGTTTAATCCGAATGATGACGACCGGCCTGTTCCACTGGAGAATAGGTCGGTGTGGCTTAGCGAAAGGAAATCACAGCTATGGATCTGAAAAAACTACGTTACTTTATCGCAGTGGCGGAAGAACTACATTTTAATCGTGCTGCAAAAAAACTGAATATCACCCAGCCTCCCTTGAGCCAACAAATCCAAAGCCTTGAGGATGAGCTTGGCGTGAAACTTTTGGAACGAACCAAAAGGCAAGTTCGACTTACGTCAGCAGGAGCGATCTTTTTAGAAGAATCCAGAAACATGGTTTCTCAATTGGAAAAATCCATTAAGATGACACAGCTTGCAAGTCAGGGGAAATTCGGACATTTATCCATCGCTTTTGTAGATTCGGCATCTGGCAGTCTGATGGTTAACGCCTTAAAGAAATTCCGGGAGCGTTATCCAGACGTGAAGCTTACGTTGTTTGAAATGACATCTGCCCAACAACTGAAAGCCATACACGATGGCAATGTTCATGCGGGCTTCCTACGCTGGGCAGATCCATCTATACATATCACCTCTCGGCTCTACACCAACGAATCACTCATCGCCGTACTTCCCGCAACACATCCACTAGCCCACCATCCAACCTTGTCTTTACGTTCCTTAGCGGAAGAATCTTTTATCCTGTCTCCGCCTCATATGGGATCGTCTTTTCATGATCTCATATTAGACTTTTGCGGACAACACGGATTCCAGCCCCAAATCGTACAGGAAGCCGTTCAAATGTATACAATCGTTAATTTGGTAGCTGCTGGTATGGGCATCTCCATTGTTCCCTCTTCCGTTTCTGTTTTCCAACGTAGAGATGTCGTATTTCGTTCTTTTCACGAAGATTCTCCGTCCATCCCGCTTTACGCTGCATGGAAAACAGATGCGAATGACGCTGTTCTGACTCATTTTCTGGAGGTGGTTGAAGAAACAGCGTGTAATAGTAATTAGACATGTAAACTACCGTCAGCGCCTAGTCTTAACCTGTTTTACTCGGATCACGTTCAACAACACCGTTTAAAATACTATCCATTTGTCTCATAATCTCTTTATTTAGACGAACACCCGCAGCTTTTACGTTCTCCTTAACCTGATCTGGCTTGGAAGCACCGATAATAGCTGAGGACACTTGCGGGTTTTGTAAAACCCATGCTACTGCAAGCTGCGGTAGCGTCAAACCATATTCCTGTGCAATCGGCCGGATCTGCTCCACTGCCTGAAGGACCTCTTTACGTAACCATTGTCCGGCCAAGCGTTCGAAAAATGGTGAACCTGCTGTCGTAGAAGCACGTGAACCCTCGGGAAGCGGCTTGTCTACTGCATATTTGCCTGAAAGAATACCCTGCGCCAGAGGTGACCAAACGACCTGTCCAATTCCCTCCTGCTCACAAGCGGGAATCACTTCAGCTTCAATGACACGCCATAGCATGGAATATTGGGGTTGACTTGCCACGAAGGGGACCTTTAGTTCTCTCGCTAAATCCGCTCCTTGCTTTATCTGGTCTGCTGTCCACTCGCTCACCCCTACATACAAAACCTTCCCCTGACGAACCAAGTCGGATAATGCCAAAAATGTCTCTTCAAGCGATACGGTTGGATCAAAACGATGGGCATAATAAACATCAATATAATCCGTCTGCAAGCGTCGAAGAGAAGCATAGCAGGCCTCCATAATATGCTTGCGGGATAGCCCTTTGTCATTCTGTCCGATACCTGTTGGATGAAAGACCTTTGTGCATAGTTCAATACTTTCACGGCGTATTCCCTTTAAAGAATGACCTAAAACCGTTTCCGCCATCGTTTCTGAATAAACATCAGCGGTATCAAACGTTGTGATCCCTGAATCTAGTGCAGCATGGACACATGCTTTCGCTGTGGTGTCATCCACTTGTGCACCATGGGTTATCCAGTTTCCCAATGCTATCTCGCTTACCCTCAAGCCGCTTTTTCCAAGTTTACGATATTCCATTTTGAATGCCTCCCTTCCATATAAATTTGATTATAGCAAGCAAATTTTAATATTAGAAATATATAATAAACTACTTATTAATATGAAAAACATATTAATAAATTCATACATTTGCATAATGTTAGGTATCTTTGAGTTTTAAAGTCAGGACATTAGTTATTTCCACGACAGATGTACTGGAATAAATACAAACAAGCAAGTCTCCATCTTTAGCGGAGACTTGCTTGTTTAAGTAACAACGGAAAAACGATTCATGCATCATACTTATTTCGTATTTTAAGATTTACTTTGTTCGATTTGCTCGGCCAGCTCGTTCAGATAGGTCCAGCGCTCCATTTGATGCTCCAAATGCTGTTCGGCCTTCGTTTGCTCAGCCATAAGCTCCTGTAGTCGTGCGGAATCATTGAAAGACTCTTCCATCTGTCGCTGGATGCTAGCCAACTTCTCCTCAGCCTGTTCGATCAATTCGTCAATTTGCTCATATTCCCGCTGTTCCTTAAAGGTGAATTTAAGCTTGGTTTTGGTGGTCTCCTTGACTGAATCCGAAGCATCCGCAGACTTAGACGTGGAAGACTGAGCAGAAGAAGTACCCGCCGAGACAGACGGATTCGCAGCGGATGGAGCATTTTTACTGATCCATTCTGCATACTCACTGTAATCGCCCACATGCACACGTACCTGACCTTCTCCTTCGAATGCCAGTACCTTGTCTATCGTGCGGTCCAGGAAATACCGGTCATGGGAAACGATAAAAACAACACCCGGAAATTCATCCAGATAGTCCTCCAGCACGGAAAGAGTCTGAATATCCAGATCATTCGTCGGTTCGTCCAGTAACAATACATTCGGTGCGGACATCAGCACACGCAGCAGGTACAAGCGCCGTTTCTCGCCCCCTGACAACCGGGAAATGACCGTCCATTGCGCGCTTGGCGCAAACAGAAAACGCTCCAGCATTTGCGCGGCTGTAATAGCCGAACCATCTGCTGTCCGGATCACTTCGGCTTCTTCCTTAATGTATTCGATGACACGCAGCGATTCGTTCATTTCCTGATGTTCCTGGGTAAAATAACCGAGCTTCACAGTCGGTCCCACAATCACACTGCCTGAATCCGGTTCTACGCGCTGTGCAATCATTTGGAGCAGAGTCGATTTTCCGCTACCATTGGGACCCACAATCCCAACCCGGTCACCGGGCACAGCGATATAGCTCAAATCCTGAATCAGCTTACGGGAACCTACCGATTTGGACAGGTGATCCAGCTCCAGTATTTTCTTACCGAGACGCGTGGAGGCAACCGACATGTCTACAGACCCGGAACGGGCTTCCGGCTGCTGATCCTTAAGCTGTTCAAATCGTTCAATACGCGCTTTCTGCTTGGTCGAACGGGCCTTTGCCCCCCGGCGAATCCAAGCTAGTTCATTGCGCAACAGGTTTTGCCGTTTTTGCTCGGAAGATGCTTCCCGTTCCTCGCGTTCTGCCTTTAGCTCCAGAAAACGGGTATAGTTGGCCTCATAGCGGAAAAGTCGACCATGATCCAGCTCTAGCATGACAGTTGCCACTCTATCCAGAAAATAGCGATCATGCGTAATCATCAGCAACGCGCCGCGTCTTTTCTGCAAATACTGCTCCAGCCATTCAACCGACTCATTATCAATATGGTTGGTAGGCTCATCCAGAATAAGTAGCTCACAGGGCTGGATCAAAGCTGCTGCCAAAGCAACACGTTTACGCTGTCCACCAGAGAGCACTCCCATACGTGCCTCAAACTGCGTGATACCCAGCCGGGTCAGTATGTTTTTGGCTTCACTCTCCAACTGCCATGCCTGGAGCGTATCCATTTGCTGGCTTGCCCGCAACAGGCGGTTTTGAAGCTCCTCGCTGCCCGGATTCAGCTCCAGCATCTCCATCGTTTCCGTATATTCGCGCACCGCCTTCATTTCCGGCTGGTTGCCGTGGAAAATATGTTGGAGTACCTTCACCTCGGGGTCAAACTCCGGATTTTGCGCCAAATATTGAATGCGTACACCGTTGTTGACCGCAATATTGCCATCATCCGGTGGCTCTAAGCCGGAAATCACGCGTAAAAACGTTGATTTACCAGTGCCATTCACACCAACGACCCCTATTTTGTCACGTTCATCCATACCAAAGGAAGCATCCTCAAACAACATTTTTTCGCCATAGCTTTTCGTTATATGTTCAACGGTCATAATATTCATACAGATTCCCTACTCTTCCCCTATTTTGTGATGCATCTTGTTTATTTTAACACAGTCACACCAAATGATTAAAAAAACCGTGATCTGAACGAAGTCAGTACGGTTTCTAGCTTTACAATATCACGGTCTGTGTATCCCGCTGCCGGCTTCACAGCCGTACATAAACAAGTTAGCCGCAAATTCAGCCGTCTGATCCACATCGCATTCACAGAAATCTTTATCCAGTAAAATGTCCATTTTGAGGCGCTCCATCATGCCAATGAAAGCCTTCGCATGAAGCTCAGGCTGCTGCACACCCTCCAAAGCCAGTTTGTTTTTGACCATATCGGTATAATCCTGAATAAATCCGCGCATAAACTCCATTAAATCAGGGTCATTGTTCGGGGTCATAAAAAACAACTTGGTATGCTGCTTGCGCTTGTAGTAGTAATGTAAGTGCAGATTTGCCATTCGCAGCAGTCCCTCTCCCAAAGCGCGGTTAGCCAGTGCGCCCTGCATTTCGGCCAGGTATTGCTCGCAATCTCTGCGCGTAACCGCTGTAAAAAGCTGTTCTTTGCTTTTGAAGTACAAATATACCGTGCCTTTGGCAACACCCGCCTGCTCTGCAATCTCGGAAATCTTGCTTTCATAAAAGCCTTTGGTGCCGAAGATTGTATAAGCGGCGTCCAAAATAGCTTCATATTTATCTCCATGTATACCGCCCATCTTCGCACCTCCCTGTATTAAAGTATAAACAGAATTCCTG
The DNA here is from genome assembly GCF_059417685.1 of Paenibacillus sp. LT-B23. Classification (NCBI taxonomy): domain Bacteria; kingdom Bacillati; phylum Bacillota; class Bacilli; order Caryophanales; family Paenibacillaceae; genus Paenibacillus; species Paenibacillus sp. LT-B23. The sequence continues at coordinate 42,235 of NZ_JBSQBM010000003.1, read as the reverse complement.
CCAGAGCGACCAGCCCCCCGAAAATGGAGCTAATGCTGTTCACTCGATCATTGCTCATCCAGCGCCATCCCCGCACATCAACCGTTGGTTGTCCACAATGCGAGTCTACCTCTACTTCCCGATCACAAACCGTGCAGAACCGCATCATTTGCACCGTAGCACCCAGATAGGAATCGGCAAAAGCCCCCGCGCTGCCAGATATTCCTCCGATCAGTGCCCACAGCCATAGTGGCAGGCCCGGCATTCCTGCGGCGTATCCAAAGACCCATGCCCCTGTTCCAATCAGCACGCCCCCAGCCAAAGCCGCAGCCGTCCCCAGAGAAGATACACCTCCCGAGGTTCCGGGTGCCAGCACCTTGCCATTCAGTATCGAGCGAGGCGGCTTGCGGCTCAGGCTACCAAATTCCGTTGCCCACGTATCCGACGTGACCGTAGCCATGACGCCAACAAAAGCCAACTGCCAGGCAACATGAGGCCAGATCGCATATCCCAGGCACAGCAGCATACCTAATCCCCCGTTGGCCCATACCTGTCCTGCATCCCGGTTTCCGGTTTTGGCATACGATTTTTCAAGCTCTGCCTTGCGCTCCTTTTTGAACCTCGACAGCAAGGTTGATGTGATGAAGAACAGGAGCAAGGTCCCGAACCAAAACAGGTTACCTGCACCATAATACACGGTTCCCATCAGCACAGCTGCCGCAAAGCCCGATAAGGTTAAGGATTTTTTATAAAAAGCAGCCCCCGCCACTATAGCAGCGCCAAGCAATCCGATGATCCAATCCATGATATACCCCCACTTTGAAATGAATCTCTCGTTTTTCATTTTTCAGTTCGTATATTATTGTACAACGCTCTACACTTATATAAAAGCCGCGTCCCATGCTATGGCACAGGACACGGCCCTTACATTCTTGCGTACGAGAATCACTCCATACTGCCCAACTACCAAAAGAACTCCCTTTTTAATCATCTTCATTGATACTATCCACGCGTCAGCTTAACCGATTGTGCAGCTTCCTTGACGGTCAGTTCCCCAAAATAGCTCGAAACGATCTCCACTCATTGTTGGCCCTACACCTGCCGGAGTACCTGTGAAAATAATATCGCCCTCACCCAGTCCATAATGACTCCCTATGTAATCAATGATATGCTGGATGGAAAAAATCATATCCTTGATATGGCCGCGCTGTACTTCCTGTCCATTTTTGAGCAATGAAAAATCCTGCTGCTCCAGCGTGTCCAGTTTCTCTAAAGGCAAGAACGGTGTAACGGGAGCAGAAGATTTAAACCCTTTAGCCGCCGTCCATGGGTGACCCTTTTTCTTAAGAACGCTTTGTACATCACGCAGGGTAAAATCAATTCCGAAGGCAAAAGCATTCAGAATCGCTTCCGCAGACATACCCGGTTCGTAATTACGACCCACAGCCACAACCAGCTCAGTCTCGTAATGAATGTCTCCTTGATCTTTAGGAAGCTCCAGTGTTGCTCCATCCAGCAGTACTACCGCATGAGAAGGCTTTAAAAAAATCATCGGCTCTGTGGGAACCTCATTTCCCAGTTCCTCGGCGTGCAGTTTATAATTGCGCCCGACACAGTAAACATTACGAATTTCCACGTTCATTACGACCAGTCACCCTTCCCGCGTATGTAGTCCCATTATTTAATAAATAGATTACGTATATAGTGCCACATCCGGTGCTTGGAATGCAAAAAAACCTGCTCCCAGCGATCCGGCCAATTGGTACAAATCATCAATTCAGGATGTAACGAGGCCATTCTCCGCATCATGCTACGGTCATCCACCGTCCATGCCATGACAGTGATACCGCGTCCGGACAAGTCTCTCATCAGCTTTCGATCCAAACGCGGATAGCCCATAGATAGAAAGGAACATTGTAGCCCTTCCAACTGCTTTACCAGATCGTCTGGACGAGCATCAATAATCAGCCCGGTACGGATAACTGGCGCCAGCTCCTTGGCCCGACGTAAGGCCGAACGCTCAAAAGAGGTCAATACCACCTCATTCTCCATATCTCGCGCCACAATTTCACGGAGTACGGCCTTCTCCAGCCCCGGATACATGTCTCCTGCGGTTTTTAGCTCAATATTGAGCGATACGCGGCCACGACACAGATCCAGCACTTGTGCGAGAGCAGGAATGCTTTCACCTTGATATTCCGTGCTTTTCCAGCCACCTGCATCCAGACGTTTCAGCTCTTTCCAGTCTATATCCTTCACCCGACCTGTGCCGTTAGTCGTGCGCTCCAGCGTGAAATCATGAATGACCACCGGAACGCCGTCCTTCGACAGTTGTACATCCAGCTCAATCCAGCGCACAAACGGCTGATCTATTGCAAGCTTAAAAGCCGCCAGCGTGTTCTCGGGAGCAATTCCTGAAAAACCGCGGTGAGCCACGCACAAATTGTCCATTCCAGTTATGACCTCCATCCACAGGTTGTTTCAAGTCAAAGATTCCTTTAACAACTATCGGGCGGTTACTGTACCGTCTGCGCCTACTGATACATTACCCGGTGACATCGCCGCTACTCCTTGCAAAATTTTGCTGGCTTCCGCATCCTTCAATGGAACCGATTGGCCCAGCTCCGCCCGATAAGGAGTCAGCTTCATGCTGCAAGCCCTAGCCCGGGTACAGGTTGCCTGGAATATCGCTGTATCCCAGGTGGCTGGTACTGTAGATTTAGAAAAAATAAAATTCCCTGTGCTGTATGCAATCCATTTGCCTTTATACTGCTCCATGCCCTGTAGTACGTGCGGGTGACCTCCGATTACGAGATCTGCCCCTGCATCAATAAAAGCGTGCGATAGCTCGGTTTGATGAGGCTCCAGTGCAGTAGCGCGCTCCTTGCCCCAATGCGCAATGACAACGACCAAATCAGCCTGCTTGCGCGCTTCGCGAATCGACTTCACAATCGCGGTCGAATCGTAGGCTCCTGCAACACCGGGCTGTTTGGTGCCTGCATTCCAGTTGGCCTCGGGCATAACCCGTGTAGCGCCCAGCAATGCGATTTTAATACCTTTACGCTCAAAATAGTGCGGAGCATACGCTTCTTTTGCATTACGCCCGGCTCCGGTATACGCTATATCGTTTTCCTTCAAATATTTCAGCGTATCCAGTAAACCGTCTGTGCCCTGATCCAAAATATGATTGTTGGCCAAATTTACAGCGTCTATCCCTGCCGCAGCCAACGCAGTCAACGCCTTGGGAGAAGACTTATACACATACGTTTTATTCAGCGCACCCACGCCCGCGGTTGTAACCGGCGTTTCCAGATTGGCTATCGTCAGATCGTCCTTGCGAAACAGATTTCCGAGATATTGATATGGAAAATCAAATCCGTTCTTTTCCAACCGCTGCTCAACCTTACCGGAAAACTGCACATCCCCTACAAAATGAAGCGTGACTGTCGGTGAAGCTGTTCCATCCGATGCGGCTTTCCTCCCCTTCTCCGATTCGTTGGGGTCAGTAGATTTCCCACTGTCCGATGCATCCTTATTTGAAGAGCTGTCCGGTGATTGCCCGTCTTTCTCCGAAGATGATCCTGATTCTGACGATTTGCCTTCGGCAACATTTGTGTCAGATGAGGTCGCGGGGCGGCTGTCTGTAACTGTAGCAGTATCAGAAGGTTGCTCTGTCTTATCGTCAGCAGCGTGCTCATATCCATTGGAGCTGTCGTCCGGTTGTTCATTTGAAACGGCTGTAACGTTCTCTCTTATCGGGCTAGAAGACTGTCCTCCACCCGCTGAATCCGTTTTGCCCTTGTTCTCCTGTTGCAATAGTCCGGCGTTTTCCGCAAGAGAGCTACTCTTCCCATGTTCAAATATGTAATAATATCCGAAAAGACCTACGATCATAAGCAGCAGGACCAGATTCGTGATGATCCAAGCCTTGCCTATTTTTCGCTTCCTTGCTTTCTTTCGACCTTCATTTTTCTGTGATCTGGGAGGGTACATTCTTCACTCCTTCTATGCTGTTGCATATGCATTACATTCTTGAATGATCCGGCGATTTTAACACCTTCTCCATTATATATCAAATTTCGGTATAAATAGAACCCCTCGCTTGGGATCGCGAAGGGTTCGTTATTCAAGTGCTCCAACCATTTAATTATGCCTGTACCTTGACCGCTTCCCGTTCCGCAGCTTGGACAGCGACAGAGGCCCATTCCTTGGCTTGGCGGATACAATCCGGCAACCCGATGGCATCATAGCCAGCACCCAAAACATACACTCCCGGCATCGTTGTACGCAGTTCTTCTCGCAGATCGGCGATAGCCTGGGGGTGTCCTACCGGATATTGCGGCATAGAGTGGCGAAGACGGGTAATTTCCGTAAATAGCGGAGTCGCCGTAACCCCCATCATGTCCTGCAAATCCTTACGTACCAGCGCAGTCAGTTCATCATCGGGTAGCTCTACCGTTTCTTCGGCTCCAGCACGCCCCACGTAGCAGCGCAGCAGTACTTTATCGTCCGGACTGGTATGCAACCACTTGGCGGACGTCCACGTACATGCCGTCACACTGCGTCCCTCTTTACGGGGAACCAGAAAACCGGAACCATCAAAGACATTCTCAATGTCTTTTTTATTAAAGGCCATGACCACATTCGCCACGGACACATAATTAACGGCTTCCAGTGCCGCCACATTCACATGTCCTCGCAACAGCGGCGCTGCAGCAAAATTCGGAGTCGTGATAAATAGATCGTCCGCATCCAACGTCTCCCCATTATCCAATACAACATGATAGACGCTGCCTTCATCGCCTGCTGTCTTTGTGAATTCTGTAACAGCAACACCTGTACGCAAATCACAGTCATGCAAGTCATTCAGTAACGCATGTACCAAACTTTGCAGTCCTTGACGGAAGGTCAGGAAAGCACTTTTTTTCGTGCCTGTATGCGTCTCGGCTGGCTTTCTTCCGGTCATCATCCCGTGAATGAGGCTTCCATATTGCTGCTCTACTTCAGCAAATTGCGGGAAGGTCGCCTGCAAGCTCAGCGTCTTCATATTGGCAGCATATATGCCAGCCAGCAGCGGCTCGGTTACATTTTCAAGCACTTCTTTGCCCAGTCGGCGTTCGATAAAATCACCCAAGGCTTCATCACCGGGTATGCGCCGAGGCGGAATAACAAAATCCATCATGGCCCGCAGCTTGCCGCCCAACGAGATGAGCCCGCTTCGCAGAAATGGTTGCAGCTCCGTCGGAATTCCCAGTACCAGACCGGGGGGCATCGGATGAAGCTGACCTTCATGCAAAATGTATGTTTTCTTCGCCTCTGGATTCGTGCTTACCAGCTCATGATCCAGCTCCAGCTCTTGTGCCAGCTCGATCATAGCCGTTTTACGGGCCAGAAACGAATCCGGCCCTTTTTCAATCACAAACCCGTCTTTATGCAACGTTTCGATTTTCCCACCCAGCACTGGGGCCTTTTCCACCAGCGTAATTCGTGGTGTGTAGCCTGCTTCTTTATACATTTTACGTGTATAAAAAGCTGCGCTGAGTCCGGTCAATCCTCCGCCTACAATCACAATATTGCGTAGTTTTTGCTCCATAATGTCCTCATCCCTTTTTCCATTGGTCTATGATGACATCGCTAAGCGTCTCCATATACAATGGATCACTGTTAAGCGAATCAATCCGCTGGAAACGCATATCCAGTTCCTTCGCCAAAGCCTGCGCCTCAATATCCAGATCGTATAGTACCTCTAGATGATCTGAAACGAAGCCGACTGGCGCAGCCAGCACATATTCAACCTGCTCTTCCTTGAGACTATGCATGGTATCCAGGATGTCAGGACCGAGCCAAGGCTCTGCTGTACGGCCCGCGCTTTGCCACGTAAACTGCCAGTTCGTGATTCCTGCCTTGTCCGCAACAGCTTGCGAAGTAGCCATCAATTGCTCTACATAAGGATCACCCATCGCCAGAATCCGCTCAGGCAAGCTGTGCGCACTGAACAATACACGTACCTCGTCCCGATTCGCCCCAGCTTCTTCGAAAAGCGTCAGCTTTGCATTTACACGCTCGGTCAACGTCTTGATCAGCTTTGGATGAAGATGATAGCTTTCCACAAACGATATAGCCAGATTCAGTTCCTGTGCCTTGGCCTGTGCACGCTTAATATAAGTGCCTACACTCATTACAGAATAATGCGGAGCCAGCACGACACCTACCGCTGTACGGATACCGTCTTGCACCATAGCCTCCACGCCATCCTCGATGAACGGCTTGGCATGTTTGAGTCCCTGATAGCAGACAAATTCAATATCCGGATTACGATTTTCCCGATTTAATGTTTCTTGCAGATTTTGAACCTGACGATCCGTATTCTGACGTAGGGGAAATACACCGCCCACAATGGCTTCATAGCGATCCTTTAATTCTTTCAATTGCTCCGGGGAAGGAGCGTTACCACGACGAATATGTGTGTAATAGGCCTCCACTTGATCCAAACTTTCCGGTGTCCCGTAAGACATAACCAGTACACCCACTTTGGTTTTCATCAGCACATCACCTCTTCAAATTTCTGATTGATTCGTTTTTTGTCAAAACGGAACAGGAATACTCATGCACATACTCTGTAAGCTCTCTCAGCTTATCTAACGAAGCTTCTGGAAATAAACCGTGACCCAGATTAAAAATATATCCCGGCTCCAAAATTCCTTCATCAACAATCGTTTTCGCATACTGTTTGATTACATCCATCGGCGCTGTGAGCACGTAAGGGTCCAGATTTCCCTGCACACCAAAACCATTACCCAAACGACGGCGTCCTTCAGGTATACTTACCCGCCAGTCCAGTCCGATCACATCGGCTTTTACCCCGCCCAACAGCGGTAGCAACTCGCCTGAGCTTACACCCGGAAAATAAATTTTCGGTACGTCCAGATCGGACAGCTCATGGAAAATACGTGTAATCGTCGGCAACACAAACATTTGAAAATCATGAGGCGAAAGCGCCCCTACCCAGCTATCAAACAGTTGAAATGCCTTACCGCCATTAGCAATATGGGCACGCACGTATGTAATAACCATGTCTCCAAGCTTATCCATCAGCCGATGCCATAATTCAGGCTCTCCGTACATCATGGCTTTGGTGCGGATATATCCTTTGGACGGTCTTCCTTCTATTAAATAACTCGCAATTGTAAAAGGAGCTCCAGCGAACGTAATCAGCGGTACCTCCAGCTCACGGTCCAAAATACGGATCGTTTCCAAAATGTGACCCAAATCTCGTTCTACATCAATCGGGCGCAGCTTGTCCACGTCCGCCGCTGTCCGGATCGGATTATCAATAACCGGACCGATATTTTTGACAATATCAAAATCAATCCCCAGCGAGGCTACCGGATTCATAATATCAGAATATAAAATAGCAGCGTCTACCCCGAGCTTGCGCACGGGCATTAAGGTCACTTCTGCAGCCAGCTCGGGCTGACGACAAATTTCAAGCAACGTGTATTTCTCTTTAATTTTGCGATATTCAGGATCATACCTTCCGGCCTGCCGCATGTACCATACGGGAATATGATCCACAGCCTGCTTACGGCAAGCGCGGATAAAGGTATCGTTGTATGTCATGACTTCAGCCTCCAGTTCAAATCGTAACTACTGTATTTTATTATGCCCTTTTTCAAGAGTCGTAACAACCGCCGCTGGCGGACAACTCATGACAAACCCATAACATTTGGATAAAGTTTCAATGAAGTGTGCTATACTAGAGAAATGGCTTTTTTAAAGCTCCGGGAAGTTCTACATGGATTCTACATGAATAAGTAGTTTTGCATCAGCAAGAAATGACAGAAAGGAAGTGAAAGCACATTGAAAACGTGGGAGACGTGGAAAGTCAATCTCATTGTGCTTTGGTTCGGTCAGTTTCTGGTCAATGCGGGTATTACGATGATTACTCCATTCCTCGCCCTCTATCTGGCTCAAGACCTTCATGTGAAGGGAGAACATGATATCGGGCTGTGGGCCGGAGTTATTTTTGCCGCAAACTTTTTGACTTCATTTATGTTCCAGCCTCTATGGGGCAAGCTGGCTGACCGATATGGGCGCAAAGCAATGCTGCTCCGCTCGGGTTTCGGTATGGCTCTGGTGATCGGCTGCATGGGTTTGGTCACCCATCCGTGGCAACTGTTGGCGCTTCGTCTGCTGAACGGTACGATTTCGGGCTTCAATCCGGCTTCGATTTCTCTGGTGTCGGGTACCACCCCCAAAGAACGGACCGGTTTCGCTATGGGGATTATGCAATCCGGTCAGATGGCGGGTACGATTCTCGGCCCTCTGATGGGCGGTTTTTTGGCTGACTGGGTTGGATTCAGACCGATCTTTTACATTACAGGCGCTCTTATTCTTGTAGCCTCGCTTATTGCAATGTTTCTGGTTAAAGAAGATTTCAGCAAAGCCGAAGCCGCACGCATACCGCAAATTTCGGTTCTTGCCGGATTAAAGGAGCTAAGCCATACGCCCCAGCTTCCGGCTTTGTTCACCGTAACGTTCCTGCTCCAGTTTGCCATGATCAGTACGGTATCTTTGCTGCCGTTATATGTGCAAAAGCTCTATGGGTCAGCAGAAGGAATTGCGCTCATTGCCGGGTTTGTTACAGCCATTACCGGCGTGTCCAATATGGTCGCTGCGCCGCTGCTTGGAAGATTGAGTGACAAGATCGGGGCGCACCGCATTTTGACCATCGCTCTGCTCGGAACCGCGCTCATGCTCATTCCGCAGGCTTTTGTCAATCAGGTATGGCAGCTCGTCACGATCCGTTTTTTCATGGGTATATTTATGGGCGGACTGCTGCCAAGCGTAAACGCGCTGATTCGCACGTATACACCGGAAGGCATGGAAAGCCGTTCGTTCGGCTTCAATACCAGCTCGCTGGCGCTTGGTAATATGCTGGGCGCTGTTATTGGCGGGGTACTGTCCGGGTTTATCGGCATCGAAGGATTGTTCATCATGTCAGGTGTCCTGCTGATCGTCAATATATTCTGGGTACGTATGAAGCTCTATGATCGTAAGCCTGCACCTGATTTCAGGTAAGATAGCCTTCTGGTAAGATCAGCCTTCCAGAACAGACAAGAACCTCCGCTCCACAATTTTGTGGACAAGGAGGTTCTTTTTGTATAGCTATTTTTTGCATAGCTATATAAGTAACACTACAGCCTATTTTACACGGGCCAATGCCAATCCGTCATAGGCTGGTAAAAGCGTACTGACTAGCCGCGGGTCCGTAGCTATCGTTTCGTTAAAGCGTCTCACGGCCTGTACGGCAGGACCGTTCTTGTCGGTATTGAGCGTCCGTCCGCGAAGGAAACAGTTATCTCCCGCAATAATGGCACCTGGATTCGCCAGAGCAATCGCATATTCCAGATACACCGGGTAATTTTCCTTATCGGCATCGATGAAGAAAAAATCGAAGGTCCTCCCCTCTTCCTGAAGCTCCTTCAGGCTGTCCGCTGCAGGTCCGAGACGATATTCGACACGGTCACCGTAGCCGTTTTCCTCCATATGTCTATGTGCCAGTGCCGCATACGCTTCTTTCAGCTCCAATGACACAATGCGTCCCTTTTCTCCCAATCCACGGGCCAGGCATAATCCACTGTATCCGCCTAATGCGCCAATCTCCAGTACCTGCTGCGCGCCGGATACCTCAATTAGAAAGGTTAGCAGCTTTCCGTAAGGATGAGCCACCGATACCTCAGGCATCCCCTCTGCAACAATGGCCTCCCTGATGCCGCGTAGCGTTTCATCTTCCTGTACCAGTTGGTCTACATATTGTTCAGGCGTCATATTGGGTGTAATTTCCACGTTTCATCTCTCCTTCTCGCTTTATCATAACGCAGGTTGGACGCGGTGTCCTTCGTAAATTATTTGCCTTAATTATTTGTCTCTTCGTGTACAATGACCTATACTATAGGGATTGAACCAAGCTTATATGATTATGGGGACGGAGTGAATACGTTTAATGACTCAACTGCAACTAATTGCAACTGCGCCGATGGGACTTGAAGCCGTCGTGGCTCGGGAGCTCAGAGAACTCGGATACGAGGACCTGACCGTCGAGAATGGCCGCGTCGTTTTTTCCGGTGATTATATGGATATATGCCGGTGTAACCTGTGGTTGCGCACATCAGACCGCGTTCTTATTAAAATGGGCGAATTTGCCGCAACCACCTTCGACGAGCTGTTCGAGGGCACCAAAGCTTTGCCATGGGAGGATTGGATTCCTATGGATGGTGAATTTCCGGTAGAGGGACGCTCGCACAAATCACAGCTTAGTAGCGTACCAGCCAGTCAGGGAATCGTCAAGAAGGCGATTGTAGAAAAGCTCAAGGAAACCTACCACATGGATTGGTTTGAAGAGGACGGCCCTCGTTACGTTATAGAGGTCATTCTCTTAAATGACCGTGCATTGCTAACGCTTGATACGACAGGTCCGGGACTGCACAAGCGCGGCTATCGCAAGCTCGTGACGGAGGCTCCGCTCAAAGAGACGATGGCTTCCGCTCTGATTCAGCTTAGCCGCTGGACCCCGGATCGACCGTTCTATGACCCGTGCTGCGGTTCCGGTACTCTGCTGGTAGAAGCAGCAATGCAGGCATGGAATATTGCTCCAGGGCTGAGACGTACCTTTAACTCGGAAGACTGGCCTGTCATTGGTCGCGAGCTATGGGATCAGGCTCGCGACGAAGCGATGGATTTGACCCGCGATGACATTCCTTTCGAGATTGCAGGCAGCGATATTGATCCAGGTGCTATCGAAGTCGCTGAGGCTGCTGTAAAGGCGGCTGGCTTCGCTAAAGATATCTCATTAAAGGTGATGCCTGTAACGAAAGTCAGACTTGAAGGCCAATATGGTGTGATGATTACCAATCCACCTTATGGTGAGAGACTGAGTGAGGAAACCGAGGTGGAGAAGCTGATCCGGTCAATCGCACGCACGGCAGCGGAAATGAAGACATGGTCCTTCTTTGCCATCAGCTCCACCAAGCAATTCGAGCACTATTGGGGCCGTAAAGCCGATAAGCGCCGCAAGCTGTTTAATGGCCGGATCGAATGCCAATACTATCAGTACCTGGGCCCTCTACCACCGCGCCGCAAAGATACTCCGCCGTCGCAGTCTTAAATAGATGATGCTCAGGCCAGGAAGCGAACCATCCGTTCGCCTTTCTGGCCTGATTTGTGCTGTTCATAGGATAAAAATGTAGCTTTCCCCTGTTGTACTGGAAGGAAAATGCTGTATTTTCTTTACTTAATCATTGAAATGCGCGGGATGAGCGCTATAATAATTAAAGGCGATTTCGGTTTTAACATTACGTTAATATTTAGTTTATACTAGCCGAACATTTCTGCCGAAGGGGGTAAAGTGTTGGTTATTCGCACGGCCGGTGCAAATCGCACTGGAAACATGTTCAGCAAAATGCTGCTGTCCCGATATTTCGGGTTTGGTCTGTTTTTTGTACTTATGATTGGCAAGCTCGTTCTGATCCACCATAACCTGCATGCCCAAAATATTGACATGAATTCGCTGGATTATGTCATCGCTATCGGTTCGCTCTTGCTTGTGAGTTTTTGGACCTTATGGCTGTCAAGGCGCGGACGCTTGGTCGCTCTTGTAGTGCTCGATATTTTGCTTACCGCTCTCATTTATTCTGACATGGTTTATTATCGGTATTTTCAGGATTTCATTACGATTCCCGTCTTGCTTCAAGCCGGACAAGTTGATTCCCTGGGTGGAAGTATCATATCTCTGATGTACTGGTGGGATCTTTTCTTTTTTGCAGACTGGATCCTGTTCATTCCGTATGTGATGTTCGTGGCTTCCTTGCGGCGTCGGTATACAACGAGTGATTCTTACATCGAAACGTCACGCGGTTCATTCAGCAAAAGGTTTCTGCTTCGCTTCTCCAAAGGCGCGTTGGCCTTCCTGATCGGCTACATTTTTACCTTTGGACCGATTAAATACTATACGTCCACGTGGGCAACCGGCATATTCGTCGGTAACTGGTGGTCGATGGCCCTGTACAATGTAACCGGGCTGATCGGATTTCACGGGTACGACATTTACCGCTATGGACAGGACCATCTGGGATCCCAGCCTACGCTGGCTCAGGCTGAGTCCGATAAGGATAAGGAATGGTTTAATCAGCATCAAAAGCTGCTTCAGGTGAAAAATGACCTTTCAGGCAAGTATAAAGGCAAAAATGTGATGGTCATTCAAGCCGAAGCGTATATGAACTTTTTCATCGGCAAGGAGATCAACGGTCAGGCCATAACGCCTAACTTTGACAAGCTGACGAAGGAAAGCATGTATTTTAACAATTATTATCACCAGACTGCGCAGGGCCGTACTTCAGACGCGGATTTCACTACACATGCTTCACTGCATCCGCTCCCTACAGGCTCGGTATTCATCCGTTATGCGGACCATAAATTCGATACGTTGCCTTCTATTCTAAAAGATACTGGCTACAGCCCTAATGCATTTCACGTTTACGACAGCAGCTTCTGGAATCGCTACACGATGTATAAGGCGATGAACTATGACAAGTTCTACAGTAAAAAAGATTTTAAAATAGACGAGCCGCTTGGCTGGTCGCTGGGAGACAAATCCTTTTTCCGGCAAACGCTCAATGATCTCACCACTGAGGTCAAACAGCCGTTCTACGCTTATATGGTCGGAATTTCGAGCCACCACCCTTACAATCTGTCCCCTGACGCTGTGGATTTGGATGTTGGCGAGTTTGAAGGGACCATGTTTGGAGACTATTTGAAATCCGTGCATTATGTGGATGAAGCACTGGGTGAACTGGTGGATCAAATGAAGAAAGACGGATTGTGGGATAATACGATCCTGATGTTCTACGGAGATCACGACAATTCTATTAAAGATAAGGCACTGTATGAGAAATTTCTGGGTAAACCACTCACAGATCTTGATATGCAGAAAATCATGAATCAGGTACCGCTGCTTGTGCATCTTCCCGATGGAAGCCATGCGGGAACTTACACTGAACCGGCAGGACAGCTTGATCTGACACCGTCGGTGATGCATCTGCTCGGCATTTCAACGAAACCGTATCACTTTATGGGCAATGACCTGTTCAGCGGGAAGCCTCGCATGGTCGTGCTGCGCAGTGGTGCCTTCACTGATGGTCGTGTGTACTACATTCCATCCGAGGACGGCACGTTCTCCAAAGGAACCTGTTACAACCTTACCACAGGCCAGCCTACGGATGTGAACGCCTGCGGACCGGGGTATACTGAAGCTCTCAATCGGTTGAACATTTCCGATCAGGTGATCACGTATGATCTTATTCGCCAATGGGAACCACAAATCAAAGAAGTAACTACGACTCCTTCGACATCCAAATAGACTTTCTGAGGAAGGTTGCTTACACAGCACCCTTCCCGGATTCCCAGAAGGATGAATACCTACAAGAAAAGCCCGATCAAGCAGCAACATGCTGATGATCGGGCTTTTGGTATTCTTGAGCTAGTAAACCGCGCTCATTTACATTTACGAATGCTTATGGGCGCAATGCTTTTTTGGCCTGCTCCAGCCGTTGTGTCTCTTCACCAAGCATTTCCTCGGCAACCTCTACCGCATCGTCGCCAAGGCTGTCCTTCGCCTGCTCTATGGCATGCTCCGCATGAGTACGGGACTGCTTCGCCTGCTCAATCAGTTGCTCAGCCGGATGTGACAATGCCTGAGAAACGGCATGGTGAAGCTTGTCCACCGAGTTTTGCGTTTGGGCCTCGACACTGTGATTGTCCAGATTAGAATCATATTGGGCCATGAGTCACTCCTCCTTCTGGGCAGTAGTCTGCATCCATTAGCATGGATCAGAAGAAGGGGAACTATACAAAGCCGTGAATGCTGCGTACTGGAATTATTTTATAAAACGCGCAGCCTTCTCCAATACTTCATCTTCTGTAGCTGCACTTATATAGCGTCCGTTCACATATACGAACGCCCGCTTCCCACAAGGTCCGCAATACGACTTGCAACCGATTTTGATCTCCGCATCCGGTGCCATCTTTTGCAACTTGGGCAAGATTGTTTTCAAGCGAATATGATTGCATTCATCACATACGCGAATATCATTGGCCATCTGTCGTCCCTCCGTGCTCCGGCTTAGTGGTCGCCGTGATTACCTTGGGAAGGGTTAGTAATGACAAATCCTTCTTCGGGGAAATACAAGTAATCAATTTTCACGCCATCCAGCAGCGGCTGGCCGTTTTCCAAAATAACATCAATGCCTTTATCTGTAGATACGACGGTATCTGTTTCTTTAGGCGTGTCCAAATCCAGCCCGTAATGAGCATGATCTCCATGGGAATGAGTAATGACAACCCGCAGGCTCTTCCCTTGGTTTTCTTCTTTATCCAATTCAAGCTTCAATACTTTAGCAGCGTTGCGAGTAATTTTGCAATTCATCAACTTCATCTCCTTCATATTGATTAAATGAAGTGTGGTCCAACGGAGCATGATTATCCGTGCCACACAATTTAACAGGTAAGTTCAACAACTATAAATTACAAATAGCCTCTATACTAGAAAGGCAATATTCCTATTGTAAAGAAAACTGCGAAAAATCGCAATCACGAAATTCACAAGCTTATATTCCTACCGGACACGTACGCGCTGCTTCTCAAGCACATCGGGATATTTTCGTTCAGCGCGGGTCACAAACCAGTTCATCAGCAGCAGCGTCACCCCAATGTCGTCAATGGGCATAAAGGGCATGACATCCGGCAGTACCCAATAGAGCAGTACAGGGACGACAAAAAGCAATTTTTCACCCAATGGAATTTTCGACGACGTAATAAACCGGGGCATGCGACGAAACACATGTGACCATTGACGGAGAGACAGTAATCTTTTCCACTTCATAGGTTGTTCACTCCATTTCCAATGCTCCTAAGTATATATACCCCATTAGAAGGGACATATAAGAGGAACACTTGTAAAAACACGTGCTCCTCCTAATACGTACTGATAAACTATGGCGTTTCAGGTCGACCCTTTTACCACGACAGTACCGTTGCCATTAACATGCCCACCTCTGCCGCAATATCGTCGTAATCCCGCATAGGCAGCGGATTTACACCAAGCCCGACTTCAACGGTAAAACCAGGTTTGCCAAAGCGCTGTATAAACCAGTCCTTATACCCAGCATCACTGCCCCCCAGCTTTACCGCCCGGTATCCTGTCGCAGCCGCCAGCCGTGATGCCCAGTCCCGGCTCTCCTTTGGCTCCAAATCCCGGTAATTCCAATAGATTTCCTGTCCCTGACTGTGTATGGACAACACCATATCAAACCGTTCCCGCTCCGTCAGATCGACAAGCGCTTTAGCCTCCGGCTCAGACAAAGGCGCAGGACCCGCGTAATCCCTACTGGACGGGCCAGTTTTGCCGCGTCTTCGCACCTCTTCCTCCCAATGCGCCGGAAACTGATCGTTGAGATCCACACCGCGAATGTTTGCCTTCCATCCACGATAATCAGCGCGGCCATCATTCCATTTTCTTAAGTCAGGATACAGGGGATGAGACGGAAGGACACCTTGTTGAACCAGCTCAACCCCGTCCGGATTAACCATGGGCACTACCCATAAGGAAGTACAGTTTAGCCAAGTCTGTGGAGAAACGCCATATATCCATGGAGGAGCATTACCTTGATCCTCTCGCTCATCATGATGCTCCCCCCCTTCATTTCCATTCATCCTGTCGACTCCTTGCGCATATCGCTCTACAAAACGCAGCAAACACGGTGTCGTCAGCCATTCATTGGCATGTACGGAGGCATTGGCGTGAATTTTCAATGGTCCCCGTCCAATCCGTACATAGGGAATATCCTTTCCCATAACACTGGTGCCGATGCTGCCAACTTCAATAAACGGATACCTTTGAGCCAGTGCCGCAAGATCTTCTCTCAAGTCCTCGTACCCATACTCCCCGCGCAAACGTATAATCTGATCCTGATGGTGTTCAGGGATAATCATTGTTTTTCCTTCCACAAAATCATGCTCCGCAAGTTCGGGATTAGCCTGCCGCAGTTCATCAAGTTCCACACCAAACTGCTTGGCAATGTGTCTTGCATGCTCACCGGGCTGAATAACGTATTTACGATCCATTGACGGACGAATGTACAGCACTTGACCACAAACCAGATAGGGTTGCGCGGCAGTCCATGGATTGTCTGCCATCAATGTATCTGCCGATAATTTAAAAGCCGAGGCGACCCGGTGCAAAGTATCTCCTTTTTGTACGATATATTCCCTCATCTTCTACGCCCCTTCCATCTGTCTTACTGCATGTTATGCAGACGCGGCGTGTCTTGATGAAGCGAATACCAAAACAGCCGATTCTTTTGTCTAATGACAAAAAATCGGCTGTCTCGTCAATCGAGATTGGTGACCTGCCAAACAACAGGCGTTTGACGAATTTGCTCCCCAAGCCACTGTGCGGCAATGCTCTGGAACAATTCCGGATCACCAGAACAAAAAAGCTGATGCACTGGTGTCTCATCCCCGGCTTCCAACTTGCCCTTGTTATACAAAATCGTACTCGTCTCACGAGCCGTTTCGTCTGCGGAGCTAATCAGCTTCACGTTGGGGCCCATCACTTCCTGAATCGTTTCCTTCAAAAAAGGATAATGCGTACAACCCAGAATCAGACAATCAATCGGGTACGCTTGAATCGGTCTCAATGTCTCCTCTACGACCTCTGATGTTGTCTCTGAACGGAACAATCCCTGTTCCACCAAAGGAACAAGCGAAGGGCAAGCATGGCTCACCACGTCTACATAGGGGGATAGTTGCTTCAACGCAGCCGTATAGGCTCCGCTTCGGATTGTACCTACAGTCCCAATCACCCCGACATGCCCGGTGGCTGTTGCGCTAATTGCAGCACGTGCCCCGGGGTGGATGACTCCAATCACCGGAATGGATACCTTTTGACTAATATAGTCCAATGCCGCGGCTGTTGCCGTGTTGCAGGCAATTATAATGACTTTCGGATCAAATTGAATCAGAAAATCAACCATTTGCTCCGTAAATTTCTTTACCTCTTCCGATGGCCGGGGTCCGTACGGGGTGCGCGCAGTGTCTCCAAAATAAATGATTTTTTCCCTTGGAAGTTGACGCATGACTTCTTTAACAACCGTCAGTCCTCCTACACCGGAATCCAATATTGCAATCGCTTGCTGCACGTACACACCGCTTCCTTTTTTGTTCAAGTATGAGTCGTTCCCTCTTGGGAAGCTATCCGTTGCTACATACCTTATGTTGTATTCGAGTAAAAGGTACCCCAAAATATTACCCGAAAAAGGGAAAGCGATCAACAAAGAGGCTTCATCCCAACAGGAGAAGCCTCGAAGCGAATCCATATTCAGTTAAATTATATTGATTTAGAGCTGCTTACAGGGAATCCTTTTTCGTATCTTCTTGAACAGGATCGGATGAAATGCTGACTTCAGGAAGAACTCCGCCTTTTTTGCGAAATTGCCCGATTTCATGAATAACCGCTGAGGCCGTATCCTTAATTTTATCGGTATACTCAATAGAGGCATCTGTAATTTTCCCGGCCAGTTCCTGCCCCTTATCACTGACTAGACGTGCCTGATCCGTAATGTCCTGACGCAGATCACGACCTGATTTGGGGGCAAACAACAGTGCAGCGAGCGAACCGGCAATGCTACCTGCCACCGCACCACGGATAAAGCTTTTGTGGTTTTCTTTCATCATCATCTCTCCCTTATGCCCGGGCGAATGCCCATCTGTTAATGCATTATAAGCAGGGAGAGCTTGTCATGACACAGCGAACGACCATAAAAGCTCCTACTTTTTTCGGGACCGGATACGATACAAGCAGCAACGTCCTCCATCCGCCAAGCAATCCTCACGAACAACCTCGGCATCAAGCAGCTCCTCGAACATTTGCTGCTCACATTCACAAGCCTTGCGGTAACGGCCTGCGATTTGAGAAATCGGACAATTGTATTCCACAATAGAGTAGCTCCCGTCCTCTTCTTCCCGCCACTCCGCCATATAACCGGAGGCATTCTGAATGCCGGAAAGCTTTTCCACACGTGAAGCCAGCGTGGTCTCGCTCTCTATCTGAGGGGCGTAACGCTTCATCATTTTGCGTTTTCTGCCGTCAAACAGAGAGTAAACAGCTTCCATTCCCTGCTCTTCATCCAGTTCCCCCAGTAGTTCCAGCAACAAATGATCATAATTGCGGGGGAACTGCTCACTTCCGTGCTCGCTCAGACTGTACAAAAACGTCGGACGTCCCATCGCCTGCCGCACTACGGTAGCGACGATGAGACCATCCTGCTCCATCAATTTGAGATGCCTGCGCACCCCCATTTCGGTAATGCCCAATTGAGCTGCCAAGCTTCCGACACCCACAGGTCCCTTGGTTTTCAACAATGTCATAATTATGCGCCTGGTGGGCATTTCGGGAACGATATACTTATCCGTCACTTTAGCCTTTACACTCCCTCGGGCCGCGGACCCAATTCCTTATTTAAATAGTCATGCACACTGGATGCAAAACGCTCCAATAGCTCGGGCAGCTCAGGTGTGAGCGGATGAAGGCTCGTCCGGTCCCAATGGAAATATTCCTGCACCAAGGGTTTCCGCAAGGCGACCAGCTCCATGATCGGATTAAACACGGTATCATCCAGTACGCCCTCTTCATGAATGATACCGATAATATCCTCGTAGCTGCTGGCATCACGCATAATAAATCCGTCAATGATATAGCTTCCTACGTCCGTTACCGTTTCAATCGTCAGATGTAGGCAGCGCTCCTGCACCAGCCCCTGCAACAAATCTCCGTTCCAAGCGGCCGTTATGCGGCGGAGTCCTGCAACAATGTCGGGAACGGCCCCTAGTCGAAGCTCAATTTGCTCCCGATTGACATAATACAAGGTCCTTCACCTCCCGTAACCGCTTCAAATTTCATAATCAACTGCGATCGATACATCTTTCACTTCGTTCATGTGTACAATGATCTCCTGATGTACAGGGTGTACCTGATACGTCTGCAGATCCTCCAGTGTTTCGACAACAGCCGTAAGGGAAATATCATAAGATCGTTCCGAACGAATCACATCCGTACCTACTTCGAGTGATAGAAGTTCTTTGATTTTGCCATTCATGCTGCGCAAGACGGACGCCGTATGCTCAATGCTTTCAGGGGAGCGTTCTTTCAATTTGAACAAAACAATATGTTTAATCATACGTATAGGCTCCTTATCTTAAAATGTTCTCTTGAAAATTTTATCATAACGTCCCGCATACGGAAAGAAACTTCGTAATTCTAGCGATCTTTTCCACCATCTTTCCCGCCAGACTCCTTGTCCTTCAGCAGAGCAAAAAAATTCTTGAGCTTCGGTGGGAGCGGCAAGCCCATGCGTGAGCAGTTTTCCGTAATCGAGATTAATTCATTGGATAAATAAAAATACGTCGCCGCCCCTTTCATGATTTCAGTGCCCATCAGGAGGTCTACATGATGTGCCAAAGAAATCACCATCAGCATCAAAGCCTTCCTCGTCAATCCCCAAAACCCTGCTTTGCTGCTCAAGCCTTCCCCAGTCTTAATCGCTGCGGCAACCCCAGTCACATAATCAACAGCCATGGCAACCGTGAACAGCACCATAAGCTGATTCCAACCGCCAAATGCAAAGGTAATAATGGCACCTGTGGTAGCGCAAAACATACTAAACATAGCGGGGTTAATATTCATATCTGTTCCTCCTCTCGGGGCAGTTACTGCAATATATGCAGCGACGTGGCAACCCGTAAAGTCATATGACCTGAAGAGGGAACTGAAATCATAGATTCATATAAAACAAGCTGCAAACCTCATGATTTTCTGTGTACACACAACAAAAAACACCTTGAAAAAACTAATAAATTGTTTTAAAGGTGTCTTTACTTCCTTATTGGGCAATGTAACGCTTGTTTATCCAAGACCTGATTTCTGCTTACCGCTTATATAGAAAAACAGACCCCCCTCTTCAAAAAATAAAGTAGGGTAGCCTGTTTTTCTGACAGCTATTCAATTAACGATGATCATTCCAAAAATTAAGTGGAGTCAGATTGCCATTCAAGGGCTCGAAAGAATAGCCTTCTTTCTGCAAAGCTGCCATGATCTGTGGAAGAACCTTGATCGTAGATGGCTTATCATGCATAAGAACGACAGGTGTTCTGCCTTGTTTTTTCAATCTTCTAATATCACTCAGAACGCTCTGTTCAAAATGCTCTGGATTTTTGGTATAACGCCAATCGTTGGAATCAACATTCCAATCCCAAATATGATAGCCCGCACCCGTCAGCTGATCACGGAATGCTTTATTCAAATACGGTTTGCTGCCATAAGGCGTGCGAATTAAAGAAGTGCGTTGCCCTGTTGCCTGGAATAAAATCTCATTATCCTGATTCATTTCTGCAAGCGCCGCTGCCGGAGAAGCATAAATTTTCTTCACCTGATGCGTCATCCCGTGCAAGCCCAAACCATGACCCGCTTCTACCATTCTCTTCATAACTGCACTATGTTGTCGAATTTCCGGTCCCAACATGAAGAAAGTCGCCTTGGCATTATATTTATCCAGGATATCTAACAGCTGTGAGGTATGTGCCGTAGGACCGTCATCGAAGCTCAAATAAATCGTACGGCTCGATGGGGAGGTGTTCCCCTTAGTTCCTGCATTGCCGGCTTTGCCTGGCTTCACGGCTGCATACTGTTTAATTTCTGCGGCAAATTTGTTCAAAAATTGTGTATCAGACAAGCTCGCATTCGCGTTCTGAATCCGGTATAGATTGCTTGAAGGTATCGTGATGGTAAAACCGAAGGCATCCGCCAAAATGCGAATCGGCACCATCGTACGTCCTCCGCGCTCAAAAACATCACCCTTGGTCAGATCCAGCGTAAAGCTGCGATTATGTCCAGTCAACTGCAATGTACGACCGCTGACCGAAGTGGAAATCCCCATTTTTTGACCTAATGTAACGATAGGAACATACAACTTGTCATTTTCCATCACTGGCCGAATCGTATTCGAATCCAGTAATACATCATTGACCCCCAGCAAAGGAGCCTTCGCTTGCGCACTTGCTGTATTCGTATGTATGCCCAACAGACCCAAACAACAGATTGCCATCAAACATGCAGCCATCCATTTTACTTTCAAAAACTTCATTACTTACACCATCCTGTGCTGTATTTTATATTGTGCGGGAGCTATCTCTAGCTTGTCTATGAAGTTATACAGGCATGACGATATAGACATGGCAATATAGACATTCACTAAACATATAGAACATAAACGCATCTCAACCGATTGAATCGGAACGCCTTTCCTTCCCCCCTATATATATTAATAGATTACCAGAGTATAGTATGTAAATATAGTGAAACAATTCGACAACAATCTCGCAATCTCCCCGACCACCGAGATTACAAAGTTGTGAATAAATTGGCTGAGTTAAAATGCAAGCTATTAATAAATTCTTTTAGTTGAACTAGAGCTTATGAAACAAGCCTTTCATGAATTTTATACTCAGTATTAAGTGGCGATAACAGACCACTCCCCTTTACAGTCATACAATAATTATTGAATCAGCATTAAGACATTCTTCTGATAAGATAACTCCTTTTTTTCCCGAACCTGCTCTTATCTTCATAAAAGAAAGAGATTCCCTGGTCTTAATTCTCCTTATTGCTTCCAAATTGTAGAGAACTCCTTCACCATCAATTGCATTATACTCTGCAATTAAACGTGACTCTACAGCAATAGTTTTAAATATATTTAATTCAGCTTTATGGCTGTACCCATTGTACTCTTATACTTCCCTATTATGAAATTCCCATATTCAATTCATCTGCATAAAATAACCCAATGAGTCCAATGCAAATGAAAAACCTTGAAGGAATCTATCCCTCAAGGCGAATTTGGCTTTACTCTGAACCAAAAATCTCTACTCTTTCACAATGTATATCGAATTCCAATGTGCCTTTTTTGTAACTAGAGTACACGCCTATTTTTAATCCTTCTGAACCTGATAGAATAGTATACAATCTCCAATTACTTGAAAGTTTTGTATACTAATTAATAAACCTTCCACTATCAGGATCATACCATCTGGTACGCAGGTATTGCAGTTCCGTTGTATCGTCCATAATTCGCCTGATATCGGATCGTAGACTTTTTCTTCCTTGAACTCTTCATTGCCCCAATATCATATTGATATTGATTTCATAAAGCTCCAGATGAATCCCTGATTTCAATTATAACTCCGTGACCATTAGTAACAATCCGTTTCGAATTGTCATACGTAAAGGAATCTACTACACCATTTTTGAGAAAGCTCCATTTCGAGATAGAAAGAGACCACATGCAAATATTTCACATGTGGTCTCTACAAAGCATTTTATCTATAGGACTTCTAGTTATTCGCAAAAAGCTATCACGAAAAAAATCAGTTAAAAAGATGCAGAGAATCTAACAAAAAGGTGCGATTATTTCTATTTTTCTCATCAGCTATCTTATCTTTTATCAATTGTTTACATATCTCCTTTTGTGTACTAGAGAGATTATTAGCCACGCCACTTATCAATTGAAAAGAATGTCTGCTGACTTCAAAGTTATCATCAAGTAAATCTGTTATTGTAACAATATGGGGAACAATATCAAAAGATTCTAAAGCATACAATAACGTTCCTCTGCTCCCTTCTGTTTTTGGGTGTTTCAGTACATTGATAAGTGGCAAAATAGCTTCTTGATTCCTTATATCAGCTAATGCAATAGCGATTGCATTTCTTAATATTGGACTATCAGTTGATCCAAGATGCTTAATCAGTATAGATGTAAATTCATTATCTCTCTTTTCGCCCACTTCTTCTATCATCTTCACCGCTTCCATTAAATCCCCATTATTTATAACATTTTCTAAAAGTAATTTATTCACTTCGTCTCCACCTTATTTTACATTTGGCTTACCAATCGACATCCAGTATTCATATATTGCTTTAGCCTCTGCACTATCTTCGATATCATTACCACCATATTCTTTCTTGCCCGATCTGTGCCACCATTTTTGAAATTCTTTATCATTATAGCCATACCAATTATCACGGGTTGACTTTGCTCCCCCTCTAAATTTTTTTCCCTTTTTAGCAAATAACTGTAAATCCATCTTAAGCATATAAGTAGTAGTTTGCTCTACACTTTTTTTACCCAATGTCTTAACTGCAAGAGAGGCTGCAGCTTTATAAGACAAAGTAAATGTACCATCAAACAAATAGAATAATGGATCTTCTAGAAAAGGAACCTCATTTGCGCTACCTTTAAGTAATTCATTATACTGATCCTTATTCACAATAGGATAGTAAACCTTAGATAAATAGTTAGTTCGATTTACATAAGTTTGATATTTCAATCTAACAAAGTTAGCAGCATCATGTGCACTTTGCATTATAAGTGGATTTCCGTGAACAACTCCAAGTTGAAAAATAGCCTTATACTTATTAATTGAGGCGCTATCATTTGCACTATAGTTAGTACCTATTTCAGTATACATATGTCCACTAGGATCACTAAACCTCAAAGGATTATTCTTCACATACGCATACCAATTCAAGCTCTGCGGATCGCTCATCTCGCCCTGATACGTATCCTCGCCCATAAAACGCGCTGTGCCCGGATCGTACCAACGTGCGCGCAAATACTGGAGTCCAGTCGTATCATCCCAATACTCGCCAGCATAACGCAGCACGTTCGGAACAGTCTCTTTCGCCGTCTCCGGGCCGCCCCAAATGTCGTAGCTGTAGCTGTTCAGCTCCTTGCCCGAGCTATCACTCAGGCCCACTACATCCCCGTGGCCGTTCAGCTGATAATATTGCAACTGCCCATTTGCCTTATCCTGTCTCGCCCACAGTTGACCGGACAAGTCATATACGTAAGCATACGTGATCTTCGCCGTTCCACCTTCGACCTCAGCTTCCGCCATCAGCTTCGCTTCTTCGTCGTAGTAATACCGGGTCGTTTTGCCTCCCTCTGTACGCTCGTACAGCAGCCCGTCTCCGTTATAGCTGTATCCGACCTCTTTGCCCTCACCGCTCACATTTGTCAGACGACTGACGGAATCATAGCCATAACTGGCGTTCTCCATACCGAACACTTTGCCGCTGCCTTCCGCGCTTCGGTTTCCACTCGGATCGTAGCCGTAGGTCTTGTTCTTCTCACCTGCGGCTTCGCTGGCAATCCGGTTGGACGGGTCATATCCAAACTGGTCTGTGGTTCCGTTTTGTGTACGTCCGATGATGTTTTTATTGGCATCCCGCTTCATACCCAAATTGGTGCAATGCCGTACCGCCTTGCTCGACCGTAACCCCGGACAAATCCAGCCCATTATAGCTGAATCGCGTATTCAGTCCTCGGCTTGAAGACTGACCTTTCAGCAGCCCGTTAGGAGCATACTCAAACGTCATGCGATCCAGTGATCCGCCCGCAGCAGCACTCGCTCCTGCCACACTCTGTACGTTGGCTGCACCCGCTCCACTGCTAATGTCCATTTGAGTCACTCGGCCCAATCTGTCCAGTTTCGATTGAACTTGCATAGACGTTCCAGAAGCATCGGTCAGCACATAGCCTGTGCGAGACTGCTTGTTGTACTCATAGCTGATTTGCGTACCATCCGGGTACTTTAGTCCGGTCAACGATCCATTTGCTGGATCATAAGCATAAGAGGTCGTTCCCTGCCCATCTGCCATGCTGGTTCTGCGTCCCGCACGGTCATAGGTGTAATTGGTTTTAAAATCTGGTCCCGCTGCTTCGGTAACCAGCCCGTCCGTATTATATTGAAAGGTGATCGCTTCCGATTTTCCTGTCAGCATACGGGTGATATTTCCATCCGTATCGTAAATATTTAGCGTCGTTCCTCCACTGGATTTCTCAAGCAGCATGCGTCTGCCCAGCTCATCATACGAGTACAGATTCTTTTGCCCGTCAGGATACTGAACGGTCTTCAAATTTCCGGCCAGATCATACATATAGCTAACCTGCTGTCCGGATGGATCTGTGACCGAAGTCATTTGTCCCAGAGCATCGTAATCATAGGTCATACGTTGGCCGTTACCGTCCGTCCGGCTAGTGACCCTACCCGCATGATTGTAAGCTAAAGATTCCAGCGGCTGAAAGGATCCATTTGTAGCTTCTTGTGTGGAAGTCACACGACCTAAAGCATCCGATACTTCACGTACACGGTAGCCAGAGGCATCCGTCTGAGTCACGGTACGTTCCACCGCATGATACGCCACGGTATCTGTTGTTCCATCCGCATAGGTCGTCTTCACAGGCCGTCCAAAAGCATCGTAGGCGTAGTGAGTGGTTGCTTGTTCGGCATCCGTGCTTTCTACCATATCTCCATGATCATCATAACCATATCCGTAAATCGCATCCCCCACCTGCTGCTGGAGCATTTGTCCGAATGGATTATACATTCTTTCAGCGCTCACGCCATCCGGTCCGGTGACGGTGACATCGTTCGTATCATCCTTATACACCACAACGGTTTGAGTTCCATCCGGATAAGTAACCTTCGTTACACGCCCCAATGCGTCATACACATAGGACTCCGTTTTGCGCTTGGCATCGGTTTGGGACTTGATTTCTCCAGTTGGATAGTAGTCATACGTATACTCAACACCTTTAGGCAAAAGCTGCCTTGTCGCGAGCTGAGAACCATAGGATGATTTATAATCAATAGACACATCCGTATAGTTTCTATCGTCAATCAGAACTTTCTGACCGCTTACATTCCCTTTTGCATTGTAAAAAGTATAGCTGTGTGATAAAAGCTTGCCTTGCTCTGTACCTTCATAGTTTTTCAGTTCATACAATGTGCCCTCTGCTTTATAGGTTCGAACTGTCGTTCCGGTTTTTCCTTCACTTATTTTCCTAACCGTCTGAACAGGTTGTACCCAGAAAAAAGGCTCATTTGAGGCTTTATACGTATGAACCGTCTCCGACCCCGTACTTTGGGATATTTTCAAAGGGAGACCATATTCATTGTACTCATAGGAGGTCGTCACTGGTTCTGATGAAGAACCACCCTCCGTATAGGACTCTCGCATTTGCGCAGGCAAATTCCAGTCCATGGCGTCCTTATACGTGTAGTCTACATGATACCCGGTGGAATCTCCCTCTTGATCATAGCGGCTAAGAACCGATTTGTCGGGCGCATGCTCTCCTCTAAAGGTTTTAGCGAAATGGAAGGTTTCTGTTGTACGTGTTCCTGTAGCAACCACCGTCCATTCAGCGTTTTTGCCATAGCTGGTTAGATCTTCTCCCGAATAGGTGAAATCGGTTTTATTTAAAAAACGGTTACCTGCCGTTGTGCTGTACACATCTGCGCGTGAAATCACTTTAAACACGCCTTGTGTACCGTATACGCCTATCTGCTTGTTATAGGCTTCGTAACGAATGTCTGTCATGGACGAAGTCGATCGTGCAATTCTGGTAAGCAGCGCAGTTGCATTTTGCTGTAGGGCTCCCGTTTTCCCTTCACTATCTGCTACCAAATTAAACGGAGCATCCATGAAGGTATACGTATAGCTTGTGCTTCGTGACAGGGAATCCAGCACTTCCGTTAGCACCTTGCTGCTTCCCTCGCCACTTTGACGATAGGTGTACTGATGGTCCGTGCCCTGCTCTTTGACGACAAGCTGTCCGGCATTGTAAGTGAAGTCAAGCTCTCTGCCATCATTGTTTCGAATCGAACGAATGAGCTTAGCTCCACCAGAACTTGTATAATCCAATTCCACACGATTCTTATACGCATCCTGGATTAATATCAAATAACCATCCTGATCGAGATAAAAGTCGTTTCCATTCAGCTCTGATATTTTGTATTCACTTCGTATTCCCTGCACGCTTGCGCTTTGATCTGTACTGATCTTCAGATCTTTGTATGCATATCCTTCAAGCTTCAAATCATTTTTCAGTTCATAGGAGCCTGTTCCCGGCATGTACAAATGCCGTTTACCGTCCTGTTTCTGCATATGAGGAAGATCCCATTTCCAGCCTCGTCCCAGACTTGAAGCTGCTTCCTCCTCGCGGATGACACTTGTGTTTGTGTACACCCCCTCATTTTGCTGCACACCAATCTGGTTATTCGCCAATGAACTGTTATACACACGAGTCAGTGCAAAGGGCAATGACCCGGGCAGCACGAAGTCTGTATTTTGAACGATAAGCTGTCCAGAAGCGGTGGATACACTGTTGTCACCGTAATCCAGCCCATAACGCGAAGCATCATCATTTAACCTGCTTTGTGCAAGCGCCGCCTGATCAAAAGGAGCATACACATCTGTTGTAGCAGATACCTGTAACAAACTTTGTTTAAGTAAATCCTGCCCGATCAGACCGTTTTCTCCTGGAATCGGCGCATATACGGAATCATGTACACTGGGTACGGATGGTATACCTACCTCAGTCGTCTCAGGGACCAGCGATGGTTCCTCACCCTTATCCAGCGGTTTAGGATTCACCACTTCATCCTGAACGGGCTTTTCACCTGCCTTGAGTTCAGCCGACTCCTTGGACGGTTCCATCTTCGCTTTTGTGCTCAATTCAAGCCCATTTTGCTGTACCCACAAGGCAGGACTTTGTTCAGGTAATGAGTTTTCCCCACCATCTTTTTGCCATGCTTTATAAATATCATATAAAGTATAGCCTTTGGATAACTGTGCATTGACCCAAGCCTGATCCTTGCCTGTTTGCTGTGCAAGCCATGCTCTGGTAATAATCTGTGGAGTGGAAGACGAAGAAGCCTGAGAAGCCGCAGCCTCTCCTTTCCCTTCTTCTCCATATGCCCATGTACTCCATGGACCCAGCAACATTGCCACACATAATAGACTACAAATATAACGTTTAAACACATGCTCACCCCTATTTAATTTGTAAAAGGAAATACCTTTTTCAGCCGCATACTGACGTTTCCGTTTAAATCATAATGCAGCTCGATTTGATCTCCGGTGGAAAAAATAACTTTATTCAGTCGGTTCCCTTTGCCGTATTCATATGAAGTATCCTTGCCAAGCGCCATATGTGCTGCCTTAATTACGGTTTGTAATACGCCACTATTAGTTTCTGTCAGCTTCACATAAACGGTTTGTCCTGCCTTCATCTCATACTCTAAAACAGTGAAATTCCAACCATATATTTGCGCTTGCTCTGTTGAGGAGACAAGCTGATTCGAAAAATCAGGGTCGGTAAACAAGGTTACAATAGGCTGCTGCGCAGCTTCGTTAGATTTTTCCTTCACCGCAAAACGGTACATTCCGTCTTCTTTCGGCGTAAATCGATATTTCCCTTGCTGACCTGCCGTAAAGTCAGCTTCCTTTTCTATGAGTTCAATGAGCTCGTCCAGCTTGCTGTCATCGTTATTTTTCATAGCAAACAAACGATAAGGCGCTCCAAAGTTAACAGCAGGAGTAGCTGCTGCTACGGCAAGATGAATGTTTGCTTTACCTGGCACTTGCTGAAGATTATCTGTCGCCTCTTTATGTTCACGAATCACTTTTCCAGCCTGATCCGTAACGGTATACTGATACGTTCCACCAGCCGTCTTTGCATTCGTCAAGACAGGGGCTGCCTCGCTTCCGCGATTGATCCATACTTCCTGCTTTCCGCCGGACAAAGACGTTTTTAATAACGCCGGTTCTGTACCCGCTTCAGCCTTGATCTCATTTCCATAATTAAAAGTTACAGCCTGTGGTGAAGTCACAGTCACGACTAGCGTTTTTCCAGCCCCAAGTAAGATCATAGGCAACGAAACACTCATGCCTGCGTCATCCACCTTGGAATGAACACCGGTACCTTCTCCATATATGGCATAGTCATAGAGACGATTTTCGCTTGCAGCATTGGAGGTCAGCGTAGAAGTCTCTGTACCTGTATTCACGAATACGTAGCTCTCTCCTTGATTAACGGTTACCTGACCTGCTGGAGCTTGGGCATCATCCACGTCGAATATTCCTAATGGACCGCCAAACGTAACCGGTATATCCGATACAGAAGTAATCACCACGTAGCCGCCAGCCTGTACTAGAGGCAATTGCGTTGTATCCTTCACTTGAGTGAAAGTTCCGTCTGCACGGTAATTGGTATAGCTCCACTTCATACCGTTGGCAGAAATGACATCCAGGGCTTTGTCTATAGAACTTACATTAATAAATCTCCGACTTTCTCCACGTTTTAGCGTAATTCGATGGAATGCCGCCTGCCCGCTGAGTAAAGCCTCTACTTTACTGCTATAACTAAAGGTGATTGGCCGATCTGATACATTGGTGACAATTGCTTCACCGCCCGCGACAATCTCCGGGTCTACTATATTGTTGAAATGATCTGATGTAAGTAAACGAAGTCCTTGATAGCTTGCAGAATCAAAGCGTGCATTCCCGCTACTTTTATCACGCCGCAATGAGTTCGATTGGCTATCATGATTCCGGAAAACATACGAATCCCCCGGTTCCAAAGTCGTTTGGCCGATACCATTGTCATCTTCGCTGGCCTTAAAGCTCCGATAGATACCACCAAAGGTGATCGGCGTGTCACTGGTTACCGTCACGCTGGCCTTTTTGCCTGCACCAACCAGAAAGGTTGAGTTTCCAGTACTGCGTCTGGATTCCTCCATACCGTTCGCTTTATACAGGACCACATCAAATTTGCCCTTAACGGTTGGAGCGGTGCTGTGCAGATTCCTTAAATGATCACTGATATTCGTATAAGCATAACTTTCACCCTTCGATAAGGTTACGCGTAAAAAGGCAGGATCTTTGCTCGTTTCCCAGGAAAAATCGTCCGTATAATCAAATGTAATCGGTCCTGGGCCCATCACAGTCACAATGGCATAGCCTGAAGCTGGAATCATAGGACCAGCCTGGCTGTTAAAACCGTAGGAATTGACCGTTCCATCTGGCTTGTAAATAGCATAATCGAACAAATTTCCTGCCTTTCTGGAGTTGTTGTAGATCGGGTTCATCAGCGTGCCGTTATTATGGAAAATGTAGCTCTTGCCTGCCTCAAACTCGACACGGCTGATCGCATCCCCGCCCACAGGACGGGCGATAAAGTTACGGTAAGGTGCGCCGTATGTAACCGGATTGGCCGTAACTTGGGTAATAACCGCGTATTTGTCTACACCGACCTGCGGCTTGGCTGAAGTGCCAGTGCCACGCGAGGATTCCGTTCCATTGGACAGATACACAACATAGTCCAATTTATCCTTGGGTGTACCATCACTTTCAATTGAATCTAATCTGGTTCCAACATTAATAAACTGGTAGCTTTCTCCTTGGTTCAAGGAAACCCGTGCGTAAGCAGGTTCTCCGGTACTTTCTGTACTGTATTTTCCGTATGGTAAACCAAAGGTCACAGCATTTGAAGTGCCGCCTGTAACGATCAGTTCCTCTCCTTCAGCCAAAGAGGGATGAGCAATGCTGTTAAGGCCAGAGGCGGCTAAAGTTCCATCTGCCTTGTATTTGGCAAAATCAAAACGGCGATTGTCCTTACTTGAACCATCATGCTGAATCGAGCGGGCAGTCCATCCGTCATTTACGATCCGGTAACTCTCATTCTTAGAGACCGTAACACGTTCCAATGCCGGGCTCTCAGATGTGCTGTAGGTGAAGACATCCGTTATCTTTACGGTTAATGTTGTTGTCCCTGCATTCGTAATAAATGCTGTACCTCCCCCAGGAACACCAATGGGGCTTATGCCGTAATCCATATGGACAGTGCTGATATCTCCGTCCTCTTTGTAACTCACACTATCATACAGAATGCCTTTGGATTCGGACGCGTTACTGTATATGGATTTACTAATCGTATCTGTATTCTCAAATTCATACGTTTCCCCGGGATTAATAGGGATCGACGTATATTCCACTGTTGCAGCCAAGCTCATCATTAATGCGTTATAGACGCTGTTTGTCGCAGAAGCAGACGGGGTGAAAGAAACGGTTCCATCAGAAACCTCAAATTCCTCCTGTGCCGTATCCGCTTGATCCAGTTGCATTCCGTCCCTTAAATCTTGTTCCTCCGCTCCTGCCACACTAGGCAAGCACAGCAAAGTGTTTGCTGCCAAAAGTGCCGTCAGAAACCATATCATTATCTTTTTACAAAACATCTGACTGGATAACCTCCTCTTGTCATTCAGGATATAGTTGGGTACACTTGGAGTCCCCTATCCATTTCTCTCTCTTATAAACCTTACAATCATAAAAAAAGAACATATTCCCTCCGCTTCCATAAAAGTAGACACAATTCAATATATCGGCCCCTTAACTCCCCATTTTCATAGGTCAAATGGACCTTATTTTCCATAAACCGGTTAAGCCCATGGGATTAAAAGAAAATCAGGAGGGGAGTCACTTGCAAAGCCCCCTTCGGGTATAGTAGTATGTGGTTAAAAAAAATCGGAGGATATATGCCTAAACAACAAGATAAACATTCCATTCAGGCGTGGTCTCTGATCAATCGCAAATATTTGGGAAAAGGTGTGCGCGTCAAACGTTTTCGCAAGCCGACACGCTGTCAAGTGCGCAATCGTGTTCTGCTAGCCGTTTTGATGGCTAATGACATTAAACTGTCTCAGCTTGCCGAGGAGCTTTCCATTTCCTCACGTAGCGTCAGCGCGTGGGTATATGAGGGCCGTATTCCCGGCAACACTAATCTGGAAAAAACGTGTAACACACTTGGGTATCCACACCATATTCTGTTTAATGAAGAGGTTGTCCGGCGTTCACCGCTCATCTGTCAGCCATCACCGTCCCGTTTTATGAAACGGACTGTGACTCGTTCCCCGGTCAAAAACCGGATTTTGGCGGGTCTATGTATGGTCCATGATATTTCGGTGACCGATGTCAGTCATTGGATTGGCGTTCATCCCGGCACATTCCGAAAATGGTTGCACCAGGGTACCGTTCCTTCTCAAACCTTCCAGGATCAGGCGGAACAGTTTTTCCGTATTCCGAAGTCCATTTTGTTTGCTGATGCCATGCTGAAAAAGTGAGAATGTCCGTTAAAACTAAACTTTTGTACTTTACCTGAAAGTCTATGAAAGGAACGCATTACCATCTTTCATTTCATAAGACTTTCGCTTGCTGCAAATCACGGAATATAAGAACAAAGAAAGCACAGTCTGCCGTTTTCTCGGCACACTGTGCTTTTTTAGATATCTTATCTCTTTAAGAATGAGTACTTGCCGCTTGTGTAGAACGTCCGGCTTCTTCCTTAATCGCCTTCAGCTTCTTCATCACCGGATTGCCTCCACGTCCAAAGTAGTCGTGAAGACGGCTGTATTCCTCGTACAGCTTATCATAGACGGCCGCGTTCTCTGGGATCGGTTTGAAGCTCTCGTCCCGTACACGAGCCATATGGCGCGCTGCTTCGACGATATCGTCATACCCTCCGGCCTCTGCTCCCGCAGCCACTGCCGCGAACATCGCTGCGCCCAGGGCAGGAGTTTGAGTAGAAGCCGCCACTTTGATCTCCCGTCCGGTTACATCGGCATAAATTTGCATCAAGAGACGGTTTTTCTGCGGCAATCCACCGCATGCGTACAATACATCTACCGGCACGCCGTTGTGATGGAACGCATCGACGATTTTACGTGTACCGAACGCTGTGGCTTCCAGCAATGTACGATACACTTCCTCCGGCTTCGTCAGCAGCGTATAGCCGACCATAAGACCCGTCAGGTTCGTATCTACCAGCACAGAACGGTTGCCGTTCCACCAATCCAGCGCAAGCAATCCGGTTTCGCCCGGTTTGTACGCTGCCGCTTTGCGCTCCAGCCACACATGGACGTTCACGCCTTCTGCCGCAGCCTGCTCCTTCACCTCACCGGGAACCGCATGCTCAACGAACCATGCGAAAATATCTCCTACCGCCGACTGACCAGCCTCATAGCCGTAATAGCCCGGGATAATTCCGTTTTCTACAACACCGCACATGCCTTCGACTTCTTTTTCTTCCTCACCGAGCAGCATATGACAAATAGAAGTTCCCATCGCCATGACCAGCTTGCCTGGTGTGACGACACCTACCGCCGGAACAGCCGCATGTGCATCCACGTTACCTACTGCTACCGCAGTTCCCGGATTCAGCCCGAGCTTTGCAGCCATGTCCTCTGTTAATCCACCTGCACGGCTACCCAAGTCATAAACTTCACCACGCAGCTTCGTATCTGTCAGATTTTCCAGACGAGGATCGAGCGCTTTGAAAAACTCGCGGTCCGGATAACCGTCACGATGATGGTAAATGGACTTGTAACCCGCTGTACATTGATTACGTTTCAGTTCTCCACTAAGCTGGGAAATAACCCAGTCGGTCGCTTCTACAAAGCGATCTGTCTGATCATAAATATCCGGCGCCTCGTTCAGAATTTGCCAAATTTTTGCGATCATCCATTCGGATGAAATTTTACCACCATAACGGGGCTGAAATGCCTCTCCACGCTGTGATGCAATTTCGTTCAGACGATCCGCTTCATCCTGCGCTGCATGGTGCTTCCACAGTTTTACCCAGCTATGCGGGCTATCCTTCAGGTTCTCATCAAAACACAATGGTTGTCCTTGCGCGTCGATCGGCAGCATCGTACATGCCGTAAAATCAATTCCGATCCCGATGATGTCATCTGGAGAAATTCCCGTCTCCTTCATGACAGCAGGTACAGAAGTCGTCAGCACTTCAATATAGTCAGCCGGATGCTCCAGCGCCCAGTCCATTTCCAGCTTGCGTCCGCTGCCAGGCAGCACTTCATCAATAACCCCATGGCGATAAGGTGTTACGTGTGTAGCAATTTCAGCTCCGTTAGAGAGGTCAACAATGACCGCACGCCCGGACTCTGTTCCATAATCGACACCAATGGTATACTTGCTCATTTGTGTGTCTCCTCCTTTTTCGTTTGACCGTAGTAAGCGTTCGCTCCATGCTTGCGCAGAAAATGCTTATCCAAAAGCGCCTGATCCATAGAGGTTAATTCCGGGTTCAACGCGAAGGAACGGTACGCCATCTTGGCTACTTCCTCCAGCACCACCGCATTATGAACAGCATCATCAGCATTTTTCCCCCAGGCGAACGGTGCATGCTGATTAACGAGTACACCTGGAATGTCCGCCGGACTAATATCTTGAAACGTCTCAATGATCACATGTCCCGTCTCCAGCTCATACTCTCCGGCAATTTCCTCTGAAGTCATCGCACGAGTACACGGAATCGTTCCATAAAAATAATCACCCTGTGTTGTCCCTAATGCCGGAATCGCGCGTCCTGCCTGCGCCCAGCTTGTGGCCCAAGAGGAATGCGTGTGTACAATACCGCCGATTTGTGGAAAAGCACGGTACAGCGCCAGATGTGTAGGTGTATCCGATGAAGGACGAAGGTCCCCCTCAACAATATCGCCTTGCAAATTGAGTACGACCAATTGCTCTGCTTTCAGCTCCTCGTAGGCCACACCACTTGGCTTAATTACAACCAGCCCCTGCTCACGGTCGATACCGCTTACATTTCCCCACGTAAAAGTAACCAGACCGTGCTTGGGAAGAGCCAAATTAGCCTCCCATACTTCCTGTTTCAATTGTTCTAACATGTATAAAACACTCCTTTTACTATCATTTCTGAAATCTGCAATGGAAGTGCTAAACCCAGCTTCAAATGGAAAACTACAGCGGATCATCATGACCCCATATCCTTGGTTCCGCTTTCATTATACACTTGTACGTACAACTTAGCCAGTGTTTTTTTATCCGTTTTTTCGTCACGTAGCTGTTTATATTTTCAGAAAAAACATAGCAAAAACAGCCTATTTTCTGCAATCCAGAAAACAGGCTGTCCTGTACGGCGAGTGAGCACGCCAATATGCTATTAGGTGTTAGAACTACATTCTTTCCAACTTGTCCTTACATGTGTCTTAATAAAACTCGCCCATACTTATAGGCTCCTATATATCACTGGCAATAGGCCCCGTAGATTCACGGATAATCAGCTCAGGCGGAATAATCCACTGACGATCCTCTTCGCGAAAGCCCTTTTCTTCGATCATCGACAGTATCGTATCAGCAGCACGAAGTCCCAGCTCCTCTTTCGGATGTCGGATTGTAGTTAGCTTGATTTCCGTTGCCGTTGCCAAAAAAGAGTCATCAAACCCGACCAGCGACAAATCATCCGGAATGCTCAGACCCGCCGAACGCACAATGTCCAACAAACGCACAGCCAGCTCATCATTATAGGTTACCCATCCGGTAGGACGCTCTCCCGGCTCCATACTCAGCAGCACAGACGCACGCTGTAACGGAACCTCATTTTTTTCTTCTGTCCGGTAGGTGGTCACTGCATTCGGATGCAACGTAACCCCATATTTGCGGTGGGCGGCTACAAATCCCTTCATACGTAGAATTCCCTGCATATCATCTGTTTTGAAAAACCCGGCTAACCGCCGATGTCCCAACTTAATCAGATGCTCAGCCGCTAAAAATCCACCCTTCTCATCATCTACACGCAGACATGGCGCATCCATTTCCTCATACCGGGCATTGATCATTAAATAAGGAATTTGGCGATTTTCCAAGGTCAGGTAATAATTCAAATTGGGATTGCGTTCCCCACTTTTCGTCGGCTCAATAATAATCCCGCTTAAGGGCTGACTTAACAGCATTTCCAAACACTGCCGTTCCTGCTCGGGGTCATTGCCTGTACTTGAGAGCAGCAGCTTATAGCCCTGACGACTTAATTTGGTTTCAATTCCCTGCACAATCGAGGGAAAAATATAATCGGATATATAGGTCGTAACGACCCCGATGGTCCGTGGGTCCTCGGGCTGCTTGCTGTCCCGTGTGGCAACAAAGGTTCCCTTGCCCTGCATGCGAAAAAGCCAACCTTCCTGTACCAGCTCGCCTAACGCCTGACGCACGGTTTGCCGACTAACCGCAAATTGCTCAGACATTTCATGTTCAGATGGAAGCTGGCTTTGAGGCTCCAGCCTGGATGAATGAATCCATGATAAAATTTCCTGTTTAACTTGTATATATTTGGGCGCCATAATTTCCTCCGTCACTTGCAATATCGTGTACCCTTTTGTATTTCACGATTATAGCATATCGTTCATTTGTACATACAAATCTCACAGGAGCAGGATATCGTTGTATAGCTACCGGAGGCGTAAACCCATTCGCTAATCCCTTCCATGTTACAAGTGCTTGGCTAATCCCGTCTAAATACCGCTTGTGCAGATGTACATATTATGAACGAATCAATTGATGATCGTTCATATACTTGAGCCCTGTATAGCGATTACGCAGGGTATGAGCTGTGCGGAGTGCGCGTGCAAGCTGTTCCTCGGTAACGCCCAGCTCGGCAATCGCGGACGGGCCACCTACCTGAGCCAGCCATGCACGCATCTGCTCCGACGTTGGCAAGGTTCGGTATACCTTAAATGCATCCACATCTTGGCTAGCAGCCAGATCCCTGTACAAGTCCGCCAGTAAAGCAGAAGCTACGCCCACTTTGGCACCATGCAAAATTTGCTTGCGTCCCTCTGCAATAAAATCCATTTCAATTCGGTGAGAAATGTGGTGCTCTCCACCCGATGCCGGACGGGAATGATCAATCATCAGCATGGAAATGCCGGATGCGATCAGCGCGTTCATCAGCACTTCGACACCTGCCTGACTACCCGCTGCAATCTCATCAACATGCTCTACACAGGCTTGCAGCGCTTCCTCCGTGATTCGATTAGCCAGGGGCGAATAGGGTTCGTCTCCCAAATCCCTGGACACATGCCAATCGGCTAATGAGGTGAATTTGCCGAGCATATCGCCAAAGCCTGCGGCTGTCATCGCTTGTGGCGCATTCGCCAGTACGGACAGGTCAGCAAAGATCGCTTCAGGTGGAACTGCCTGGAATGTCTGCTTGCTGCCGCCCACAATCAACGGCGCGCCTGCCGATGTGAATCCATCCACAGAAGCGGCCGTCGGCACCGACAGGAACGGACGATTCATTTTATAGCATGCGAAGCGAACCAGATCATGAATAGTGCCGGAGCCTACGGCCAGTACAGCCTGACTCTCATCTGCCACGCCCAACAACACCTTTACGATATAGCCCTCATCTGCAATCACATCCCCCACAGCATTGGGAGGCAGCCGGACCACATCGACCACCAAATCTGCGTCACGTATGAGTTGTGCCACCTTTTCCCCTGCCGCCGCAGAAGTATGTTCATCCTCTACCAGCGTCACATGACGGTAATTCCGTTGCTTCAGATAGGGGACGACGGCATTAAGCGCCCCATCACGCACCTCAATAAACAATTCGACCTTTCGGTAAGGATGATCGGCGTTGTTTGCCTGTGCCTCTTCGTTCCACTGCTTGATCTGCTCATTCATATTCATTTCATCTACCTCCTGAAAAGGAATAATTTGCACAAGAATGATCCATAATGATAACAAGATTGCCTTTGAAAACGATTTCTATTTAATTGTACGCACAAGTTCCTGTCCAAGTCCAGATAAAAAGTACAAGTTGCTTTTCAAATCCTGATTCCGAAAGGAAACATACTTATGAAATTCAGAACAGACATCGCTTGCGCACTCGGTTTACTGGCAGGCACAACCTTTGGCAGTGGTATTGCTTTTTTATTCGGCTGGCAAGCCTATCAGGCTTTGACCTCCGTATCTGTCTTCGGCGTTGCCGGGATCATGATTACCATCGCTGTTTTTCGTCTGCTTCATTACAAATCGGTATCTACGTCAGATCCCCAATAGTTTCAACTGCTGAAACAAGAACACTATATAAGTCGAACTTAAAAGTTACCTTAGTGCCACTTCGCAGACGGATGGTGCTTCGCTTGTACAGCACCATTCCGCCTACTCCGTTTCCCATGTACCTTTTTTAGTTCAGCTTATATACATTTGCCTAACATATGAGGAATTTTGCAAAATCCTGATATAAAAAAACGGGCACCACAAGCCATTTATTTCGCTTGTAAGTGCCCGTTTTTATTATGTTTGCCGTACAATTCGCAATCCGCCACGATGCTACTGAATATCTGGATTTACGTCCAAATCATAATCAATTTCATCAAACCCGAATCCAAATAATTGAAGGAAGTCCAGACGATATTGTTCGAGGTCGCCCCGTTCAGACACGTTTTCTGTAGTAATCCCGGACCAAGCCTCTTGGACAGCCTGCTGCACATCGGCTCTCATTTCCCAGTTGTCCAGACGAATGCGCCCTTCCTCATCGGTTTCCACTGTCGCTTCACTATATAGCTTCCCGAACAGACGCTGTGCTTGCTCGATGCAGCCCTCATGCAAGCCCTTTTCCTTCATAACCTTAAACAGCAAAGAAATATACAGAGGCACGACTGGAATAGCGGAGCTGGACTGTGTAACCAAAGCTTTATTTACAGAAACGTAGGCTTTTCCAGCATAACGCTCCAGTTGCTTCGTTAAGGTATGAGCAGTGGCCTCCAAATCATTTTTGGCTTTGCCAATGGTTCCTTTACGGTAAATAGCCTCCGTGATTTCTGGGCCAATATATGAGTAAGCCAGTGTGGTTACCCCTTCCGCCAGCAGATCAGCTTCTTCCAGCGCTTTTAGCCATAAGGACCAATCTTCGCCCCCCATTACTGTTATCGTATTTTCAATTTCCTCTTCCGTAGCCGGCTCCAGCGTAATCTCCGATACGACACCTGTATTGGTATTCACCGTTTTATCAGAAAAAGGCTGCCCGATGGGCTTGAGAACGGAGTTGAAGGTTTCACCCGTATCGGGATGCGTCCGTCGTGGTGAGGCGACACTATACACAATCAGATCTACCTTGCCCAGCTTTTCCTTAACCAGCTTCAACGTCTCCTGCTTGATTTCATGGGAAAAAGCGTCTCCATTAATGCTTTCTGCTATGTAGCCCGCTGCTCTAGCCGATTTCTCAAAGGCTATAGTGTTGTACCATCCAGCCGAGGCTGTGCGTCCTTCTGAAGCGGGGCGTTCATAGGATACACCTATGGTATCAGCTCCCATACCAAAGCTGGCAGCAATGCGGGAAGCCAGTCCATAGCCGGTGGAAGCACCGATCACAAGCACCTTTTTGGCTCCTTGTATTGACGGACTTTCTTTGATATAGTCGATTTGACGATTGACATGAGCCGCACATCCTCCTGGATGCGCAGTAGTACAGATAAAGCCACGGATTTTCGGTTTAATAATCATTGCAAGGGCCCCCTACTTTGGCATTCATTTAATATAGATGGAATGGTTGTCCAAGTCATAACTATATAGCAAATCAGCTTGAGGCTCAACCTTTTACGGGCGTAATACAGCAGTCAACATCTCTTTGGTGACCTATTGCAAAGTTATGGAGTGTTATGCGATGAAACGGTAGCTCGGAAGGAGCTAACAGCCGTGCGTGCTTACCGCGACAGCCTGCGTGATTTGATTATGAATGGAAGTGATGAGCAACTGGGAGAATTTCTTACGAAGTTTGAATTACGGTCCCCCCTCCGCCCACGATTAAATGCACAGGGAGACGGCAACTTTCGTTATGTGTACAATCCACCTGATAAAAACACAGGCAGCTTGGCCGACCGTATTCTAGCGGTCTGTTCACATACGCTCGGAAGAGAGCTGGCCCTGTACGGAAGACCAAGACTTAAAGTCTGCGTTTCAGATCCAAATATTTTCCGATCATTCTAAAAACGGACTACAGCGGTTTTGTAGCAAACGGTGCTCCACCCGTTATCATGTCAAGAAACACCGAGAATCACGATGAAATACACGCTCAGGTAAATGACTAATGCTACGCTCATCCCTTTGATATTGCTACCAGCGCTGTAGATAACATAAAAAAGGTTCATCATTGCTACAATGAGCAATGATGAACCTTTTTTATGTTAATGATGCGGTCGAGAGGACTCGAACCTCCACGGGGGTTAGCCCACACGGACCTGAACCGTGCGCGTCTGCCAATTCCGCCACGACCGCATAGTATGTAATCATGCCGATGGTTTATCTATGTAACAGGTCCATAAATAATGCCTAGTACATATAATCACCGTAATTAAGATTATATCGCCCATAGAGAATAAAAGCAAGCCATTTTTACGTTATATTTTCCATATATAATTCCACAAAACATGTGAAAACGACTGGATTTCTCTTACCATATATGGTAATATAGGCGCATCAGGAAAGGAGGTGCGTCAACATTAGTAATCAGATGTTGAACGTGTCCCTTACCCGGTCCGCCATTCTCTAATTCTCAGAGATGACGGAGGCGCGGGATACGGATCAATGCTTTAAATAAGCGCTACGGGTAGAAAGACCGTCTACGGACGGTCTTTTTTATGTTAAACACCACACTATCGTAACCAAATTACATACTGGGAAAAGAGGTCATTCTATGTCTATTCGACCGGGGAATGTGGAAGAGTTTAAAGATTTAGCATCTATATGGCTGGAAGCTTCCATAGAGGCCCATCATTTTATTGATCCACAATATTGGACATCACAGGTTGACGAAATGGAAGACAAATACCTTCCACTAGCTCAACACTACGTTATTATACAGGACGATCACACTATTGGTGGCTTTGTTTCTATGATAGATGAATATTTGGCGGCCTTGTTTATACGAGTAGATTCCCAACGAAAAGGGTATGGCAAGTTACTATTAGATTGGATTAAGAAGCAACATGATCAGATCCAATTGAAAGTATACCAGTCCAACACGAAGGCATTTAACTTTTATACCAAAAATGGATTTATCATTCAAGAGGAATCCGTTGATCCAGAAACCCGTGAAAAGGAATTTGTAATGGTTTGGACAAAGCATAAGTAACATTATCTCAATGAGGCCAAAGGCTCTGCTCCCTTAAAAATTCGGTAAAAGCAGAGCCTTTTATATTTTACCTACACCAATATATATGTTCTCTCATTACAGCCCGTAAACCTCAGTATATAAAATTTGTCTAAACGGCGCAAAATCCTGCTCTGTTAGCGCATACGGATAGCTCATAATTTGAAGCCTCAGATCGGCCTGCCCTTCCCTCAAAGGAGGCTGTACATACTCAAAATCGTTGAGATGGAATCCCAAGCGTTCATAAAAACCAATTCTTCTCCGAGTCCATTCATCCACTGGTGGCTCAACCTCCAGTACTACCAGTTTATCGGATTGCGAAATAAATCTGCTCATGAGCTTTTTGCCTAACCCGCCACCACGTATAGCCGGGTTTACCGCAATATGCTCTACAAACCGAAAATATGTAAATTCCCAGCCTGCCAGAAAAGCGATTGTATGCCCTTGCTCATTCTTTTCAGTGATTATGCGATAAGAAGGATGAGTAAGCAGAGCCTTCTGCGACGCAAAAGTTCTGCATTCCGTTTCAGGAAAAGAAGCTTCCATAATCGCATACACTTGGGAAAATTCAAGTTCGTTCATTTTATATGTTCAACTCCTTTTATTCTGATTTCCCTTTTCAACTGACATTTTAGATCTTGTACAATTCCGTAAGCGTCAGCAAAATATGCTCCAACAGCTCCGGGATATCCTCCATCTGATCTTCATTAATTTGTCTGGAAAATTGAAGCTCAATCTTGTTTTGGTACGTAGTTGCCTTCTCCCCGTGAACAAAGCTGAGCGTTTGGACCGGCCTAAGATCCGGCTTCCAAATCTGCATCAATATATCTTCAATCTGGCTGCATTGTGTTTCAACCTTACGAACCTCCATATAGAAGCTGAGCAGAAGTACACATCCGGGGACTTGATCTTCAATCTCCAAAATTTCCGCAGCCAAGTTGTTTAAATCTGCCTTTAAGCGAATTTCCGCCGTCACACTGGGTCGTTTCGTCAGCCTGAACTGTATAGCGAATTCACGCGACATCACAGACATTTCCAATCGGTCGATCCGTTGCGTGATTTCAATGCGTGAATCCAGATTATCCAGATCATATACTGCATTTTCCATAGCTACTTTTAAATTATCAAAAACCGTCGGGTCGAACATGTTCATTTCACCTCTGCCTGTCATTCCATATGATTCATCCATTTAACATTTCAATAGGTTTCCAATCCAATGAGTATATCATAAATGTTTGCAGTCAAGAAATTCACCGATTTTCCAGCAAAAAAAGTTTTCTAAC